>CAZMXB010000144.1:0-12520 GCA_964569855.1 uncultured Rhodoferax sp.
CCGGCCATCGGCGGGTTGGCGGTGATGCCGTCCCAGTCGCCCTTGCCGATCAGCTCGGTCGCGCCGGGAAACGACGCTACCTGGCCCGTGTGGTCGGCATGGTAGTGGCTTATGCCCACGTACTTGATCTGCTCGGGTTTGACGCTGATCTGGGCCAACTGGTCCACGATGCTGACCTTGGGCGCTGGTGCCCCGGCGGTCATGGCATGGCCGGTGTCCCACAGCAGGTAGTCATCGCCATGGCGGATGAGGTAGCAGCTGTAGGTGAACAGCACCTTGTTGTCGGTGAAGGCCCAGGTGTCGTTGAAGCGGGCAACGATGTTGAGCACCGGCGTGCCGCAGTCCAGCCGCGCCAGCGTCACTTCCGGCGCGGTTTGCGCGGCAGCGGGCAGGGTGGCGAAGGCCGCGGCGCAGGCCAGGACTATGGCAAGACGTTGTTTTGTTGGCATGGATGTCTCCGGTGGGCTGGGTTGGACGGCGCGAAATGCACATTGGACATGAGAACGCACAAACTGCGAAGGCTGGTACCGGGAAAACCCGATCTGTCTGAATGTGTTTGGCCAATCATCCCCAGACGGTCTATAGTGCAGACGCAAACATTGGCACATCAGCAGCCGGTCAAGGAGGTGGCACCATGGCGATTCAACATGCAATTTCGGGTCAACCGGTGAGTGTTCTGCCCTGCGCCAACATGCCAGGCGACCGGCAGACCGTAGCGATTTTCAAGACCAGCGAGCTTGAAGTCATCCGCCTGGTGCTGCCCAAGGGCAAATCCATGCCGGCTCATAAGGTAGCGGGCGACATCACGGTGCAGTGCCTGGCGGGTTCCATTGCCTTTGATAGCGATGGCGCAAGCCAGACGCTGGCGTCGGGCGAGATGCTGTATCTGGCCGGAGGCGTTGTGCACAGCCTGACCGGAATCGAAGACGCGTGCGCGCTGTTGCACATTGTTTTGCGCAAGTAGGCGCGGAGGTCCGTATGCGATCCATGTTGGTCAGATTGACGGTGTGCGCGGCGGCAACGCTTGCTGTCGGTGCACCTTCGTATGGACAGTCTGCACCGGAGGCTGCGAAACCAGCTTTTGACGCAGAGCTGGCCAAGCAGCTCACGGCGGATGAGCGAGGGATGAAGAACTACGTGCTCGTCGTGCTGAAAACGGGGCCCAACAAGGTGCCTGCCGGGCCCGAACGGGATGAGATGTTCAAAGGGCATTTCGCCAATATGGGCCGTCTGGCAAGTGAAAAGAAGCTCGCACTGGCCGGCCCGTTTGATGGGGTGGATGGATGGCGGGGGCTGTTCATCTTCGCCGTGGAAGACATTGAAGAAGCCCGGGCGTTGGTGGCGACGGACCCTGTCATCATCAAGGGCGAAATGGTCGCCGAATACCACAAATACTACGGCTCAGCTGCCTTGATGATGGTGAACGATGTGCACAAAAAAGTGACCAGGAAGAGCTTCTAGTCTCGCGCTTGTTCAGTCACCGGTGTGGCGCAGCTTCAACGTGGCGGCTGGCAGCGCTCCGGGAATCTGTCCAGAAATGCACATTGTTTTTTACGAAGGAATTGGGCGATAGCCTGTACGCGGGGGCTGCCTTGCGTCACACCATAGTCCGGCTGCAGGCAATTGGCCGGATTGGTGGGGCAAACCGCAAATTCCAGGGAATTGGGTTTTGTGTCGGAAAGTGGTGCTGAATTGCCCTTCAAAACCTTCGCCCCAGTATCGCCCTTGTCGCACGCACTTGCATCTGCGTACTTGGTGCCGTCCGGCCTGGTGCAATTCCAATAATGGTCCGCAGCGACGCTCGGCCAAGCTGGCCCAGCCAGCAGCAAAACGAGTGAGATACCAGGACCAAGTTTCATGTTATTTCAATAAAGTGACAGGCACACGAAACTATACGGTATGTGGTTGTCCAAGCCCTGAAGGCCAAGAAGTTTGGCAAAGCTTATATTTCCGATGCAAGGCTGATCGGTCTGGCTTACCGTTACATGGGCAAGGACAAACTGACCCGAGTGCTGGCGGTTGGACCCTGGCGATGAAGTCGCAACAAAAGGGCCAGCCGAAATCAAGACTGGCGATAGTGGTCGGTATTGAGGGGCGCAGCCGTCATGTGCAGGGCGAACTCTGCCAACGTTTGTGCCGGCATCGGTTTGGCGAAGAAGTAGCCCTGGATCGTATTGACCCCGGCATCGCGCAGAAAGTCGAACTGAGCCTGGGTCTCGACCCCCTCCGCGACAATTTCCACCCGCAGACTAGAGCCCAGCGTCAGGATCGCTTTGACGATGGCAACATCCTGCTCACTCTTCGGCACACCGTCTACGAAGGATTTGTCGATTTTGAAGCAGGTGATGGGGAAGTTCTTGATATGGGAAAGCGATGAATAGCCAGTGCCAAAATCGTCTATGGACAGCAACACCCGCAATCCACGCAGCGCTTCGAGTATGCGCTTGACAGATTCGCCAGCTTGTAGCGCGCCTTCGGTAATTTCCAGCTCCAGGCAATGGGGCTCAAGTGCTGTGCTGGTTATGGCATGTCTGACACGTTTGACAAGGGCATCATTGAGCTGTGCCGGCGCCACATTGACTGCAATGCGTGGGATCGGGACCCCTTGGGCTTTCCATTGTTGCATCTGCATAATGGCTTCCTGCAATACCCAGTTGCCCACGTCCTCGATCAGGCCCAGCTCTTCTGCGACCTGTATGAACTGGCCTGGCGGTATAAGCCCACGGGTCGGGTGTTGCCAACGTACCAATGCCTCAACACCAACCAATCGCCCGTTCTTTGCTTGGATTTGCGGCTGGTAGTGCAGGCACAGTGAACCATCGTCTATGGCCTGCCGCAGCTCGGCGGAGATATTGAACTTTTCGCTGATTTCGTGACTCATGACCTCAGTGAAGAAGGCGAAGCGGTTGCGCCCCAAATCCTTTGCGCGGTACATGGCGGCGTCGGCCGCCTTGATCAGGTCGCTGGGTAAGGCGCCATCCTGCGGGTAGATGCAGATGCCTATGCTGAGTGTCGGCACCAGATGGTGGTTTTCCAATGCAATAGGATCGCTCATTTCGCGCTGAAGCCGGCCAATCGTGGCACTGATGGAGGTGGCATCACCCGCGCCCTCCAGGGCCATAACAAACTCGTCGCCTCCCCAGCGGGCTAACGTGTCCTGTTTGCGACAAATGCGCTGAAGGCGTTCGGCGATGGACTGTAGGTAGATGTCTCCGGAAGCATGTCCCAGCGTGTCATTGACCAGCTTGAAGCGATCGACATCAATGAACAGAATGGACACCTGGGTTGAACTGCGCCGCGCGCGCTCGATGGTACTTCCCAGCCTATCCAGAAACTGCATGCGGTTAGGCAGGCCGGTCAATGCATCGTGGTTGGCAAGAAAGTACAGTTTTTCTTCCGCCTGTTTGGCTTTCGAAATATCGGAGAACACCGCCACATAATTTTGCGCACTCCCGCTGGCGTCCACAATGGCCGTCACGCTACCCCACTGCGGATAAATCTCGCCGTTCTTGCGGCGGTTCCATATTTCACCCACCCAGCGCTGATGGGTTTGCAGACTTTCCCAGAACTCCTGGTAAAAATTGGGCGTATGCACGCCAGATCGCAACAGCCGAGGCGTTTGGCCGATGGCCTCTTCCGCGCTGAAGCCGGTAATTTCTGAAAATGCCCGGTTGACGCTGGTAATGACACCATTGGCCGTGGTCACCATGACCGCTTCGATGGTCTGCTCGAGAATGACATCGGTCGATGGTCCACTATCCGCCTTCGTTGAGGCAATGCCCATGCGGAATACGACAACGGCACCCACCACGGTCTTTGCTTCCATCAACGGTGTGCATATATAGTTGCTGGGCGTGCTCACTCCGCTGACTGCATGGCGCAGAGATATCACCCCCTGACGGGTATCTCCATCCCGCATGGATTGCAAAAATACACAGGCCTGTGGGTCCACCACAGGGTCCGTTTCGCAAAACAACAGTTCACAGCAGTGTCGGGCCAAAATTTCGGAGGATGGCAGTCCAACCATTTGCCCCATCAACTCATTGGCGTACACAATTTGCCCCTGCGGATCCAGGCTCAACAAGCCGTCGCCTGCGGCATCCATGATGCGGTTGTTGCGGCGGTGAACCTCCTCAATAGCCAGTTGGTAGGTGTGGCGCTGCGTGACATCGCGTGCATTGACGACAATTTCATCCGCTCCGTTGCTACCCGGGCCGCGCTTGAGACTGGCCTCAATCCATATCAAGCGGCCGTCGGTGCGTCGACAATGTAGTAGGTTTGTGCATTGTTGACCTGTTGCGATGAGACTGGATAAAGCCTCACCGAGCTTTGGCTGATCGGCATCCACAATCCATTCAGCGAGGTTTCTACCGTGCATGTCGGACGGCTTCAACCCCAGCAGGTTGACGCTGGCTGGAGACACAAATAGAACATCTCCTTCGGGACTCAGTCTGGCGATGAGGTCGGTGGAGTTCTCGGCCAATAGTCGGTAACTGGCTTCACTGGACTGGAGTGCTTTTTGAGCCAGTACTTCGATCAATGCCATGGACAAGGTGCTGGCGGCGTCCGTCTCCACCTGCGACCACGCCATTGACTTGTCGTTATAGGTCTCCAGCCAAGTCTCAAACGACAGCCGTGGAGAAATATGCAATCTGCCGCTGACATCACGCGAAATCTGTTTTTGAGGTCGACCGGCCCAACGCAAAGTGCGAAGAATGCCGGGCCGAAACCACATGACAAAGTCGCTCATGTTTGCACTCAGTGGTGCCACCATGATGCCCCTGGCGATGTCCCCCTGGCGACCTTCTATGGGAATAAGGTCACCCAGACGGTCAGAGCAAAAGACACCTTGCGCGCTGTGTGGAGGTAGCACGCGCAACAACTGGTGCAGACTGTCATTGCAGGGCGTTTGACCGAGCCTATGCCAGGCACCACCGATCGACACGACGGCGCCGCTGGCCCCGACCAACCCCAGGAATTCCTCCTGATAGGTCTTTATGACCTGGTCCAGATTGTTGGTTTGGCGAATCGACTCGGTCAGGCTGTGCAGCAGTGTCCGGATCTTGTCCTGCAGAGACCCGCGCTGCAGGTTTTCCATATTGCCAAGTTTCAGTGACACCATACGCCCAATGAAATCAATGATTTCGCGGGATCGGAGCGGGATGTATTTTGCCGACAGGTGGTGGCATGCAATCAGCCCCCAGAGGCGGTTGTTTTGCACCAGCGATATGCTGAGGCTCGCTTGTACACCCATGTTGCGCAGGTATTGAACATGAACCGGGGACATGCTGCGCATCCAGGACAGGCTCAAGTCCAGTGGCGCAGTGTCTGAGCCATCGGAAACAATGCGCACGGAGTCGTCCTCGACGTCGGCAATCAGACGCACGAGGTTGCGCGTGTACAGGGCGCGTGCCTGCGGTGGAATGTCCGATGCTGGAAAGTGGTTGCCCCTATAGGACTGCGCGCCGTCCGCCAGGCTTTCGGCGATGACTTCACCGTCCCATTTGGGGTCAAACCGGTACATCATGACGCGGTCATATCCGTTGAGCAGGCGCACCTCTTCAACGACGGCTTGGCTGTAGCGCTGTACGTCCTGTTCGGCGTCCAATTTCCACAGGAGGTCCCTTATGGGGACAAACTGGCGGTGGAATACATCACCTCCACCATAGGACTCTTTCTCGATTTCTATGGAGATCAAGTCTTCGGAAGGAAATACGTGAACGTCGGCCTGACGCACCCCATCTTGGCCGGAAATATCGATGGAGCAAATGAGGCTGGCAGGCCAATTCCCCTGTGCAATCAGCTCCTTGATCGTGCTGGCCTGCTGTTCGCCTATTACCGATGACAATGGTCGGCCTATGGCCAGGTTGGCGGTGGTTGCAAAAATGTGGTCCAAATTTTCGCTGGCCATGCGTACCGTGAGGTCGGCCGGGTCTACCGCCAGCAACACGCCAACGGGTTGTATCTTTCCAATTTGGTGGATGCGTTCGTCTGCACAGGTCTTCAAGGCCTGTTCCAGTGATTGCTCATACTGCGCGTCAGTGAGCGATCCGGGCATGCAAGATATCCAACTGATTTTCAATCAGTTCAAAAACATAGACCGCCGATTGCTCGGCAGACCCCTGCAATGCAGGAAATTCACCAATGCTGTTGGCGAAGTCGCAGAACTGCTGCCAGTTGCTGCGCGTCGTCATTGCATTTCCGTAGCCATTGAAGAAGCGTGCGCCGCTGTTGGACTGCAGACCCATCTGGTCTTGCAGGTGTCGGGAAATGACTTGTCCTCCCAATGTCGCCCCTTCGATCACATACAACGTTCCTATCAGCGCGCCGACGTTTGCCAGAGGTTGGAGCGGTGGCAGTTGGGACCAAACTCCGTCGGGCTGATGCATATTCAGCGACAGGTGGGTCAGGTCGGCGAGTAGCCAGGCCCTCTTGCGGCGGCCTTCATATTCGAAAGGGATGTCATGGCCGGCAAGAAAAGACTCGATTTGATCTTCGATCACAGAGTAGAGTGCCCAGTACATGGACAGCAAGGACTGATATTTCAATATCGGGTATCCCGGTCGGGTCAAGCCTGCCAAAAAAGGGTGGTGGTTGATCCGGACATGCGCATCATGGGTGCAGCGCCGCAGGGCATCACAAACACTTCTGTCAATTCTTGAGCGTACATCCCGGGTGGCCAGTTCGCGGTTGGGGTGGGTCATAGAATTGGCCTTATGTGCCTATTGGTCGGATGCTTGGCGCTCATGGCGCGCCATTGGCGGCAACGATCAGGTCGCGCTACAGGGAGGCCTTTCGCAAATGAAGGCATTGGACACTTAAGCTTGCGGTCCTGGCTTGATGCAAGTCAAAGCATAGGTGTTTGACGGTGGATTTAGGTAGAGGCCAACGACCCGCAAATGGCCGTAGACCCCAAATTTCCGAAGGTCGTCAATCTAAGCGGTGGGTGCGGTTGATCTCTTGGCAGCAGGCGCTGAATGCGAGAGCAGGGCATCAATCTGCGCGTCCTTCTCCCGCCACAATTGTTGCACCCATTGCGAGAAGGCCTCGCGAAAGGCCGGGTCCTGGGCGTAGTCACCCTGCATCAGGTGCTTGGGAATGGGCAGGGTGCGCACGCGCACCACGATGCGGCGCACCTTGCCCAACAGGAAGTCGGTAAAGCTGGGCGCTCCGTCGGGGTAGACGATGGTGACATCCAGAATCGCCTGGAACTTGTCGCCCATGGCGTTCAGCGCCAGCGCCATGCCGCCGGCCTTGGGCTTGAGCAGGTGGCGGTAGGGCGACTGCTGTTTGGCGTGTTTGGCCTTGGTAAAGCGGGTGCCCTCCAGAAAATTCATGACACTGGTGGGGATCAGGGCATATTTTGCGCAGGCCTTGCGGGTGGTTTCCTGGTCTTTGCCGCGCATCTCGGGGTGTTTCTTGAGGTAGTCCTCGGTGTGGCGGCGCATGAAGGGGAATTCCAGCGCCCACCAGGCCAGACCCATCACCGGCACCCAGATCAGCTGCTGTTTCAAAAAGAATTTGAGCAAGGGGATGCGCCGGTTCAACAAATGCTGCAGCACCAGTATGTCCACCCAGGACTGGTGGTTGCTGTTGACCATGTACCAACTGTGCGGGTCCAGCCCTTCGATACCCTGTACGTCCCAGGTGGTGCGCTGGGTCAGGCCCATCCAGGCACTGTTGCCCCAGATCCAGGCTTCTGCGATGGATAACAGGACCGGGTCGATGGCCAGGCGCACCGCCTTGAACGGCAGGATCAGTTTAAGCGCCGATACCAGCAACAGGATGGGCACCCAGAACAGTGCGTTGACCACCATCAGCAGTGTGGCGATCAGGAAAACCACGGGGGCAGGCAGAAAGTTCAGCATGGCTTTGCTACAAATTCAGTAGCTCCTTGTGTAATGTTTACCAGGGCTGGAGGCCAATTTGTCATAAAAGCACCGCTGGAGGCGCCCCTTGAACCGGAGATCATGCATGGCACTGTAAGCTTTTCGGCGCAATTCGGGTCCGTCCACGGGTTGGTCCAGAGTGAGCCTACTTCAGGCTGCCTGACAGAAACTGTGCCAGCCGCTCGCTCTTGGGTGCCGCCAGCACACTGACCGGGTGACCCTGCTCTTCGATGCGGCCCTGGTGCAGGAAGATCAGGTGGTTGGAGACCTCGCGGGCAAAGCCCATTTCGTGGGTAACCACCACCATGGTGCGGCCTTCCTGCGCCAGGTTTTTCATGACCTTCAGAACTTCGGAGACCAGCTCGGGGTCCAGCGCGCTGGTGGGTTCGTCAAACAGCATGATGTCGGGCTCCATGGCCAGTGCCCGGGCAATCGCCACGCGTTGCTGCTGGCCGCCGCTCAGGTGGGCAGGGTAGCTGTCTTCCTTGCCTTCCAGGCCGACCTTGGCCAGGTACTTGCGGGCGGTTTCCATGGCCTGCGCCTTGGGCACACCCAAGACGTGGACCGGTGCTTCGATGATGTTTTGCAGCACCGTCATGTGTGCCCACAGGTTGAAGTGCTGAAATACCATGGCCAATTTGGTCCGCAGGCGGGCCAGTTGCGCGGGATCGGAGGCCGTGAGTTCGCCGTTGGGCTGGGCGACCAGTTTCAGGCCTTCGCCAGCGACCGCAATGCGGCCTTCATGCGGTTTTTCCAGCAGGTTGATGCATCGCAGAAAGGTGCTCTTGCCGGAGCCGGAGCTGCCAATGATGCTGATGACGTCGCCAGCGTGGGCGCACAGCGAAACGCCCTTGAGCACCTCGTTGGCGCCAAAGCGCTTGTGGATGTTGTCGACCTGGAGTTTGAGTGTGGGTTGCTTCATACAGTCAGGCACCCAGCAGTTCACCGGTGCGAAAGGCCTTGGCACCGGCAATTTTGCCAAGTTCGGCACCCGCCAGCGCGTAACGTTCGCGGATGCGCGCATACAACAGGCCCGCCACACCGGCCACGACGCGGTGGGTCCGGTTGGCAATGGGGTCGATCACCTCGGCCACCAGGTCACCGATCTGCAGCACTTGGCCCACCTGGGCGGCAAAGACTACGACGCCAGGCGCTGGCGCATGCAGGGTTTGTGAGCCGGCCAGCGGCGTGGCTTGGCAGCGCACTGCCGGCAGCTCGGGTGGTTGGGTGCAGGCAATCACTTGGGCGTGCTGCAGGTAGGTGAACAAGGCTTGTGCGTCAGCCCGCGCCAGCGCATGGCTGACATCGGTTTCACCGCGCAGTTCAATCGTGGCGCTACAGCATCCTTGGGGCAGGTGCACAGTCTTGGCCGCGTTGGCCAGCGCATCGTTCAGCCGCCACCAGACGCCGGACAGGCACTCGTCGAACGGGCCGCTGCCCGAATTGCGGGCCAGCAGCACGGCCTCGCATTGCATCAGGCGTGTCAGCGGCTCAAACTGGGGCCAGCAGGTCTCTTCGGTGTAGAAGTGCATGACCGACTCGCAATCGCAGTGCAGGTCGAGCACGGCGTCGGCATCATGGGCCAGCGTGAGCAGGCGGTGGCGCAGGCTTTGCAATTCGGTGTTCGGCGTCCATTTGCGCAGGTAGTCGCCCATGGCGCGGCGCACGGTGGCCACATTGACAGCCGGGTCTGCGCCCAGTGCCTCCTGTACCACCGGCCACACGGCCTTGGCCAGATCGGGGTAATGGCGGTTGAAATTCTCGGATGTGGCCAAGTCAAACCGCCCCATGGCCTTGTGGTCCACGCGCTGGGCCAGCCCCAGGGGGTTGGCCACGGGAACCAATATCACCTCGCCCAGAAACTGCCCCGCCGCATCAACCGCGTCCAGCAGGGCCCGTAGGTGGTGCGCCACCAGCATTCCCGGCAGCTCTTCGGCGTGCAGGCTGGCCTGGATGTAGACCTTGGGGCCGCGGCCTGGGGTTCCAAAATGGAAGCTGGTCAGCGTCTTGTGGCTGCCCAGGCTGGGGGACAACAGGGGATGGTCAATGCGTTGCATATCAGTGTGTCCGGGGTGCCAGATAGGCCAGGAAATGCCGTTCGCCGAGCTTGAACAGGCCAATCAGGCAGAAAGAGGCGACCAGGTAAATGGCAGCTGCGGCCAAATAAGCTTCAAACGGCAGGTAGTACTGTGAATAGATGCTGCTGGCGGCAGCCGTCACATCCACAAGGGACGGGACGGCGCTGGCCAGGCTGGTGGCGTGCAGCATCATGACCACTTCGTTGCTATAGGCGGGCAGGGTTCGGCGCAGGGCGCTGGGCAATACAACGCGCAGCATGACCTGCAAGCGGCTCATTCCATAGGCCTGTGCCGCCTCGATTTCTCCGGCGCTGGTTTCACGAATGGCGCCGGCGAGCATCTCGGCGGTGTAGCCCGCCGTGTTGAGCGCAAAAGCCAGCAGCGCACAAAAGAAAGGGTCCTTGAAGTGCGTCCACGGCCACACGCTGTCCCAGCGCGCCTGAATCCACTCCAGCTGGCCGAGCCCGTAATAGATCAGGTAGACCTGGATCAGCAAGGGTGTGCCGCGGATGACATAGGTATAGGAGGCCACCAGCCAGCGCAGCGGTGCCCAGGGCCCGGTCAGCAGCAGCGCAAACACCAGCGCCATCACGGCACCGACCACAAGCGATGCGAGCAGCAGCGTCAGCGTGGTCAAAATCCCGGTGCCAAACAAGGCCAGGTTTTGCGCTTCAAAGAGGACGGCAAAGTTCATCTACAGCGTTCCCCGCTTGGTACCCAGGCTGAAGCGGGCATTGAGCCGGCGCAGCGCGGCCAGCGACACCGTGGTGTAGACCAGAAACAGCGCCGCAGTGAACAAAAAGAACACAAACGGCGAACGGGTGGCCGCGCTGGCCTGCTTGGCAGCATAGGTCATCTCTTGCAAACCGATCAGGCTGACCAGGGCGGTGGCCTTGATCAGCACCAGCCAGTTGTTGGTAAAGCCGGGCAGGGCATAACGCACCATTTGCGGTGCGGTGATGCGGACAAAGGTTTGCGTGCGGCCCATGCCAAAAGCCCACGCAGCCTCGGCCTGGCCTTTGGGAATGGACAGCATGGCGCCGCGAAACGTCTCGGTCATGTAGGCGCCGTAGATAAAGCCCAGCGTCAGCACACCAGCCGCAAACGGGTTGATGTCCACTGTAGCCTCGCTACCCATCCATTCCAGAGCGTTGTTCAGCCCAATCGTTCCGCCGTAGAAGATCAGCAGCATCAACACCAGATCAGGAATGCCGCGGATGATGGTGGTGTAAGCCGTCGCCATACCGACCCAGACCGGGCGGCCCGATAGCTTGGCACCGGCACCCAACAGGCCCAGCACCACGGACACCAGCAGGGCAGCGACAGACACCCCGACGGTCAGCACCGCACCCTGCAAGATGGCCGAGACGTAAGCGTTCATAGACCGCCGTCGTGCTCTCTATTGGAGCCTGGTGAATTATTTGCCGTAGACGTCAAACTTGAAATACTTGTCGTTGATCTTCTTGTAGACACCATTGCCACGCAGGGTTTTGATGGCGGCGCTGAGTTCGGTCTTCAGCGCATCCTGGCCCTTGCGCAGGCCAATACCGGCGCCCGTGCCAAAGTATTTCGGGATGAACAACTCGTCACCCTTGAGCTCGTAGTCCTTGCCCTCGGGTTTGCTCAAAAAGCCGCCCGTCACTTCCACATGGTCGGCCACGGTGCCGTCCAGGCGGCCGGCGCGGATGTCCAGGTAGACCTGGTCCTGCGCGTCGTAGGACACCACATCCACACCCACCGTTTTGAGCTCACCCAGCGCGTATTTTTCCTGCGTGCTGGCTTTGAGCACCCCGATTTTTTTGCCCTTGAGCGATGCCGGGCCGGTGTAGTTGAAAGACTTCTTGGTCACCACACGACTGGGTGTGTTGTAGTACTTGTCGGTGAAGTCGATCTGCTTCAGGCGGTCTTCGGTGACGGACATCGAACTGATGATGACGTCGTACTTGCGCGCCATCAAACCCGGAATCATGCTGTCCCAACCTTGTTCAACAAACACACACTTGCGCTTGATCTGCTCGCACAGGGCGCTGGCAATGTCCACGTCAAAACCCGCTGGTTTTCCGTCCACCTTGTAGGTGAAGGGTTCGTAAGTGGGGTCAATAGCGACCTTGAGGTCTTTGCCCTGGGCAAAAGCCGTTGCGCCCAAGGCGCAAAGTGTGATCGCAAGCAACAATTTCTTCATGGATGCATCCTTGTGGGGCGGTAAAGATTCATTCTACGTTTTGCACGGGGCAGCGACGAGCGAAGCGGCGGAGCGTGAGGGCTAGTTTCGCCGCCGGGCCGCCCCTAGGTGAATCGCACCCCCTTGGGGGGCAGCGACCCGCCAAGCGGCGGAGCGTGGGGGCTATGTATCACCCTTTAAGCTGCAGTGACCCACTGAAAACTTTAAAATCGCCCGTTACCCGAAAGCACCATGAACGCCTTCGTCGACGTCTCCTTCTTCCCGCGCGCCGCCAAACCGCTGACCAGTTACCGAAAATACTGGGCCGCGCGCTTTGGCACGTCGCGCTTTTTGCCGATGAGCCGCGCCGAGATGGAGCAACTGGGTTGGGA
>CAZMXB010000145.1:0-12468 GCA_964569855.1 uncultured Rhodoferax sp.
CTACGGCAACAACCTGCGCCAGGTCGCTAAAGACTACGGTGTCGCCAATGCGTTTGACTACCCCGGCTTTGTGCCCGCCTATGTGCGCCCGTTGTTCTGCCGTGGTGTGGGGCCCTTCCGCTGGGTGGCACTGAGTGGTGACCCCGAAGACATCCGCAAGACCGATGCAAAGATGAAAGAACTATTCCCCCATAACGCGGGCCTGCACCGCTGGCTGGATATGGCGCAGGAGCGCATTGCCTTCCAGGGCCTGCCTGCGCGTATCTGCTGGATCGGCCTGGGTGAACGCCACCTGGCGGGTCTGGCCTTCAACGCAATGGTGAAGAGCGGCGAACTCAAGGGACCGATCGTCATCGGCCGCGACCACCTCGACAGCGGGTCGGTCGCATCGCCCAACCGCGAGACCGAGGCCATGATGGATGGCAGCGATGCTGTCAGCGACTGGCCCCTGCTCAATGCCCTGCTCAACACCGCCAGCGGCGCCACCTGGGTCAGCCTGCACCACGGAGGGGGCGTGGGCATGGGCTATTCGCAGCACTCGGGCGTGGTCATCGTGGCCGACGGCACTGCGGAAGCCGCGGAAAAGCTGGGCCGCGTGCTGTTCAACGACCCGGCCACCGGCGTCATGCGCCATGCGGATGCTGGTTATGCCATCGCCGCGCAATGCGCCAAAGACAACAACCTCAACCTGCCCATGCTGCCATGAACATCCAACCCGGCCAACTCACACTGGCGCAACTGCGCCAATTGCACACCCACATCACCCCGCTGACGCTGGACGCCGCAGCGCGCCCCGGCATCCGTGCCAGCGCAGACCTGGTGCACCAGGCCGCGCAAGGCGGCGCTGCTGTCTACGGCGTCAACACCGGTTTTGGCAAGCTGGCCAACCAGCGCATTGCCCAGGCCGATCTGGAAACGCTGCAACTTAACCTGCTGCGATCACACGCCGTTGGCGTGGGCGAACCCATGTCCGAGCCTGTAGTGCGTCTGGTCTTGCTGATGAAAGCTGCCAGCCTGGCACGCGGCTACTCGGGCATTCGCGAGCTGGTCATTGACCGGCTGTTTGCCTTTTACAACCTGGGCATTACGCCCGTCATTCCGTGCCAGGGTTCGGTCGGTGCATCGGGTGACCTGGCCCCGCTGGCCCATTTGTGTCTGCCACTGATTGGCGAAGGCGAAGTGTTCTATGGCCACACCCGCATGCCTGCCGCAAAGGCCCTGCACATGGCCCACCTGGAGCCGATCAAACTGTCGGCCAAGGAAGGTCTGGCGCTGATCAACGGTACGCAGGTATCGACCGCACTGGCGATCGATGCACTGCTGGCCACCGAGCGCCTGTTTGAAGCCGCCGTGATTTCCGGCGCGGTCACGCTGGACGCCGCCCGTGGCAGCGACGGCCCGTTCGACTCCCGCATTCACTCCGTGCGCGGACAGCCCGGCCAAATTGCCTGTGCAGCGGCTTACCGCGCCCTGGCCATTGGCAGTGCCATCCGCAACTCGCACCTGGAAGGCGACGACCGTGTGCAGGACCCGTATTGCCTGCGCTGCCAGCCCCAGGTGATGGGTGCGTGCCTGGACCAGATGCGTTATGCCGCCGACGTGCTGCTGCGGGAAGCCAACGCTGTCACGGACAACCCGCTGGTGTTTGCCGAGACCGGGACGCTGCTTTCGGGGGGCAATTTTCACGCTGAACCGGTGGCCTTAGCCGCCGATGCGCTGGCGATTGTGATTGCCGAGATCGGCGCTATCACCGAGCGACGCATTGCGATGCTGGTGGACACCGTGGTGTCGCGCTTGCCGGCCTTCCTGACGCCCGAGCCGGGGCTGAACTCGGGTTTCATGATCGTGCACGTGACCGCTGCGGCGCTGGCGTCGGAGAACAAGTCATTGGCCCACCCCGCCAGCGTGGACAGCCTGCCCACGTCGGCGAACCAGGAAGACCATGTGAGCATGGCGACCTTTGCCGCGCGGCGCCTGCAACAAATGCTGCGCAACACCGAATACATCGTGGCCATTGAGCTGCTGGCTGCTGCCCAGGGCATTGAATTTCTGCGCCCGCTCAAGAGCTCGGGGGTGCTGGAAGGCATACTGCAATTGATCCGCTCGGTGTCGCCGGCCATGATGGTAGACCGCAGTCTGGCGCCGGACATGGAGCTGGTGCGCGGCCTGATCACCCAGGGCCGTATAGGGCTGGTGGGTGAGGCCCAGATCTCCGAACTGACTGCCCTGCGGCTGGCTTAGGTTCGCGGAATGCGCGAGTCCAGTTGGGGAAAGATCTCGGTGGCATCGGCCCCACGGACCCGGGGCAGGCCCGTGGCACCAAACAAAATGGCGTCGCAGGCTTCGCAGACCCTGAGCGTGTCTTCGGGCAAGGCCACGCCGCTGTCCAGTTAGTGCTGGGCACCAGCCTTCTGGAAGGTCAGGTCGAGACGCACATCGGTGCGCGACTCCAGAGCGCCCAGGATCTGCTCGGCGGCCTGCATGACTTCGACGCCAATGCCATCTCGGGGCAGTACTGCAATGTGATACTGGTTTTCATTGATGGGATTTGTTGATGATGTGGCCGGGGCTACATCTGTTGAAGACGAAATTTTTCGACAAAGACCAGCAGTTCGCGGCTAGCGCGCTCGCGGTGGCCACGGTTGACGGCTGCGGCTCCGGCAGCATCACCTTGGCGCAGACGCGCGACCAGGGCCATGTGCTCCTGCGTGGAGTTGACAGGCTTGGGGCGCAGGCGCAGCTTGAACATGTGGGCACGGTGCGCACGGTTCCAGTAGCTCATCACCGATTCCCGCAACAGCCGGTTGCCGGCCATCAGCACCAGATTTTCATGGTACGACTCGTCGGCGCGCGCGCCCAGGCATCCAGATCGTCAACCTGCAGAGCGCGCTCCATTGCCTCTGTGGCTTCGATCAAGGGCTGCAACTCTGTATCGGTCGGTTTGCGGGCAGCCAACAACTCGACCGCCATGCTCTCAAGGCAATGCGTGACAGGCGACGCAAGAAGGTTTCGTTCACATACAGCCATTGCCCGCTGGGGTCCGCCAGGCATTCGTTGGTATTGCCCAGACCCTCGGCCACAATGCGGGCGCCCTAGTTATCAAGATGATGACCAAGCCATCGCTGCAACTGCGCCGGTAGCGCAGCGCGCGTGGCGTCAGGCAAGTGCTTACGGTGATCCAGATGCGACCCAGCGCATTCTCGGTGGCGAAGTTGCCGGGTGGAAAGTCCAGCCCATCCACTGTGCGTAGCTAGGGGCTTGTCTGCCCGTCACGCTGCAAGCGGAAGACGCCACGCCGCTCGGCGCCCAAATCGGCCAGTAGAAAGGACCCGTCGGCCAGCATTGCGATGCCGTTGGGCTTGAGTGGCTCGCCATCAACCGACTGGCCCGCATACAAACTCTGGCTGCCATCCGGGCAGATGTGTGCCACACCACCGCGCCAGTCGGCGGTGAACAGATCGCCTGTTGCGGTTGCCAAGACGCACTCGGGGCGTACCATGCCTGAGCCGGTCCACTGCACGTTGTCCACACTGAGGTGGTGACTTTGGCCATGTTGCAAGGAATGCGCAGGGGATGTCGATGCGATCATTGGTTCAGTTTTGCCAGAAAGCAGACTCAAAAATTAATGTGTACGTTATCTGTATGCGTTTAACTGGCGATTGAACTAATTCCAAACTCCAATTGCGGAGCATCTGGGATCAAACTGAGGCACACCGTTGGTTTATGCTTGTCGCGACCAAACCAGCAATCCTCTCAGGAGACTTGTCCATGGCTGACCCCAAGCTAGCCCAACTCACACAGCTGAAAAATATTCAGGTCAAAACCGGGCAACCCCTGTTGAACCTGCACCAGGCTTTGGCGAAAACCGGATTGGTGAAGGTGGGCGAACAACGCAGTTGGCTGATGGAGACGTACAAGCTCGGTTACGGTGACGCCAATGCCGTCGCCTTGTTTGTCGGCAAAATTCCTGCCGAACTGACCGACGCACCGCTTTCGAGCGCAGGGACCATAACCGCTACCGATACGGATGCCGTTGGCGCGCTCTATACCGGACCGAAAGCCCATCTCAGGCCGCTGCACGAAGCGGTCATGCAGCAGGTAAGGTCTTTTGGTCTGTTTGAAGAGGCTTCCAAGAAGTCCTACATCAGTCTTAGGCGCAAGAAACAATTTGCGATGGTGGGACCCGCTACCAGGGACGCAATCGAAATCGGACTGAACGCGAAGAACTTGCCCGAAGATTCGCGGCTGAAGATGCTTCCACCGGGCGGCATGTGCCAGGCCACCACACGTGTATCGAAACTTGATGAAATAGATGCCGACCTGATTGCCTGGCTGCAGCAAGCTTTCGATGCGGCAGGCTAAGCAGCGACAGAACACCACCACTCGTTTTGGGTATGCTCTGGAGATTTCGCGGCAAAATATGCCGCTAGCCCTCGTTAAATATCAATAGTTCGCTATGTTTTTTATAGCAGTTGACATTGTAATTTTTCAACCGTTTGCAGTGACCGCATCCAGCGGAAACTGCGTACACCCCAGTCGCGCCGAGATGTCGCGGCTGGCTTCGGTCAGCATGGCCACAACCTCGCCTTCCCGTGCAGGGTCGTAGCGAAAGGTAGGGAATGAAACGCTCATGCCGGCAATGGGGCGGCTCAAGCGGTCAAAAATCGGCACGCCCAGGCAGCGGATGTGGTCGTCAAACTCTTCGCGGTCTTCGCCAAAGCCCTGAGCCTTGACGCGCTCCAGCTCCTGCGCAAAGGCTGACGGCTCAACAATGGTTTTTTCCCGGTATTTGGTGAAAACGGCGCCTTGCAGGATCATGGCGCGGCGGTCAGGGTGCTCCCAGGCCAGCAGCACCTTGCCAATCGCCGTGCAGTGCAAGGGTGCGCGCCGCCCCACCCTGGAGTACATTCCCAGCATATGACGCGAGTCCACCTTGTGCACATAGATGATTTCGCTGTCGATCAGCGCGCCCAGGTGCACCGTCTCGCCGGTCTTGTCGGCCAGCATCTGCATGTGGTGTTTGGCCAAATCGACCAGTTCGGGGTACTGCAAGGCCTTGGTGCCCAGCTCAAACACCTTCATGGTCAGGCCATAGCGTTCGCTGTCAGCCTCCTGGCGGACGTAGCCCAGGGTCATCATGGTTTGCAAAAAACGGTAGACCGTGGCCTTGGGCATGGCCAGGCGCACAGACAGGTCGGAAATGCCGGTTTCGCTGCGGTCCGCCAGGGCTTGCAACAGACCAAAGGTCTTGAGAACGGCAGCAACTGATTCGGGCTGCTTGGAGTCTAAGGAATCATCATCCATTTGTTTTATTTTCTCTGAAAACGTGTTTCAAATTGTATTGTGAACGATATTCGGAATCAACGAGCAAGGATCACTTTGAATGGGAAACCAGCGCTTGATCAACCATGGCCGCCCGTATGCCAATGGTCTTGATCGCACAAAGAGAAGCCCGCAGTGCCTCGGGCAAGCCAGCGACGTCTGACACTGCGCAGTTCAATGGATCATTGTGCCCATCAAGCCGCGCCAAGGCAGCGGCAAGGGCCAACAGCAGGCGCGGAGGAAAACGCCCATTTTCGTTAAAGAAACTTCGCACTTGCGGCAGCAGACGAGCAATGCACTTGCTTTCCATATTCAGGGCAATAGCCGTCAACTGGTGCTGGATGTATGGATTGCCAAAGCGACGCAAGACCTCTTCCGCGTAGGCCCGTGACTCACCCTCTGGAAAAGGGAGAACCGGAATGATTTCCTCCCACAGCGTGGCGCGCAGGAAAGGGCCAAGGTCCGGGTCGGACACGGCTTCCCCCACAGTGTCAATGCCCGCCAGCAAGCCAACCGCGGCCAGCAGCGTGTGGGCACCATTGAGGATGGCGACCTTGCGCATGCGAATCGGAGCCAAGTCGTCGACCCAGTGCACATTCAAGCCGGCACGCTCCAATGGCAACTCGCGTTTAACCCAGGCCGGCGCCTCAATGGCCCAGTAATGGTAGAGCTCACCTGCCACCAGAAAATCATCCTGGTAACCCAATTCACTTTGCAGCTGCGCCATCTCGCCTGTCGGGTAACCCGTGACGATACGATCCACCAGCGTGGAGCAGAAGTGGCACGACTGGTCCAGCCAGACTTGAAATTCTGGCGCCAACTGCCATAGGGTGCAGTAATGCCGCACAGCGGTCCGCAGTGCAGGGCCATTGGCTTCGATCAGCTCACACGGAAGCAGCACGACACCTTTTGTAGTGTTACCCTGGAAGTATGTATAACGCTCGTGCAACCACCGGGTGAGCTTGGCCGGAAAAGACAGTGGCGGTTGGTCGGCATACCGCTCGCTGTCGCCAACCACGATGCCTGCTTCGGTCGTATTGGAAACTACCCACAGGATATCGGGACTGTGCGCCAACGCAAGGTAGTCGGCAAAGTGAACAGCAAGGTCCAGCTCACGTTGTACGCAAGTAATCTTTCGCACTTGCGTTTGCAATTGCCCTTGCGCATCAAGTCCGCGCAACACGGTGGAATAGCAGCCGCCTTGTTTGTCGAGCAGCGGAGCCTTGGACCGTGACGTTGGCCGAACAACGACGACCCCAAAGTCGCCGTCACTGCAGGCATTCAAAATGTCCAACTGCCAATCGAAAAACCCGCGCAAGAAGTTTCCCTGCCCGAATTGAAGCACACGGATCGTAAACCCGAACGGGCATTCCCGCTGCAGGTAAGGCAGTTTCGGTGAAGTACTCATAATGAGATATCGCGCCTCCAGAAAATGAAGTCATGCTGGGCCAAGCGATCCGCCTGCGTGACCTGCTGGCCCGATGCAATGTCCACAATGTGCTGCAGCAATCCATCGGCCAACGCCTCGGGATCGGCACCCTGCAGAATGCTGCCGCAGTCAAAGTCGATCAGCTCGTGCAGGCGCGTTGCGACGTCGGTGTTGCTGGAAACCTTGACCACCGGCGCAATCGGGTTTCCCGTCGGAGTGCCGAGTCCTGTGGTGAACAAGACGACGTTGGCACCGGCCGACACCAATGCCGTCACCGACTCCACATCATTGCCTGGCGCGCACAACAAAGAAAGCCCCGGCTTGTTCGCCACCTCGCCATAGTCCAACACGGCAACGATGGGCGAACTTCCGCCTTTGCGCGCGGCCCCCGCAGACTTCATGGCATCAGTGATCAGCCCGTCACGGATATTGCCAGGACTGGGGTTGTCGGCAAAGGTCGCCCCTGCAGCACGGGCGCGGGTCTCAAAATCGTGCATCAAATCCATAAAGCGCTGCTGGTCGGATGCGTGCACGCAGCGCGCCATCAGGCTGGACTCGACGCCGCACAGCTCGGGAAACTCCGACAGAATAGACGCGCCGCCCAGCGCTACCAAGCGGTCCGACACAAGCCCCAAAACCGGGTTGGCTGTGATACCGGAGAATCCATCAGAGCCACCGCACTTGACGCCAATGCGAAGGTGCGAGAGTGGCACGTGATGCCTGGAAATTTGATTTGCAATGGCTAGTTCCTTGAGCGTGTCTTGCACCACGGCTTTCATCATGGCTTCTTCACCGCCCTCCCACTTCTGCTGTTCATAGATCCGGCAGGGCTTGTCAAAACTCGGATTTTTCTCGGCCAGGGCGGCCTTGAACATGTCAACCTGCGCGTTCTGGCAACCCAGGCTGAACACGGTGACACCGGCCACGTTGGGATGGTCGGCATAGGCCGCCAGAATGCGGCACAGTGAGCGGGCATCGGCGCGCGTGCCGCCACAGCCCCCCTGGTGGGTGATGATGCGCACCCCATCCACGTTCGGAAACGGCCGCGGCGTGGCGGCTGCCGTAGCCGCAGCGCCGCCCAACAGCAAGCGTGTGAAGTCCGCCAGGTCGTCCTGGCCATAGCCCAACGGTCGCACCAGCGCGTCGTGCAGTTGTTCGACATTGCGGTTTTCACAAAACACCAGCGGAAAAATGAGCCAGTGGTTGGCCGTTCCGACCCGTCCATCGGCGCGGACCACGCCCTGAAAGGTCGTCTGCTGCCAGCGCACAACATCTGGAGCGCTCCAGATCGGCACCGATGTTCCAGCGTCAAGCACCGGTGCGGGTGCATAGTGCTCCAGGTTGTCAATCGTGACGGCACACCCTGCCCCAATCGGTTTCGTGGCTTTGCCGACCGGTGTGCCGTAGAGGCGCAGGATGTCACCAGGCGCACAGTCCCGCCGGGCAAGCTTGTGTTTGCGTTGCACCGGCGTGCGGATGCAGAGCGGTTGTTGGGCCCACTCCACGGTGTCGCCCGGATGCAAATCGACCAGCGCCACCAGCATGTCGTCATCAGGATGGATGCACAGCACCCTGCCGCGGGTATCTGTCATAACGCGAAGTACCTTTTGGCGTTGTCATAGCAGACCCCGCGGACTATGGTTTCCAACGCCTGCTGGTCATCGGGGTACTCGCCATCGGTCACCCAGCGCCCCAGTTGGCGACACAGCAGGCGGCGGAAATAGTCGTGGCGCGGATAGGACGCGAAGCTACGTGAATCCGTCACCATGCCAACAAAAGTGCCCAGCACGCCGTGGTTGGCCAGCGCGCGCAACTGGCGCAGATTGCCGTCTTTGTGATCATTGAACCACCAGGCCGGCCCCATTTGCACCTTGCCGGCGACGCTACCGTCCTGGAAGCAGCCTATCAACGCGGCCAACATTTCGTTCATTGCCGGGTTCAGGCAAAACAACATGGTCTTGGGCAGCAGGCCGTCGGCGTCCAGCGCATCCAGTAGACCGGCGATACCGTGACTATGGCCAGCGTCAGAAATGGCGTCATAGCCAGTGTCAGGCCCCAGCATCTGCATACCGCGCTGGCTGTTGTTGCGTTGGGCACCGATGTGCAGGCACATCGCCCACTGGTGACGGGCATAAATTGCGCCCAGGTCTTGCAACAGTCCGCGCTGGAATGCGGCCTGCTCGGCTTCGCTGAGGGTCACACCCGACAGGCGTTTGGACAGCAGCGCCTCACACGCGTCGACCGACACGGCGTCACAACTGATGGGCAAGTCGATGGCATGGTCCGAGATACGTGCGCCGCGCTGGTGAAAGTACGCGACGCGGTCGGCCAGGGCCGCCACCAGGTCTGCATAGCGCGCGATGCGCGCGCCCGTCACAGAGCCCAGTGTTGCCAGGTAGTCCACGAAGCCGGGGCGGTTGATGCGCATGGCGGCATCGGGCCTAAACGCCGGCAGTACCCGGGTCGACAGTTCTGAGCCGGCAATCACTTCGTGCTGTGCCAGGTCGTCCACCGGGTCGTCGGTCGTGCACGCCACCTCCACCTTGGCCTGCTCCAGCAGCGTCCAGCAGGTCATGCTCGCCAGGCGCGCGTTGGCCTGTTCCCAGATGCGTGGCGCATTGGTCGCGTTGATGGTCAGCGTGATGCCAAACAGGCGTCGCAGTTCCAGATGGCACCAGTGGACAATCGGGTTGCCAGCGGCCAGCGGCAGCACGCGACAAAACGCCATGAACTTGGCTTCATCACTTTGGACTCCGGTGATGAAGTCTTCAGACACGCCAGCGCTGCGCATCAGCCTCCACTTGTAGTGGTCACCGGCCAGCCACAGCTCCGCGATGTTGCGGAACTGCTTCTTCGCAGCGATTTCGCCCTGCTGCAAGTGGGAGTGGTAGTCGATGATGGGCAGGTCCGCCGCGACGACCCGGTAGAGTTGTTGTGCGACTTCCGTGTCCAGCAGGAAGTTGTGGTCCATGAAGGGCTGCATCGTCAGTCTGCCTTTCCACGTCCAGCACCGGCCCCTGCCCGAACCCGGGCGGGCACATCCGCCACGCTATCCATCGCAAGAAAAAGGCTGGGTGTCCACCCCACATCGGCAACCCAGTTAACCCCGGGGTGGGCCGTGCGCAACGCCGCCAGCAGGTCCACCGCCAAACCATTGTGGGTGGACCCGTTGTCGACGAAGCGATTGCCCTTAAGGCCACGCAGCAACTGGGCGGAGCGCACCGTGGCGGGTGTCACCCAGGCGTTGCGTTCGCTGTAGATCCTGGACTGGTGGCCAATCCCCAGCGAGTAGACGTAGGGGTACGGCCCATCTACTCCAGCTTCAAACAAATTGTTGTACACATGCACTTCACCGTAGCGCACCCGGGGCGTGCGCTCCTTGACGCGTTCGTACCAGTTGTGGTGAAACGTAACCTTCAGCTTGCCATCATCCAGCGCCTGACCATCACTGCTGCCGACCAGGGTCGTCTTGTCGTGGTGGTGGAAATGGTTCCACGACACCGTCACCCAGTTGGACTGCTGTGTGATGTCCAGCAAACCGTCATGGTGCTGGACCTGGCGGCCGAACAGGACCGGCTCGCGGTCGTCCGCTCGCGGCCCGTCATCAAACGTGCAATGGTCGACCCAGACATGGGTCGCACCGCGCAGCGTGATGTTGTCGTACTCCGAATTCCACTCGCCGTTGGTATTGTCCTTGGGGTCCCAAGCGGGGAAGTAGTCGTACGCATCCGAGAAGTGGATGTTGCGGATGATGATGTTGTCCACCTTGTCCAGGAACAGTGTGCCGTTGACGATGGCGGCGTCCGGCCCCACACCCACGAGCGTCGTAAGCGATGGCAGCTTCACAACCGTCTGTTCTGCCTGACGGCGCGCGGAGCGTTGCCTGGCCTCTTCCTGTAGTCCGCTCGGTGGCTTCTTGCCCCAAATGGCCGGGTCATAGGCCGCCAAAAAGGCCTGTTGGTCGAATGCTGCGTCGCGGTAATCTGCATATCCCAGCGCACGGCCAACGGCGTCGGTACTGAGGTCAATACGGCCTACGACGCGCACCACACGTGGGTAGGCACCGGGTACCAGCGCCGCCACCAGCTCGGCGCGGCTGTGCACTGTGTAGGTGTGTTCCAGTGAGGCGCCGGCTCCGCCCCGTGTGCCCCCCTGCACTGCGGCCCAGCCGTCGTATGGTGCCAACGTCTCGTGGCTCCAATCCGCGCCTTGGCCTGTCACATCGCCCGGGGTCAGTGTCTGGTTGCTCCACTCCAGCATGCGGTTGGCTTGTTCACCCATCGGGCTGAAGGGCCGTCGCGAAGTTGAGGCGGCCCAGGGACCGATGTGCGCGCCCAGCACACTGTTGCGCACCACGGCCTGCCCATTGGGTGAAGTAGCCTTTTGCCACGCACCTTTGGCAATGCCCTGGTCCCAGGCACGCCCCAATGAAATCGAACCCGGTCGCAGTCCGGTTTCGCCAATCAGGCGGCTGTTGTGCACCAGGATTCCCAATGCGGTCCCAGGTGCCGTGCTGGGCGCCAGCACATGGCCACCCTCGCCCGCCGCCCTGCGGCCTGCGCGGCTGAGGATGGTGCTGTCATCGATCACCAGCGTGCCCGCACCAAAGATGAAGTCCACGTCCCCTGCCACCAGGCTGTGGTGCACATACACCCGGTCCCCGGCATGGCCGGGTGCGGCACGCACATACAGCGTGTCTTGGTGACCCAACAGGTGGACGTCTTCGAGTTGAATCCTGTCACCCTGGGTCATCAAGGCCACGGCCTGTGCACCACCGGCTTCAGCGGCTTCTGTCGGGTAGCCCCGGCCGCCGCGCACGGCTTGCATGGCATCGTTCTCGACCGTCAGATGCGATACCTGCACGTCGTTGCTGAAGATGCCCAGGCTGGCACTGCTGAACGTGCCATAGGCTGGCGCGTCCAGCGTGGGTAGGCAGAGATTGCCGGCATCGACGCCGGGGCGCTTCTTCTCGCCGGCATACCGCGCGGCCACGATCCGAACATCCGACGGCTGCAGGCCCAAGCCCACCAGCGCCACCGGCGCCTTGCCCTGCAAGCACACTTGCCCGCGGTACGTGCCTGCGGCCAGCCCAATCACAAATCGACGCGATGCCGCGCCAGCGGGAGGTGCCGCGTCCAGCGCAGCCTGCAGGCTGGTATGGGTGCCGCTGCCATCCTGGGCCACAACAGCATCGGGTCGCACACCCCGCAGTGCCGACGGTTCGGCTGGTGTCCAGGCCGCGGGGCCCTGTGCCAGGTAGGTCGCCACCGTATAGTCCGCAGCAGCCGCTGGTGTCAACTGGGGCCGTGCGGAATCTTGCGCCCATGCACCCCAATGCAGACACGCCACCCAGCACGCCGCCAGCCCCATCCACCGCTTCATGGTGCGCCCACATCCGCCAGGTACAGCGCCGGTTCACCTTCTGCGTCGGAACTGAACAAAATCCGCTTTTCGTCCGGTGTAAACGAGGGGTGCGGATGCGTGACCTGCCGACTGCCCTTGTGGACGCGCCACGACGAGTCATGGTGTGCAACTGCGCGCACGCTGCCGGCATTGAGGTCAAACACATGCAGGAACGGATCGGTCACGATGTCATGGCTGCCAGCGTCCGCCACGTCAGCCGGTGAGCCGCAACCGTCGCCGACCAGCAGGGTGCCATCAAAGTTGCTCATCAGATGGGAGCACGGCGGCATGGACATCAAGCGTTTGTCTTCCAG
>CAZMXB010000146.1:0-1217 GCA_964569855.1 uncultured Rhodoferax sp.
TCGCTGCCCCCCAAGGGGGCTAACTCGCCTTGGGGCGGCCCGGCGGCGAGTTGCCCTTGCAGCACCAGCGGCCCGATGGCGGGCACTTCGGCGGCCATCAGTTCGGCGGCAAAATCGTGTTCTTCCTGAATCTGCTCATCGCTCCAGCGCCCGGGCCGGTAAAACTTGGCGACCACCGCGCTGCCATCCTCCAACTGCACCTGGTAGACCCGGTTTTCGTAGGAGGACAGGGCGGTCAGGCGGCCGTCTCCGCGCAGGCCCACGCTGTCCAGGGCGTCCAGCACGGCGTCGGGGGTGAGGGACTCAAAGGCGTGCGCCATTCAGTCCTTGGGCCGGTTGTTGTTTCGGCTTTCGCGCGTGAACAACAACGAGACGCCGACCGCAATCAGGATCACCGGCCACCAGGTTTTGAACAACACGGCCAGGCTGATGTTGATCAGGCCCAGGTTGCTCAGCAGGAAAAATGAACCCAACAGAATCAGCACGATGGCTGCCACATTGCCCTTCATGGTGAACCCTTCTTTCGAAATGAATGAAGGGGCATTGTCGCAAGGTTTGCGGCTCGCGGCGACGCTGCTAAAAGGGTACGTCGTTGTCGGCGTAGGGCTTTCGCACTCGGACCGTTTCCGAACCTGAATCCGAATAGCCTGCAGCTTCGGATGGGTCGCCCGGTGCGCTGGCGCCCAGCAACTCAAAGGGCAGCGACTGTTTGACCAGAATGATGGTGCAGGGTGCGTCCATCGCCACCTTGATCGGGATGGTGGCCACAAAGCGCTGGGTCTTGAGTCCGTGGGTGGCAGCCCCCATCACGATGACGCTGACGTTGTTGCCGCGGGCATAGTCGAGCAGGGCCTGGGCGACATCGCCCGACTCCAGCACATGGTAGGAGGTCTGGTGACCGGGGTGGTCCAGTGGCTGGGCCCACTGGCGCAACGTGCTCAGGTAGCGGCGGTGTACGCTGGTTTCACTCTTGGCTTCGTCTGAGGTACTGGTCAGCCCTGATGAGATCACCGTCACACAGGCCAGCCGGGAGCCCGGGCGCGTGCCCAGGGAACGCGCCACGGCCTGGCGCAACGAATACAGTGTGGCGTCGGTCACGTCGACATGGGGGACCGCCACCATGACGATGGGCACTTCGTCAATCTGCTCCGACGGCAGGGGGCTGGGCTTGTAATGCATGCCCGCGGCCTTGAGCCAGCGTTTGAAGTGGGTGCGAA
>CAZMXB010000146.1:1227-12366 GCA_964569855.1 uncultured Rhodoferax sp.
CGGTGACATTGGTTCCCCGCTCGGTGATGGTCACCTGCAGGGGATGCGTCAGGTCAAACGCCAGATGCGCCGCCGAGGGGTAGCGCTGCGCTGCCTCGGGCTCCAGGCAGCGCATCACCACTTCTTGCAGCCAGATGGGGATTTCCGGCTTGATTTTGCGCGGTGGCACCGGATCGACCCACAGACGCTGGCGCAGTCCCGCCGCAGTCTGCGGAGTGCCAAAGGGGAGGCGGCCGGTGCACAGTTGGTACAGCATCACGCCGACGGCAAAGATGTCACTGCGGGGGTCGCCGCGCACACCCACCACCTGTTCGGGCGCAATCCAGGCGGGCGAGCCCACGGCCTTGCGCAATTGTTCGGCCAGCAGGTCCGGGTAGTGGGCATGGCAAGACAGGCCAAAGTCCAGCAGCACGGCGCTGCCATCTTCGCGAAACAGCACATTGGCCGGCTTGAGGTCCAGGTGCACGGTGTTTTGCTGGTGCAGGGCATGTACGGCGCGCGCCATCGCAGCACCAAGCCGGGTGATCTGTTCAATGCTGGGTGGTGTCTCACTGTCTTGCCAGTGTTCCAGTGTTTCGCCGCTGAGGTATTCCATCACCAGGTAGGGCACTCGATCCAGGTCCCCGGCGGCAACAAAACGCGGCACGTGGCGGCCTTGCAGTACCTGCATGATCTGGCATTCGATCTCGAAGCTGACAATGTTTTCCGCGCCGTCGCCCGCCGTCATGCGGGGCACCTTCATGGCCATGGGGAAAGCGGGGTCAACCTGGCTGTCGGCATAGTGCACACGGTAAATGTGGGCCATGCCGCCCGAGTGAATGCATTCGTCGATGGTGAAGCCGTCCAGTTCGGCGCCGGGCTCCAGCAGCTTCATCGGCCCTCCTCCAGTCGGCTGGCAAAAAATTCTGGCAAGCCCGCGTGGCGAATGGCCGCCGCCGCAGCAAAGTGGTCATAGGCTACGCGGTGGAAGGTGAGCTGCGAGGCATCAGTGTCAAACAGGCAATACATCGCGCGGGTATTGCCGTCGCGCGGCTGGCCCACCGAGCCAACGGTACCCAGCCATTGGCGGTGTTTGGGCACCGGCACAGCAACGCCGGGCTGCGGTTTGAACGGCATCAAACCGTCCCCGGCGCCCCGGTAATACAGGGTTTGCATGTGAACATGTCCTCCAAAGACGTAACGCACCTGCGGCCATGCCGCGGCTGCGTCCAGGCTGGCTCGGGCCGCCCGCTGGTCATAAACATAGCGCCACAGATGGGGCTCGTTGACACTGGCGTGTACAAAGAGCGTGGCGTCCAGTTGCTGCGTCATCGGCAGCGCTGTGATCCAGTCGCGCTGCGTGGCGCTGAGCTGGCGGTGGGTCCAGGTGGCTGTGGTGTCACCTACGGTCTTGACCTCGGCTGGCGGGTTGACGGCCATGGCATCGTGGTTACCCTGAAGAACCAGGGCGCCTTCCTCCGTGAGCAGCATGATGCGCTCCACCACCCTGGCTGGGTCGGCCCCATAACCCACCAGGTCACCCAGGAACACAAAACGTTGGGCCTGCTGCGCACGGTCGTGCGCCAGGCAGGCGTCAAGCGCCTGCCAATTGGCGTGGATGTCGGAGAGCAGGGCCAATCGCACGGGAGCGCCTTTAGAAATGACAAACAGGGCACATCATGCCCCATTTGGCTGACGTTAACTTTGCGTGTGCAGCGACAGGATGTGTCCCACCCTGGGGTCACCTTTTCCCTCCAGCACCTGATGGTAGGCGGCCAACACGGCGTCAGGCCCGCTGTGTTGCTGCACCTGCAACCAGGCCTGGCCCGGGTGCGAAACGGCGGCCGTGAACGCCAGCCAGGATTGCACCAGGCGTTGGCCCAGGGCCTGCGCACCCCACTCGGCACTGCGTTTCTTGATCTGCGCCGGTGCAAAAAACAACGTCGCCTTGGGGCCTGGCAGGTCTTTGCCACCACCCATGTCGGCCACATGGGTGGCGCCAATCGAGCTGCTGAACTTCAGGTTCTTGCAATGGGTGTGCAAAGCTTTGCGAAAGGCAGCATTGCCGGCAAAGTCGACAAAAATCGCAGGTGCGTCCGCAGCGATCTGGCCCAGCTGGTCGTAGGTCAATACGCGGTGGTAACAACCCAGGCTTTCGCAGAACGCCACGTTCCCGGGCGAGGTCAGCCCCACGACCTCGATCCCGCCGCGTTGCGCCAGTTGGAAGGCTGTGCCGTAGGCGGTTTTGCTGGACGCGCTGGACAGCAGCATCAGGCCGGGTTGTGTAGGGTCGGCCGTGGCACCAAAAAAGTCGTTGTCCGCCAAAAAATCGTCAATCAGCCAGGATGTGATGAACAGCGGACGCAGCAGGGCCTGAAGGTCTTCAGTGTCGGCGGTGTAGAACGGGTCGACAGCGCAGCGCATGTACTGGTTGTAAACACTGTGCAGTCCGGCGCGGTGGGGGGCGCTGTCCATGAACGACCCCGCTGTCACCCGGCCCGGTGTCAGGTCCACCTGATTGGCCATGGGGAAGTAGCCGTACAGGCGTTCACCCACGGCGATGTCGGAACAGCTGGAGGCCTGCACCGTGCCAAAGCCCCACACAGGTATGCGGCCCCAGTCCGCGCTGTCGGCCTCGTCTGTGGGTACCGGAAAGAAGCGCCAGTACTGCATGGCGTCGCCCATGGCGGCGTAGGTGATGTTGTTGGACGTCAGGGCAAACTGGTCGATGCGAACCCGCACCTGGCCGTCGGCCAATGGGGATTGAGGGTGTGTGCGCAGCCTTGTGGTGCCCAGTTGGGCCTTGCGGACCAGGAAATCAATGGTGTCGGTAGCGTTCATGGCGTCACATTAAAGCAAACTGGCATGTGCCACAAGACCCAACCGGTCAGGTGACGCCCTCGGCCTTCCAGCGCACGCGTGACGAACGCAAGGCGTGGGCAGCGCGGTAGGCTACCGGCGTCGTTTTTTCCAGGCGCATGAAGATGCGGCGAAAGGCCGCCGGGTCGGCGTATCCGCAGGCGTGGGCGATGGTGGGGATGTCGTCGAGTGTCACCTCCAGCAGAATGCGGGCGCGTTTGACGCGCTGGCCATGCAAGTAGTCCAGCGGACTCATACCCATCACCTGCTGAAAGTGCCGCAGGATCGTGCGCGGGCTGACCGCAGCGGCGCTGGCGACCTCGTCCAGGGAGTAGGTGTGTTCCAAGTGCCTGTCAAGCCACACAACGGCCCGTGCGACCGCGCTGTCGCGGGTGGCGCCCATGTGTTGCTCCTGCACCGTTTGCAAGGTCATGGCGCTGCGTTCTTTCTCGTGCACCAGTAGTCGCTCACACGCCTGCACCAGCTCCTGCGGGAGAGCGCTACGCAGCAGGGCCAGCACGACCGATGTCAGGGATGACGGCAAGGCGCCGGTGATCAGTCTCCTGTCGGCCACCCAATCGGGTTCTGTGCACAAAGGCACCTCCGGAAAATCGCCGCGAAAGCCGGACAGGAAATACCAGGGTAAAGCCATGGTCAGCCCAACGGATCGCGCGCTGTCGGCCACAAACCAGGCTCCACTGGACACCGTGGCAACCGTGTGTCCCTGCGCCAGGCACGCCTGTACATAGGCCTGCACACCGGGCAATGCCTTGACCTGGGCACGCACGGCGGGAATGTTTTGTCCATGCAAGGGCGGCACAAAACACGCCTGTCGCGCAGCCGGGTTGGCTTGCGCATCCGTGGGCTGCTGCACATAGGCACCAAACATCTTGTTGGCACTGTTGATGGGCACCCCGCGCCCATTCAGCAATTGCCAGCGTACCGGCATGGCGTCGGCTCCCTGCTGCAACTGGGCCACCATATTCGCAATACGCAGCATGTCGATGACTGACAGCGAAACGCCCACCATGGCGCCCGTGTAGACAAATACGTCGACATGGAGCATAGGAGACGGCATGGCGGTAATGGCTTGTTAGATGGCGGTTTTGGCTATTGTTGCAGACGCTGCGGGACACTAACATTCGCTGCGCTCATCAACCCATTCACACGACTGTACACCATGAAAACCACCCGACTGGCTGTCTCTCTTCTGCCACTTGCCTTGGCCCTGGCCAGCGGCAGCCTGCTGGCGCAAACCCGCGACGAAGCCCTGTTGGCCAATGCCACAGCCGCCCACACGGCGACCGTTCAGACTCTGGAAAAGCTGGTCAATATCGAATCCGGCAGCAGCAATATTGAGGGCATCAAAAGCCTCAGCCAGTTGTTGGAGTCGGAACTGGTCGCCCTTGGCGCAAAGGTGACGCGCCACAAGTCCACGGTCGAGGGTGGCGCAGAAAATCTGTCCGGCCGCATCGAGGGCAAAGGCAAAAAGCACTTTCTGATGATGGCCCATATGGACACCGTGTATCCCACCGGTACCTTGGCCAAAGCGCCTTTCCGTATCGACGGCAACCGCGCTTTTGGCCCCGGCATTGCTGACGACAAAGGCGGCATCGCAGTCATCTTGCACGCCATTCGCCTGTTGCAATCGCGCGGCTCTACAGACTTTGCATCCATCACGGTGATGTTCAATTCGGATGAAGAGGTCGGCTCACGCGGCTCCAGCACACTGATCCAGTCACTGGCCCGGGATTGCGACTATGTTTTGTCCTACGAGCCCACGACCGCTCTGAAGGAAATGATGGTCATGGGCACATCCGGCACGGCCATGGTGACCGCCAAAGTCAAAGGCCGCGCAGCCCATGCAGGCGCCAACCCCGAGGCTGGAGTCAATGCGTTGACCGAAGCCGCCGACCTGATTTTGCGCACACAGGACCTGGACGACAAAGCACGGGGTTTGCGCTTCAACTGGACCATGGGCAAGGCGGGAACTGTGCGCAATGTCATTCCGGATGAGGCCACCATTGACGCTGACCTGCGTTTCATGCGCAACGAGGACATGGACAGCACGCTGTCCAAGCTGAAGGAGCGCGCCGCACAGACGCGACTTCCCGAAGCAAAGGTGGAGATCTCCACTACGGTGGGGCGTCCGGCATTTGTGGCCGGTGACCAGGGCAAGCGCCTGATCGACAAAGCCAATGCCATCTACAAGACCCTGGGCCACGAAATTGTGGTCGTGCCCTTGACCGGTGGGGGGACGGACGCCGGTTTTGCGGCGCTTTCGGGCAAACCCGTGATTGAAGGCATGGGTCTGCCCGGTTTTGGCTACCATTCCAACCAGGCGGAGTATGTGATGATCGACGCCATTCCACGGCGCCTGTATCTGAGCGCACAGATGGTGATCGAACTGAACAAAGGCGAGTAGTGCGCTTCCTACCCGCCAGGCCTGAGGCAGGGGCAGGCGGGACTATCGCCCCAGCGCAGGGAACAATTTCACCAGTCCGTCGGACATCACCTCGACCGCCAGCGCGGCCAGAATCAAACCCATCAGGCGGGTCATGACATTGATCCCGGTTTTGCCCAGTACACGGGCAATCGGCTGCGCCAGCGCAAAACACAGTGCGGTGGCCAAGCCAATCACCACGCCGTAACCCACCAGCGTTGACAACTGCCAGAAGGTCTTGGCTTTCTCGGCGTAAATCACCACCGTGGACATGGTGGCCGGGCCGGTCAGCAAGGGAATGGTCAAGGGCACCACGGCAATGCTGGCGCCCATGGCGGCCTTTTCCGCGCCATCTTCGAGTTCGTGGGTGTTGGTCTTGGCCTCCGCGGGTTGGGCGTTCAGCATATTGAGTGCAGACGTCAACAGCAGCATGCCGCCGCCTACCTGGAAGCTGGCCAGGGAAATGCCGAAGAAGTCCAGGATGTGCAGGCCCGCCAGCGCGCTGACGGCAATCACCACAAAGGCGCTGAAGGACGAAATGACGATGGTGCGGCGGCGCTGCTCCTGCGAGAAGCCGTGGGTGTAGTGGATGAAAAACGGCACGATGGCCAGCGGGTTGACGATGGCCAGCAGGGTGATGAGGGGTTTGAAATCCATGGGCTTGGGGGAAAAAATGATTAACGGCCACCGGCCACGTCGATCGTGGTGCCGGTGGTGTAGCTGGACTGTGGACCCATGAGCCAGACAATGGCCTGCGCCACTTCCAGCGCCGTACCGGCGCGCTGCATGGGCACCTGGGGTGCCATCAGCCGGGCGCGGTCGGGCTGGCCGCCGCTGGCGTGGATGTCGGTGTCAATGATGCCGGGGCGTACACCGTTTACGCGTATGCCCTCCGTCGCCACCTCTTTGGCCAGGCCTATCGTCAAGGTGTCTATGGCGCCTTTGCTGGCGGCATAGTCCACATACTGGCCGGCAGCCCCCAGGCGGGCGGCGGCGCTGGAGACGTTGACGATGCAGCCACCGGCTCCGCCAAATTTGCTGCTCATGCGTTTGACCGCTTCGCGGGCGCAGATAAAAGCGCCCAGGATATTGGTGTTGAACATGCGCTGCAGGCGCGGCAGATCCATGGCGTCGACGCGGCAGGGCACGTCCACCACGCCCGCATTGTTGACCAGGGCCGACAACGGGCCCAGTTCGGCATCCACCATGGCAAACATGGCCAATACCTGGGCCTCCACCGCCACATCGGCCTGCACGGCCATGGCGGTGCCACCGGCGGCGCGAATCTCCTGCACCACCGCATCGGCGGCCGGGGAGTTGCTGGTGTAATTCACCGCCACGGCATAACCGTGCCGGGCCGCCAGCAGTGCCGTGGCCGCACCAATTCCCCGCGAGCCACCCGTGATCAGCACAACTGCTTGCATCGGTCTCCAGCCATTTGAAAAACTCCAGTTTATCCACCATCGCCCCATAATGCGGTTTTTTGTAACAAGGTTGGCCATGAACCCTGACCTGCCAATGAGCACGGCCCGTGGATCGGTAGTTGCGACCCATTTGGCGCGACCGCGAGGCACCTCCCAAAACCCGGGCGTTGTGGTGTCTCCCGGCCAAGTCAAAATGCAAAAAGTGGCTCTAACCCTGGTTCGGATTGCTGTGCTAGCTATTGTTTTGATAGCAATTGCCCTTCCCGCCCGGGCTGCGGACTACGCTGGCCCGCTGCTTGATGCCCACCTGCATTACAACGTGGAAGCCTGGGATGGCCAGGCCGGGCCCCACCCGGTGGCCGACGTGCTGGCGCGCATGCAGCGCAATGGTGTGCGCGCCATCGTCTCCAATTCCCGCCCCAACGATGGCACCAAGCTGCTGGCCGCCAGTCCGCTGGCCCACCAGGCCGGCGTTACCGTGGTGCCCTTCATCCGCCTGTACCGCAACCGGGCTGACTACAGCAGCTGGTTCCAGGACGAAACCATTTTTGACATGGTGAAAGCCGAATACGCCGCAGGAACCGCGGGCGGCGCGTTCAAGGGTATTGGGGAATTCCACCTCTACGACAGCGCCAACGCCAACGGCGCGGTGGCCCGCAAGCTGATGGTGTTTGCCGAGGAAAAGAACCTGGCGGTGCTGGCCCATGTCGACGATACAGCGATTGACCTGCTGATGGCCCATTCACCGACAAAAGGGAAAAATGCCCGCTTGATCTGGGCACACACCGGTATTGGGGGGGCACCGGTCGCCCGTGTGGACGCCTTGCTGGCGCGGTACCCGCTGCTGATGGGAGAGCTGTCGTACCGACCGGGCCTGACCTGTTCGGACGCCCAAGGCCAAGAGCGGCTGTGCCCGGAGTGGCGCGCGCTGCTGCTGAAGTACCCCACCCGTTTTCTGATTGGTTCAGATACCTGGGTCAATCAGCGCTGGCAGTCGTACGACGCCCTGATGCAAGGCTACCGCGCCTGGCTGGGCGAATTGCCAGCCGAGGTGGCCCGCAATATCGCCTGGAACAACGGCGCGCGTATTTTGGGTCTGCCGCTGGAACCCATGGAGCGGACAACACCATGATCCAGCTGCATTACTCCCCTGGCACGGCCAGCATGATTCCGCACCTGTTGCTGGAGGAAATGGGTGCGCCTTTTGAATTGGTGACGCTGGACCGGCTTGCAAATGCCCACAAGGCACCCGCCTACCTGCGCCTCAATCCGAACGGGTTGATCCCTGCGCTGACCGACGGTGACCTGGTGCTGTACGAGACCGCCGCGATCTGCCTCTATCTGTGCGACGCACACCCCGAGCTGGCACTGGCGCCACCCCTGGGAAGCCATGAACGCGCCCATTTCTACAAGTGGCTGATGTGGTTGACCAATACGCTGCAGGCGTCGCTGATTACCTACTTCTACCCGCAGCGCTGGGTTAACGAAGGCAACACCGACGGCACTGTGCAGGTCAAAGCCCAGGCCGAAGCCCGGATCGGCGGCTTGCTGGATCAACTGGACGCTGAGCTGGCGCGCCATGGGGGGCCGTGGTTTATGGGACCCGCGTTCACGGCGCTGGACCCCTATGTATTCACGCTGTGCCGCTGGACGCGCAACTTCGCCAGCCCGCCAGCGCGCAACCGCCCACACGTGGGCCCCTATCTGCAGCGCATGCTGTTGCGAGCGGCGACGCAGCGTGTGTTGCACGCGGAGCAGCTCAGCCCGCCTTTTGTGTAGTCAGCACCTCCCCGTCTCCGCACCCTGGACACGCTGCACTTGCGGGTTTTGACCGTTTGGTCGCGGTAGCCCTTGCTACGTTGTTCACTCCTGTGTGCGCCACCGCACACAAAAAATGGTTGCTTTCGGTCCCAATCGGCTTGCCAGTGGCGTTCGCTTCCGGTCCACCAATGGCCAAAGGTCTATGCAACCATTCCGTTACTGCGCGCTGTGCCTTGTGGCGCTTGCCACAAGCAGCTACGCACAGTTCCCGGCCGCGCCGGACTTCTCCCGCTCCGTGGTCGCCGATGACCGGCCAAAAACACGCTGGATCCGGCTGTACAGTGAAGACGCCAAGTGGCCGGGCGGCGTCTACCAATGGTGGTTCAACCCGCTCAATGTACAAGTCGGTCTGGACGTCGGAGAGGTTGTAGACGCATTCAAGACGGCGGCGGCCCGCTGGTCCCAGATGTGCAATATCGACTTCCAGTACATGGGAACCACGACGGTCCTGCCCGATGCGCGCGTCGACTTCCGGCCCGACCGCATCAACGTATGGGGTTTTTCCTTCGACTACATCATGGCTGGTTTTGCGCCTACGGCGGTGGTGGGCACCGGCGATATTGTGGATGCCGACATAGTGCTCAGCGCCAGCAAGATCTGGGATCTGGAGCAAATCAAAAGCATCGTGACCCACGAAATAGGGCATGCATTGGGTCTGGGGCACTCCGATGTGCAAAGCGCCGTCATGTCCGCCAGCCCGTACCATGATTTTGACTACACCAGCATCCTGCGGGGTGACGATGCGGCGGGCTGCGCCGCGCTGTACGGGGCCTCACCCAATGCGCTGGCAAACCGCACCATGAACTGGGCGGAAGTCACCTACCCCGAGGCTTTCATCGCCGCTACCGCTCCCAGCGAATTCACATCCACGATCCGGGCGACCCCTTCTCCCACAGTGGGGGAACGGGGCTACATCTACCGCTACTATGCCGTTTCCAACAGCTACCTGGCGGTGAAGGGCCCGGCGATTTTGTACATTGGCCCCGACGGTGTTTTTCAGGACGTGGGAACCCTCGCGGACTTCGAGGCCACAGTGGTCGCTGCCGGGTTTTAGACGGCTCAGCGTGGCGTGCGGGCCAGATACCGCTTGCGCCAGAAATACACGACGAGCAGGCTGGCGATCACCACCATGGTCCCCATGGCCCACAACGCACCGGACTGTTGATGAATCAATGGTAAGGCGTCAAAGTTCATGCCAAAAAACCCGGTGATCAGGTTCAGGGGCAAGAATATTGCGGTCAGCACGGTGAGCGTGCGCATGATGTCATTGGTGCGGCTGCCCTGCACGCTGAAGTGCATTTGCACCGCAGTTTCCACACTTTGCTCCAGGCGGCGCACGTGGTGCACCACCCGCTCGATGTGCTCCAGCACGTCGCGGCTGCGCACCTGCAACAGGTCGCGGTCGCGGTGTTCTGCCGGGGTTTCGGCATCAGGCCAGGTCTTGATGGCTTCGATCCAGTCCTGCAAGGCAGCGCGCTGGTCTTCACACACTTCGTCCAGATAATGCAGGGTCAGGCGGGCGTCCAGTAGCGAACCCCAGTTGTTGAAGCGGGTTTTGGGGTTCAGCAGTTCGGTCTGCCAATGGTCGAGCTGGTGCGTCAACTCACGGCGCAGTTCCAGAAAGCCATCCACCATCTGGTTAATGATGCGCAGCATCAAATCCGCCGGGCTGCTGGGCAGGCGGGCACCGGAGGTGCGCGACTCGGTGCTGGCCGCCTGCAGCAGTTTGGCGGCATAGGCGTCGCGCACCGAGCAGTCGGTGGGATGAACCGTGAGCAACACGCGGTCAAACACGGCAAATCCTACCGGGCTGGTATCGATTCGGCGCAGGATGGGCGGGCCACCACGGGCTTTTCCCGGCATCAAGGGTTCACCCGGACGCACCAGGTCGCTGGCTGGGTTGCCAGCCGCCAGGCGCCTGAACACCAGCACATCGTATTGCGAGGTGTAGTCGTAATGGGACGGCAGCTGGTTGTTGATCAGGTCCGAAATGTGAAAATCGACCAGCTGCTGGCCGCACAGCGCCTGCAGCATGGCCTGCAGCCGAGCCTGTGATACTTCGAACTCGCTACGGGCACACGCCACCCAGACCATGCCTTGGGGCGGCATCCCGGCCGTGATCAATGCGTCCAGATCCCCGGTTTCTGCAACACCGCTGTGCTGGATATGGAAGATGCGCATAGACTGCCGGCCCTGAATGTTGCGAGATAAAATCGGGCGCTAGCCCTCGTCAAATATGCACCAGTAGCTACTATTTTGATAGTCGTCTGGCGGCGTCGATGGCAAAGTAGGTCAATACGCCATCGGCCCCGGCGCGTTTAAAGGCCAGCAGGCTTTCGAGCATGACGGCCTCACCATCGAGCCAGCCGTTCTGCGCGGCAGCTTTCAGCATGGCGTATTCGCCGCTGACCTGGTATGCAAAGGTCGGGATCTTGAACTCGTCCTTCACGCGACGCACCACGTCCAGGTAGGGCATGCCGGGCTTGACCATAACCATGTCGGCGCCTTCGGCGATATCCAGGGCCACCTCGCGCAGAGCCTCGTCGCTGTTGGCGGGGTCCATCTGGTAGACCTTCTTGTTGCTCTTGCCCAGATTGCTGGCCGAGCCCAGGG
>CAZMXB010000147.1:0-12342 GCA_964569855.1 uncultured Rhodoferax sp.
GCATCATCAACGTGGCCTCCATCCACGGCTTAGTGGCGTCGGCTGAAAAAGCGGCCTACGTCGCTGCAAAGCACGGTGTCGTGGGTCTGACCAAGGTGGTCGCCCTGGAAAATGCGACAACTGGCGTGACTTGCAACGCCATCTGCCCCGGCTGGGTGCTCACCCCATTGGTGCAAAAACAAGTCGATGCCAAGGCCGCTGCTTTGTCGATCAGCAATGCAGAGGCGACCAAGCTTCTGTTGGGCGAGAAAGAGCCCTCAATGCAGTTCACCACGCCGGAAGAATTGGGCGCTTTGGCCGTGTTCTTCTGCTCACCGGCGGGCAACAACGTCCGCGGTGTGGCCTGGAATATGGATGGCGGCTGGACTGCTCAGTAAGGAGAAACGCTTCAACGGGTGTTTCAATCAATTGGGTAAGCAGTGGGGATGCCCCCTGCTTACCGGGGCTTCTACTGCTGTTGAGCGAAGTTGTAAACGTGGGCATAGTCCCCGTTTTGCACCATGTCGTCCGGGCTCGCTCCATAACCGACGTACACCTCCAAGGCGCATCCCGGCTCAAGGCCAGGAACCTCGAGCAGAATTGAAACGGTGTGCTCGGCCAACAGGACGGATTCAAAGGGCTGCATCAACCCAAGACCGGTCGCGACAAATCCATCGGGCGTTGCGTTGTACAACGTGTCCTTGGCCGGCTCCTTGACAGCCACGTAGATGTGCGCATCGCGTCCACGCATTGCGTCACGCGCACCGATCTGGATCGAAACCTCACGTCGGCCAGCGTTCGCAATCGGTGAACCCATGAACACATTCATTTCAGTTCTGGACGGTTTGGTCAATATGCAAACCGACTGCCCCAGAAACCCCAGACCCTTCATGACGGTTCCGTTGTCGAGGCGGATGTCTTCAGAGATGGGGATGTGCGGGGTATCACCATCAAACATTCCCACCACTTTCAATTTCAGGTGATGGGCCCACGCAGATAGCGCATCCCGGCTGATGAACTGGTTGAGTACATGGTGATCAACGCCTTCGCCGACCATTTGTGCAAAAACGTCCCAGTGCGCCGGGATCCTGAACTCAAGAAATGAAATGACAATCTTGCCGCCGATCCGCAAAACACGGGAGGCTTCGCGCAAATACCGAAATGAATCGGCGTGGGTCAGGTGGGTGATGACCGAAAAGAAACACACGAAGTCAGCCGCTTCGTCGGCCTCAGGGATCGTGAATCCGTCCGCCTCGACAAATCGCCAGTCGGGCCGTCGGCTGTTGGTCTGAGCGTAGTGCAGCAGCTCTGGAACAACATCAATTCCGGTGTATTTGCAGTCCAAATCATTCAATTGAACCGCGAGCCGTCCGCTCCCACAACCCACATCAATCAGGGAACTGCCGTTGCACAATCCAAGGCTTCTCAACAGCGCGCTCTCCAGGCGGCCGATACCGTCATATTCCCCGCCAATCGCAAGACTCATGGCGGTTTCTATGGGCTCCGTATTCAAAAGATGCCGTGTTTTTTCTTCATAGCTGGACCGGTAGGCCGTTCGACTTTCATCCGGCTCATTCGGACTAGCCAAGGAAGGTTCGCCTACAGGTTCTGGGTACGTCTCCATAGCAGATGGGGTCGGCACGTTGGCGGTCATAAGTTTCCTTTACACATCGCAATTCAGGGGTTGTCAACGGAACGATTCTGGCAGCAATGAGCGGGCGCTCCGTGCCCGGTGTGCAACCGATCGCAATGCGATACTTGATCGGATGCTGTTGAACTTCCCGTCTGCCATGCTCAAGTCTCTGAGCGATGACTTTTATGGCCATCTGACGCCCCAACTCCAGCGTCTGTGGCGCGAGAAGGTTTCGCTGAGAGTCGAGGACATAGCGCCGGTCCTGCAGGAACTGGAGCGGAAGCACGGTCGAGCGCTGTTGAAGCTCGATACCGAGCATGGCCCCTGGAAGTTTGTGCGCAGCCTGATGCGGTCGACCCGTCCCCATTTCTGGCGCGCCCTGATCTACATGGTGATCTCGACCGCTGCGGCAGCGGCTCCCGCCTTGCTGATCGAAATGGTCATGACCCATTTTGAGGCCATCCAGGCCGATCCGTGGTCCCCTCGGCACCTGGCGATGCTGGCCTTGTTTCCCTTGGTGATCTATGTGACCAATGTCTGCTTCCAGCGATACCTGAAGGCCTTTTTTCAGGCCCATGTGCTGCACAGAAGCGCTTTGATGCACGAATTCGCCCAAAAGTGGTTTCGCCTGGACCCTCATGTGCGCCACGAACTGCCACAGGGGACGATACAAAATTTGATGCACGTCGACGTGCTTGCGGTGAGTCATTGTGTGGAAAAAATTGTTGACGCCATGATCGTGGTTGTCCACATCGTCATCGCGGGCATTCTGCTTTGGCGCTACCTCGGCGCCACGGCGGCTTTTGGACTGGCGCTCATGGCGCTGACGGTGCCGATTCTGAAAATCATCGTGCGCGCAACCTCCAGGCGGCAGAAAGACCTGCTGGCCGCGCGAGACAAGCGTATCGATTTGTTCTCGCAAATCCTGTCTGCCATCAAGGTCATCAAGCTCTCGGGCTGGTCGGAGGTGTTTCTCGGTCGCACCCGCAGCGCCCGCAGTGCCGAGGTTGAACGACTGATCTCTGTCATGTTGTTACAAACCCGGTCGTCACTGGTGTTCTCCTGCGCCGGTCTGGTGGTGGCAACCGTAACCTATGGCATTCACATCCTCCGTGGGGGCGAGTTGCACGCCGCCATGCTGTTGCCCACGCTGCTGATTTTCCAGGGGCTGGACTTCCCGTTCATGGTCTTGAGCGATGTGGCCGGTGCCCTTGCGCAAACCGAGGTGTCAGCCACGCGCTTGCTGGCTTTTTTCAAGCTCAGGGATGAAGTTCCTTCCGGGACTCCAACGGACCTTGGTACTCCGGCCCCAAGCCTGGCGGTCCGGAGCCTGGTGTTTGGCACCAAACCCAACCAGAATATTCTCAACAATATTTCCTTTACCCTGGAGCCTGGGAAGAGCCTGGCCATCGTGGGGCCGGTCGGTGCCGGTAAGACCGTCTTGCTGCGCATGCTGATGTCAGAATTTGAAGCGAGCGCCGGTAAGGTGGTTTGGTCGGCTCGCCCGCGTTTTGCCTACTGCCCGCAGGAAACCTTTATCGCCAGCGGCACATTGCGCGATAACCTGACCTTGTTTGGTCAGGGCGACGGTTTCACTGATGCGGCCATCGGCCGCGCCTTGCAGTTGGCCAGTCTCGCGCAGGAGACCCAACAATGGCCGGGCGGACTCGACACCGAAATTGGAGAGCGCGGCTTGAACCTGTCGGGCGGCCAGAAGCAGCGGGTTTCGCTGGCAAGGGCGGCCTTGCATGGTGCCAATGTGGTGATTCTGGATGACCCGTTTTCCGCACTCGACGTGGCGACGGAGCGGTGCATCGCACAGGATCTGGTTTTTGGTGAATGGAAAGGTGTGACACGCATTTGTGCCACGCACCGGCTGGCGCATCTGGACAAATTCGACTACATCATGTTCATGGACTCCGAAGGTCGTGGTGAATTTGGCACGCTGGATCAATTGCGAGCCACGAATCCACAGTTTTCCAACTTCTTGCGCATCGAGAGGGATGGGCATTCTGACCAGACAGCCGTCTTGGAGCATCTGGATCGCCCGGGCCACTCCCTCCCGGGCAAAGAAGAAATGCTCACAGCCAAGGAAAGCCAGGCAGTGGGGAATGTGCGTGCCTCTGTATGGAAGGACGTTTTGTTGACACTGGGCGACAGCAGTTGGGCTGGCCGCGCTGTGGCGGGGGCTTCACTGACGTTGGGTTTGATGCTATTGGCCAGCGCCCTGCCCTTGACGCAACAAGTGCTGCTTTCTCGCATGGGGGGTGATACGTCGTTGAGCCCTGGGCAATTCTTTCTGGCCTTCACCGTGCTCACTCTGTTTATTCTGGCAATTGGCTACATCGCCCAGGCCACTTTTCGCCGCGCCTGTGCCCACACCGCCGAAAAAGCACACGACAAAATGCTCACGGGTGTCATGCACTCACCCCTGCGTTTTTTTGAAACCACACCGTCCGGACGAATGATGAACCGTTTTTCTGCGGACATCCAACAGCTCGATGTCGAGCTGGCAGGCCGCGGCTTTCGTTTCACCCAGGGCGCCACGGCTGCAGTGGCCAGTTCGATTGGAATCCTCAGCGTCGCAGTCTCGGCCGCCTTGCCGTTTATTGCAACCATTTACCTTTCCATCAGAGTTTCGCGTTTGTATGGCGTTGCTGTGCGGGAGACTTCGCGTTTGTCTTCGGTGGTGCGTTCGCCGGTGTTTTCCCTGTTCAATGATGGTCTGCGCGGCCACTCGACACTGCGCGCTTATGGTCGCGAAGCACAGATAGTCGCGCAGTTCGACCGCGCCAACCAACGCAGCCTGAATACCGAAATCCGGCGCTGGGACCTGGTTTTCTGGTTGTCCATGCGGCTGACCGTTGTCTCTTGCGGCCTGATTGCATGCCTGTTGATGCCTTTGGTGTTGGCGGGGCAACATGCCCTTCTTCCACCATTGAGCGTCGGCACAGTCGGTCTGTTGCTGGCGCTGACCTTCGGATTGCTCGCACGGGTCGAGCGGCTTTGCCGGGACTTCTTCGCGCTGGCAACCATTCTGGTTCCCTGGGAGCGGTGCCAGCAGTGGGCCGAACTTCCGCCAGAGGCTCAGACCGAGGGTACAGAACCAATACCCCGCGCGTGGCCCAGTGCGGGCAGGATTGAATTTCGCCAGGCCCGCCTGCGTTATGCACCCGCCCTTCCCGTGATTGTGGAAGACGCCACTTTCACGGTTCCGGCCCACACGCACGTCGCACTGCTGGGACGCACCGGTGCGGGAAAGTCGACCGTGCTGCTGTCCCTGCTGCGAACCCTCACTGTCGAACACGGGGACATATTGATAGATGGCATCAACATTCAGCATGTGCCCTATGCACGTTTGCGCCAATCCATCGCCTATGTGCCGCAAGATCCCGTGCTTTTTCTGGGACCTTTGCGAGAATCCATCGACGTGACCGGTGCCTACAGTGACCAGGATATTGAGGCCGCTTTGACGCAGATCGGGCTGGGACATTTTGTTGCCAGTCTGCCGCAGGGCCTGGCGACACCCCTGGAGGAAGGCGGCCGCAATATCAGCGCCGGGCAACGCCAACTGATTTGCCTGGCACGTGCCCTGCTGTCCAAGGCTCCTATCATTCTGATGGATGAAGCCACAGCCAGCGTCGACGTGGAAACCGACGAGTTGATTCGTGCGGCCATACAGAAACATTTGCGTAGCACCACCATTCTGTTGATAGCGCACCGACCGAGCTCTTTGGCGCTATGCGACCAGTGGATTCGTGTTGAACAGGGTCGAACGACCAGCGTCAACCGAAACGCCGAAATCCATGGCCTGATGGCATGAAGGGTATTTCTATGGCGCAGCGTTCGCCGGTCCCTGGCAGATCCCCAGATCATGCAAGTTGTTCAACCCGGGCGTTGATCAGCGCCCCTGCTGTCGCAATTGTTCGCGCAATTGCGCCCGCTGCGCCGGACTGAGCGCGTGCGCCGTGAGTGTCCCGCTTTCGGGCTGTTCAGGTCTCAGTTGTTGCACCAATAGTGCGGCACGCAGGGCCGCCCGCCGCTTGTCCAGGTCGCCGTCTGCCACTAACGGGGTCGGCTCAACCCTCGCTCTGTCCATCAATATTTTTTCTGGTTGCGCCAAAACCACGGTCGCACAAAAAATCAGATAACAACAGACGGTGGAAGACTTGAACATCAAACTATTTGAGAGTGCAGTCAGGGGTGTGCCATTGTTGGGCTGGCAGTTGGTATCTCCGCGCGCTATTTGTAACATTGTGTCAAAGTCTGTCGTTTCGGCGCCTCAAGGCTTGGTCGGGCGCGCAAAATGGACCTCATTACCAATTTTTCACCAACCCATGCCGACTCCGCTTTCCCGCCCCAACAAGATTCTGGTGGTTGACGACGACACCCGGATCCGTGACCTGCTCAGACGTTACTTGGCGCAGGAAGGTTTTGACGTTTTATTGGCAGAAGATGGCAAGTCTCTGACGCGCATCATGCTGCGTGAAACGGCAGACCTGATCGTATTGGACCTTATGATGCCGGGCGAAGACGGTTTGTCCATTTGCCGGCGGCTGCGGGCTGCGGGTGATGTCACCCCTATCATCATGCTCACCGCCAAAGGTGAGGAAATCGACCGTATTGTGGGATTGGAAGTTGGCGCGGATGACTACCTCGGCAAGCCCTTTAACCCACGCGAATTGCTGGCGCGTATCCATGCGGTACTGCGCCGACGGCCAACACCAGAGGTTCCCGGGGCTCCCTCCACCGACAACGAGATGGCGCGCTTTGGCGCGTTCACCTTTGACCTGGGGGCGCGCACCTTGCACAAGGATGAGAACGAGCTGACGCTGACCACCGGAGAATTTGCCATGCTCAAAGCCCTGGTCCGGCACCCCCGGGTGCCGCTGTCGCGGGAGAAACTGGCGCAGTTGTCGCGTGGCCGGGAGTTCGAACCGTTTGACCGCAGCCTGGACGTGCAGGTCTCGCGACTGCGCAAAATGATAGAAACCGACCCGACCGCGCCTCGGTTCATCCAAACGGTATGGGGCGTGGGTTATGTTTTTGTGCCGGATGAGGCAACCTGAACTGTTTGCAGGCCCCATTGAGCGCAATCGATGCATCCACCCAATTCCGGGATAACCAGGATAGCGCCCCTGTAGCGCTGGCGGACCCCGTTGTCGGCGAAGCCTCGACAGCGCGCCGTGGCCTCAGCCTCTTTTGGCGAACCTTCTTTTTGCTGGCCTTGTTGCTGTTGGGCAGTATCGTGGCCTGGTTGCAAACCCTGCGCTCGCTGGAGTTTGAACCTAGGGCTGTGCTGACAGCGCAGCAGCTGGCCTCGCAGGTCAATCTGAGCCGGGCTGCCCTGATCCATTCGGACGCCATTGCCAGAACGTCGTTGCTCAAAGCCATGAGTGACCAGGGGGGTGTTCACATCGTTCCACGTGAGCCAGGTGACACGTTTGTTCCATTTGGCGCGGATGGCATTGACCGTCAGGTGACTCAGGAGCTCACGAACCGGCTGGGACAGCGTACCGTCGTCGCCAGTGCCGTCAACGGAAAACCGGGACTGTGGATTGGTTTCGAGATCAGCGGAGACGACTACTGGCTGTTAACCGACCAGCAACGTTTCAATCCGGCAGGCGGCAGCACTTGGCTGATCTGGCTGGTCGTGGCAGGCGCGTTGTCGCTGGCTGGGGCTGCACTGATTGCCAGATTGATCAACCGGCCTCTGAAGGAGTTGTCGTTCGCGGCGAGTCGGGTAAAGGAAGGCGATTTCGACGCCAGCCGACTCGACGAAAACGTACAAACCGGTGAAATTCGGGAAGTCAACATCGGTTTTAACCGGATGGCGCAACGCCTGGCCAAAGTGGAACAGGACCGTGCGGTCATGCTGGCTGGTATTTCACACGACTTGCGCACCCCGCTGGCACGTTTGCGGCTGGAAACCGAATTGAGTGTCAGCGACCTGGATGCGCGAGCCCATATGGCTGCAGATATTGCCCAGCTGGACGCCATCATTGGCAAGTTTTTGGACTATGCCCGCCCCGAGAAAGAGAAACTGACGCCGGTGGTGTTGTCCGATGTCGTGGAGGCCTGTACCTATTCTTTCCAAAACCAGCCCGATGTACAGATCAATGTCCAACTGGAAGACAACCTGATGATTCTGGCGGATGAAGTCGAGTTGGGCCGCATCGTGTCGAACCTCCTGGAAAACGCGCGGCGCTATGGCAAATCAGCAGATACGGGCATCGCCCGCATACACATTGCGGCGATTGCCCGGGACAAATGGGTGCTGATCAAGATACGGGACCACGGAATCGGCGTGGCCACCGAACAACTTTCCAACCTGACCCAGCCTTTCTACCGCGGGGAAGCAGCACGCACCGCGGCCAACGGCGCCGGGCTGGGATTGGCTATTGTCGAAAAAACAGTGCAACGGATGGGCGGCGCATTTTCGCTCACCAATGCGACAACAGGCGGCCTGTCGGCCAACATCCGCCTGCACCGGGTCATGAATGGCTGATCAAAAGCTGGCGGCCAAGACCGCACCTTCGCGGATGGCGCGCTTGGCATCCAACTCACTGGCCAAAGCGGCACCGCCAATTTTGTGGAAGCGTGGTGCTTGGGACACGGACAGGGCGTCGGCAGCGGGCATCAGTTCGGTCAGCGACTCCTGGCCCGCGCACAACACCACGTGGTCAATCTCCAGCACCCGTGGTTCACCGTTGACGGTAATGTGCAGGCCGGCGTTGTCAATACTTTGGTACTCCACACCACCGAGCATCTGGACGCCGTTGCGTTGCAATACCGCCCGGTGCACCCAGCCCGAAGTCTTGCCCAAACCCGCACCCAGGCGGGTGGTCTTGCGCTGCAGCAGGTAGACCTGCCGATACGGCTTTGCGGCCACTGGTTCCACCAGTCCGCCATGGGACTGCGCCCGCAAGTCAACGCCCCAATCCCGGCACCAGTGTTCAATGGACAATGGCAAGGCCACTGAAGGGTCATGCAGCAAGAATTCGCCCACATCAAAGCCAATGCCCCCGGCACCAATGATGGCGACCCGTTTGCCCACGGTGACTTTGCGTTGCAACACATCGATGTAGGACACCACGTTGGTACGCTCCACGCCGGTGATGCGGGGTGTGCGTGGAACAATGCCCGTGGCCACCACCACCTCGTCAAAACCCTGGCTCATCAAAAGCTCCTGCGTGACCCGCGTCTGCAACTGGAGCTTGACACCGGTGACGGCGAGTCGACGTGCAAAATACCGCAAGGTCTGTGCAAACTCCTCTTTGCCAGGCACCTGCATGGCCAAATTGAACTGGCCGCCAATGCGATCACTGCTGTCAAACAAGGTCACGTCATGCCCACACTCGGCCGCTACCGTCGCGGCCGACAGGCCCGCCGGTCCGGCCCCCACCACCGCCACCTTTTTAGAGCGCTTCGCCTTGCGATGGACCAGTTCGGTCTCATACCCCGCGCGCGGGTTCACCAGGCAACTGGCGCGTTGGTTGGCAAAGGTGTGGTCCAGGCAGGCCTGGTTGCAGGCAATACACGTGTTGATTTCGTCAACCCGGCCCTGTGCCACCTTGTTGACCCATTCCGGGTCAGCCAGAAAGGGCCGCGCCATGGACACCATGTCGACCCGGCCGCTGGCAATCAGAGCTTCGGCATCATCCGGCATGTTGATGCGGTTGCTGGCGATCACCGGCACGTTGACCGCTTTCTTCAGGCGCGCAGCCACGCTGGCAAAGGCCGCGCGGGGCACAGACGTGACGATGGTGGGGGTCCGCGCCTCATGCCAGCCAATGCCGGTATTGAACAAGGTCACGCCCACCGCCTCCAGAGCCTGGGCAACGTGCACCACTTCTGCCCAAGTATTGCCGCCCTCCACCAGATCCAGCACCGAATGCCGGTACATCAAGATGAAGTTCGGCCCTACGGCCTCACGCACTTGGCGCACGATCTCCACTGGCAATCGCATGCGGTTGTCAATAGAGCCACCCCAGTCGTCTGTGCGCTGATTGGTTCGCACACACAGGAACTGGTTCAACAGGTAGCCTTCGCTGCCCATGATTTCCACGCCGTCGTACCCTGCCTTTTGCGCCAGCCGTGCACAACGCACATAGGCCTTGATGGTGGCGGCGATGCCGTCTTCCGTCAGCGCCTTGGGTTTAAACATGGAAATGGGGGATTTCACAGCGGACGCCGACACCACAAAAGGTTGGTAACCGTACCGTCCGGAATGCAGGATCTGCATCAGAATCTTGCCGCCTTCCTCGTGAACGGCCTGCGTCACGGTGCGGTGGTTGGGCACATCCAGAATCGAACTCAAGGTGCCGCCAAACGGCAACAACCAACCTTGCCGGTTTGGCGAAATGCCGCCGGTCACGATCAATCCCACCCCGCCCCTGGCACGTTCCCGAAAATAGGCTGCAAGTTTGGGGTAGTTGTAGAACCGATCCTCCAGCCCGGTATGCATGGACCCCATCATGATGCGGTTTTTCAAGGTTGTGAAACCGAGGTCCAGTGGTAGCATCAAATGGGGGTGGGCATTGGTGGGCTTGGTCATGGATAAGTGAAAAAAAAGAACAGGTGAGATCAATAAAGCGCGCCAATGGACAGCACCAGCGTCAGGTCAGCAGGACCACGGCACGCGCTTCGATGGCGCGGCCTTCGCCGACCGGGCCCATCTTTTCAGCGGTCTTGGCTTTCACATTGACCTGCTCCAGGTTGACGCCCAAGACTTGGGCAATGCGTGTGCGCATGGGCAGTATGTGGTGAGCCAGCCTGGGCGCTTGGGCAATGACCGTGCAATCGATATTGCCGATTTCAAAACCCGATTCACGCACGTGGCGAACCACTTCAGTCAACAGCAGGGCCGAGTCTGCACCCTTGAAGCGTGCATCGGTATCCGGGAAATGCGTACCAATGTCACCCAGTGCAGCGGCGCCCAGCAGGGCATCTGTGATGGCGTGTAACAAGGCGTCGGCGTCGGAATGGCCCAGCAGCCCTTTGCTGAAGGGAATATCGACGCCGCCCAGGATCAGCTTACGGCCGTCTACCAGTGCATGAATATCCCAGCCTTCTCCGATTCGCAACTTCATGTTGTGGGGTGTTCGTGTAATTGTCTAACTTGGCGAATGCCTGCATGGTAGGCGCATTCGATGAAAAAATGCCCGGGTGACGCTAGAGACTTGACTCCATTCGGGGCACCCCACCCTGCCTCCTTGATCCATGACAACTTCCCCCGACTCAGGTGGTTACAAAGGGGAAACTGGCCCCCTAAAACCAGGGGATCAACCTAGAATGGTTGTAATGAAATCCTTGGAGTCGAGATGCGAAAATTAGACCCTGACCCCAACGTGAGTCAGCGCACAGGGCGTGACCCGCGCTTCGTCAGCCAACTGACGCGCAACACTTTCGCCATGGTTCTGGCGGGCGGTCGCGGCTCCCGCCTGCACGAGTTGACCAACTGGCGCTCCAAGCCCGCTGTCCCTTTTGGCGGCAAATTCCGCATCATCGACTTCACACTGTCAAACTGTGTCAACTCTGGTATACGCCGCGTGGGCGTAGCGACACAGTATAAGTCGCAAAGCCTGATCCGCCACCTGCAGTTAGGGTGGAGCTTTCTTGACGGACGCTTGGGTGAGTTCATCGAAATCATGCCGGCACAGCAGCAGGTTAATGAATCCCGCTGGTACCGCGGCACGGCGGACGCTGTGTACCAAAACCTGCGTGAAATCCGGCATGCCAGACCTGAATACGTGCTCGTGCTGTCCGGTGACCACATTTACCGCATGGACTATGGGCGCATATTGGCAGCGCACGTGGAGCGCAATGCCGATGTCACAGTGGCCTGCATTGAGGTGCCCATCGAAGAAGCCAAGGGCTTTGGCGTGATGGCGGTGGACAGTGAGCAGCGTGTTGTCAGCTTTGAAGAAAAGCCCGCTGCGCCCAAACCCATGCCGGAACGACCGGACATGGCGCTGGCCAGTATGGGCATCTATGTGTTCAATACTCGCTTCCTGCTTGAGCAGTTACAGCGTGATGCAGACGACCCCAAATCCAGCCACGACTTTGGCAAGGACGTCATTCCCCACTGCGTCAAACGTTACCGTACATTCGCCCAAAACTTTGTCGACAGCCATGTGGGCGATGCCGATAAACAACCTTACTGGCGCGACGTAGGCACCCTGGACGCATATTGGGAAGCCAATATGGATCTGGTGAAGGTCACTCCTCAATTGAACCTTTACGACGAAAACTGGCCCATCTGGACCTGGCAGCCACAGCAGCCGCCTGGGAAGTTTGTGTTTGATGACGACAGCAGGCGCGGCATGGCAGTGGACTCCATGATTTCTGGCGGTTGCATTGTCAGCGGAGCCACCGTTCGCCGGACGATGCTTTTTTCGGGAGTCTACGTCCACAGCTATTCACTTGTGGAGGACTCCATCGTGCTACCCGGCGTGGAGATCGGGCAAAACTGCACGATCAGACGATGCATCATCGACCGCGGATGCCGCATCGCCGAAGGCAGCGAAATCGGTGTTGACCCAGCAGCAGACCGCAAGCGTTTTCATGTGACGGATTCCGGCATCACACTCGTCACGCGCTGCATGCTGGATCAGGACCAGGATTCAGGCTCATCCATGGATACTGACGTCATTTGAGTAACGGGCCGCCAAGACCGCATGCGCCAGCGCAAAGTCCTGCGGGTAGGTGACCTTGAAATTTTGCGCGCT
>CAZMXB010000148.1:0-6001 GCA_964569855.1 uncultured Rhodoferax sp.
TCCTCCTTGACGGCCAACACCGCATCGCGCCCGGCCGAGGCGCGCCCGGCCACCCAGGCTCTCTAAGTTCCGGCGGCAATGACGGCCGCACCCAACGCCAGAAGTCGCCACACCGGCAGTGTGAGTTCCATGGTCCAGTGAAAACTCTGGGGGTTGACCACATGTACCAGCACCACGGCCACGGCCAGTCCAAGCCCCAACCCGGCGATGGCACCCAGCGTGGTCCAGGCCAGCCCCTCGCTGGCGACCACCCCCCAGACCTGACGACGGGTCAGGCCGAGGTGCACCAGCAAACCAAATTCCTTGCGCCGCGCCAGCACCTGGGCACTGAAGGACGCCGCCACGCCAAACAGCCCGATGCCAATGGCCACCGCCTGCAGCCAATAGGTTACGGCAAAGCTGCGATCAAAAATACGCAGCGACGTGGCACGGATGTCACGCGCCGACGCAAACTCCATCAGGCTTGCCGCCTCGCCGCCCGGTGTCCCTGCCTGGGCGTTGGCCAGCGTTCGCAGGGCCTGCTCCACCTGTTTGCCGTCGGCTTCGGGTTCCAGCCAGAGGGCCAGGTCATTGACCCGGGTATCTCCGCTGAGGCGCTCAAAATCCGCCTGCTCCAGCGCGATGGTGCCAAACTGGCGGGAGTAATCCCGCCACACGCCTGCTATAAAAAAAGTAGCGCCTTGCGCATATTTATCGAGGGCTAGAGCCTTAAAGAATGCAGAGAGGGGGGTGTAAACGCTGCCCGGGCGGGCGCCGTGCAGGTCGACCATGGCCTCACTGACGTAGATGCCGATCTGGCCCGGCGGCACGGCCAAAGGTTCGGCGATGAGCGGCAAACCCAGGGGTGCGCCCGTGGCGGCGCGCAAAGGCCGGGCGATCAGGGTCACGGCGGGTTGAAGCGGGTCGGGCAGAAACTGCTGGATACGCTGGGTGGTCAGTCGCGCCACCCCGGGTACCCGGCGGGCCGCTTCAACAAAGGCCGGGTCAAAAAAAGCCGTATCCAGGGCGCCGGTGCTGCCCGCCGAGCGCACATACAGCCCCGCCGGAAGTACCGTGTCCAGCCATTGCGTGACCGAGGTCCTGAAACTCGCCACCATCACCGTCAGCGCTACGGCCAGGCTCAATGAAGCGACCACACCACTGACCGCCACCGCCGCGCTTCCGCGCACACGCCGCGCCCGTTCCACGGCCAACAGGGGCAAAGCCCGTTGCGCCACCCAGGGCGCCACCCGGTCCAGCACGCTGCCCACCAACCACGGCAAACCGGCAATGCCACCCACGAGAATCATGCCCACGCTGACATAGGCCGCCAACGGCACGCCCCAAACCGGGGGCACCAGGGCCATCAAAGCACCACCCACCAGCAAAACGACTGATAACACGGCATGGCTGTTGGTCACCGGTGCCGTACCCAGACCTTTCAGGGTTTGTGCAGCGGGCAGGCCTTGCGCCCAGCGCGCCGGCCACCATGCGCCCACCAGGGCTGCCACCAGGCCCAGGCCGCCAAAGGCCAGCGCGGCGCCCATACTCCACTGCAATGCTGGCGCGCCCCCTGCGAAAAAGCCACCGCCCAGGTCACCCCCCAGCAGGCTCAGGGCCAGGGCGGCCAAGGCCGACCCTAATGCGATGCCGAGGGCGCTGCCCACCAGACCCAGCACCAGAGCTTCCAGCAACACCAGATGCAGGCGTTGTGTCGATGTCAGCCCCAGAACTCCCAGCAGCGCAAACTGCGGTGCGCGCCGGCTCACGCTGAGGGCCAATACCGAGAACACCAGAAAACCCCCGGTAAACAGCGCCACCAACGCCAGCACGGTGAGGTTGACCCGGTAGGCGCGTGACAGCGTGGACATGCGTTGCAGGTTGTCACCCGGCTCGACCAGCCGTGCCTGGGTCGGCCAATCCGCAGCGGCCATCAGCGACTGGGCAAACGCCTTGGGGTCCAGCCCGGCGCGCAGGCGCAGGTCAACGCGGGTGAGCCGTCCCTGCTTGTCGAACAGGTCCTGGGCGGCAGCAATGTCCATCACGGCCAGCGGTGCACCGGCCGCCCGCACGGACCCGGCAACCTGTACCTGTTTCAATTGCATGCCCTGCTGCAATTGCAGGGTGTCACCGCTCAGGCGCGCCCGCGCACTGGAGTTCAGGAAAACCGTGTTGGGGGCAAAAATGTCCATCCGGTCGGCACTGGGGGAGGTCAGCGGCAGCAGGTCGGGTGTGAGTTGCGCCACTTGCAGGGGGTCAATGCCGACGATTCGCAACAACACGCGGGGTGACTCACCGGGTTTTGTCGTCGCGACGCTGGCGCTGGAAGGCAGTGTGGCCTCTGCATCGCGGCCAGGCTTCAACACATAGGTGCTGAGTTCCAGCACCGGACTGGCAAGCACCACGTCCGGGTGGTGCAACAGGCGGCCGAACAGGGCATGGTCGATGCCACCGGACAGGCCTGTGCTGGTGCGCAACTCCAGATCGGGTTGCCCACCCACCGAACGCACCGCCTGCGCAAACTCGTCCAGCGCCGACGCGTTGATCAGGTGAACCGAAAACGCCAAAGCCACGCCCAGCATCACCGACACCACGGCCGCTGCATTGCGCCAGGGGTGGTTGCGCCATTCCTGCCAGGAGAAGGTGATCAGGAGCTGCCAAAGCGGTGAGTGCATGCAGCGATTGTGCGGGGATTCGCACAGTCTCCGAGCCCAGGCCTGTAAGCTCTCACCTCCAACACAGCAATGAAACCATTCACAGCAGCATGAAGAACGGTATTTTCTCGCATGCCGGCAAGGCACTGTCTTCCTTGCTTTGGGTCTTTGGCCTCGGCTCGGCGCAGGTTCAGGCCGCCGACCTGCGTGTGCTGACCCACGCCTCATTTGCCCTTCCGAAACCCCTGCTCGCACGGTTTGAAAAAGACGCCGGTGTCACGCTGCGCATCATCAAGGCGGGCGATGCGGGGGAAATGCTGAACAAGCTCATCCTGACCCGCGCCAACCCGATCGCTGACGTGGTGTTTGGCATCGACAACGTCTTGGCAGGCAAGGCGTTGGCAGCGCAAGTGCTGGACACAGCCGACCCTTCGTTGACCGGCGCGACGCCGCTGACGGGCTCCATTGCCCCGAACCGTGCCGTCACCTTGCCCGCCGGCCTGGTGCCGGTAGATTACGGTTATGTCATGCTGAACTACGACAAAGCCTGGTTCGCCAGGAAAGGTCTGGCCCTGCCGCTGTCCCTGGAAGATCTCACGCAGCCTGCCTACGCACGTTTGCTGGTGACGCCAAATCCTGCAACCTCCAGCCCCGGCAATGCCTTTTTGCTGGCCACCATTGGCGCCATGGGTGAAGAAAAAGCCTTCGGCTGGTGGGCGCGCATGCGGTCGAACGGCCTGAAAGTGACCAAGGGCTGGACGGAAGCGTATTACACCGAGTTCAGCCACAACGGCGGCGCCTACCCCCTGGTCTTGAGTTACGCCAGCAGCCCGGCGGCCGAGGTCTTTTTCAGTAAAACCAAACTGGCCGAGCCACCGACCGGCAGCCTGGTCTTGCCCGGTGCGGTGTTTCGGCAGGTGGAGGGCGTGGGCCTGGTCCGTGGGGGTAAAGAACGCGCCGCTGCCATCCGGTTTGTTGATTTTCTGCGTTCGGCTGCCGTTCAGCAGGCACTGCAGACCGAGATGTGGATGTTCCCCGCCGACGCCTCAACAACCCGGGTTGATGCGCTGCGCCATGCCGTTGAGCCAGCGCTACACCACAGCCCTGGCGAACAGGCCATCTCTGAACAGGGGCGCAACTGGGTCGTGCGCTGGACCCAAGTGGTGTTGAAGTAGGCATGAAGAATCCTGCCCGTCTGGCACTCACCGCGCTGCCACTGGCATTTCTGTTGGTTTTGCTGGTGGCGCCAGCCTTGCGATTGCTGGCCGAGGCCAGCCAGGTGTCCTGGTGGGAACCTGTGCAGGACAGCTACCTGCGTTGGCGGCTGGTCTGGTCGACGACGCAGGCGGCTTTCACCTGTGTGGCGGCGTTGGGTTTGGGGCTGCCGGTGGCCTGGGTTCTGGCCCGGTTTGAGTTTGTCGGCCGCACCCTGGTTTTGCATGCGCTGATGTTGCCCTTTGTAGTGCCCACGCTGGTGGCGGCCATGGGCGTGCTGGCGCTGCTGGGGCCACACGGATTGTTCAGCGGCTTGCTGGGATTCGATCTGCAGGGGAGCCCCTGGCTCCTGATTTACGGCAACCTGTTTTTCAACCTCTGTCTGGTGGTGCGCTCGGCAACCGAAGCGCTGGGCCAGGTCAGCGCTTCGCGGGTGGCTGCGGCGCGCACGCTGGGGGCCACTCCCTGGCGTGTGTTTTGGCGGGTCGAGTGGCCGGCCATCACCCCCTGGCTGATGTCGGCGTTATGCCTGGTGTTTTTGTACTGCTTCTCGGGATTTGGCCTGGCCCTGGTACTGGGTGGTCAGGAATACGCCACGGCAGAGGTGGAAATTTACACCCTGGTTGCCCACGAATTGCAACTGGCCCAGGCCGGGGCTCTGGCAATTTGGGTGTTGTGTATTGCCGGGCTGGTGGCTCTGGTCTACGCGGTGGTGGAGCGCCGCCTGGCTACGCTATCGCGTGCCGATTGCGTGGCCCGCCGCGCACCGCAGGGCTTGCGCCAGTGGGCCAGTGTTGGTGCAGCGCTGGCCGTATTGACCTTGTTTTGCGCCGCGCCGCTGGTGGCTATCGTCTGGCGTGCCGCAGCCGCAGGTTTGTCGGCCTGGACGGTGCTGTGGGCGGAACCCACCTTGTTGGCCCTCTGGAACAGCCTGCGGTTTACCGTGCTGGCAGTAGCGCTGGCCACCGTTCTTGGGCTGGCGCACGCGCTGGCCGCGCGCCGGTCACTGGTGATGCGCACGTTGGTGTTTTTGCCTTTTGTGGTGTCGCCCGTCATGGTGGCCTTTGGCCTGCTGCTGCTGTACCCGCAGTGGACTGCCAGTTTTGGGCTGCTGGTGTGTGCCTACGCCTTGCTGGCCTACCCGTTTGTGGCCAAGTCGCTGGCTGCCGGGCTGGACGCCATGCCCCGCCATCTGACATTGGCAGCGCGTTCATTGGGTGCCACACCCTGGCGTGTGTTTTGGCGTGTGACGCTGCCGCTGTTGCAACCGGCCTTGCGCCGGGGCATGGCCTTTGCAGCGGCCACGGCCGTGGGTGAATTTGCCGTTACGCTTTTTCTGTCGCGCCCGGAGTGGGCCACGCTGACCACACTGGTGTACGAGACCCTCGGCCGCCCCGGCAGCGCCAACCGGGATGCGGCGCTGGTACTGGCCTGTTTGTTGATGGCGCTGGCGCTGATGGCGTTTACTGTCATCGAATGGTCCACCAGCGCAGACGGTTCCCGAGCAACAAAACCCACGCGTCAGACTACGAAGGAATGGGTCCATGCTTGAGTTGCAACAGCTTTCCAAAGACTGGCAGGCCCGCGTGTTGCTGCGCGATGTGAGCCTCGGCGTCGCACCCGGCGAGACTGTGGCCATCCTGGGGCCATCGGGCAGCGGCAAAAGTACCTTGCTCAAAATGGTGGCCGGGCTGGAGCCCTTGGACAGTGGCCGGGTGCTGTTTGACGGACAGGACATCACGGCCCTGCCGCCCGAGCAACGCCACTTTGCGCTGATGTTTCAGGACTTTGCGCTGTTTCCGCATCTGGACGTGCAGGACAACGTGGCTTTTGGTCTGGTGGAGCAGGGTCTGCGCAAGGTCGAAGCCCGGGCTCAAGCCTGTGCCATGCTGGAGCGTTTTGGTTTGCAGGGGTTCGCCCGCTCAAGAGTCACCCGGCTCTCCGGTGGTGAGCAACAACGCGTGGCCCTGGCCCGCGCCCTGATCACGCGCCCCCGTGCGCTGCTGTTGGACGAACCGTTTTCAGCGCTGGATGCCGAGTTGCGGTTGCAACTGCGTGAGGAGTTTCGCCAACGCATTGCGGAGTTCAATATGGCGACGTTGCTGGTGACCCATGACGAAGTCGAAGCCCGTTCCATGGGGACACGGGGGTTC
>CAZMXB010000148.1:6101-11034 GCA_964569855.1 uncultured Rhodoferax sp.
GTTGCTGGTGACCCATGACGAAGTCGAAGCCCGTTCCATGGGGACACGGGGGTTCAGGGTGATGCAGGGAGGGCTGCAGGCGGTCTGGTGACAATTGTTACTGATAAAAAGTGCTGTTTGCCCTCGTGGAATATGGGTTTTCCGCTATTGTTTTTGCAGTTGATTGGTTGGTGTTGTGGCGTTTCGTGCCGCTGTGTGGGCGGGGCTGGCGGACCGGTCAGCCGTTCCCTGGCCGTCAGTCGCTGGCTGGCTTTTTGGGTTCACCAGCTCTATTTCGTCAACACTTTGGTCGGGAGGCCGGCTCTGGGGCAACCGCGAGTTGAGGCCGATGAACCGATACCCGGTCCGCCAGCCGGGGCAGCTGGTGTGGTCTCAGCCAGGCAGAGCGTTTGCGGGTCGGTCATCCTCGCTCCTTTCGGTCTTGATGGCTCGTTGTGGATGCCTTACAATGTTGTTAAATGTAAGGAAAAATGATGACGGAATCCACTATCACGGCAAAAGGCCAGACTACGGTTCCTGCGGATATTCGCCAAGCCATTGGCGGCGTGCCGGGTACGCGTCTGGTTTGGCATGCACTGAATGACGGGCGGCTGTTTGTACGTGTCAAGAACAAATCCATCCTGGAACTCCAAGGCATGTTGGCGCCAACCAAAGGTCGGCACGTGGCGATTGAGGACATGAAGCCTTGACGCTAGCCGCCGCGCTTGATACCAATATCCTGGTGCGATGGATTGTCCGGGATGACGATCAGCAAACCTTGATCGTCGCAAGGCTTTTGGCGAAGCATGTCAACCAACATTCCTCACTCTTTGTGCCGATAACGGTGGCACTTGAACTGGAATGGGTGCTGCGCTCGCGCTATAAGTTTCAGAAACCGGAGGTTTTAGCAGCGTTGTCAGCGTTGTTGATGACGTTCGAACTGGTGTTTGAATCGGAGGGTGCTTTGGAGCAAGCCTTGGCAACCTATGAAGACAGCACGGGTGCAGACTTCGCGGAGTGTCTGCACCTGGCGTTGGCGACGAAAGAAAAGGCGTTGCCGTTTTTGACGTTTGATATTGCAGCAGCCAAGGAAACAGGCGCAAAGCTTTTGAAATGACCGCACCATCGCGGTTCATGGCGGGACCGTCTAGGGGCTGCAAGCGGCTTCGCGACAAATTCTTGTGAGGGAAATGCGCTGCTTGCCCTCGTGAAATATGGGTATGCAGCTATTGTTTTTGTAGTTCATTGGTTGGTGTTCTGGCGTTTCGTGCCGCTGTGTGGGCGGGGCTGGCGGACCGGGCATCCGTTCCCTGGCCGTCAGTCGCGGACTGGCTTGTTGGGTTCACCAGTTCTATTTCGTCAACACTTTGGTCGGGAGGCCGGCTCTGGGGCAACCGCGAGTTGAGGCCGATGAACGGATACCCGGTCCACCAGCCGGGGCGGGTGGTTGGTTGGCAAAGTCGGCAATGCTGGGTAGAAAGAAGGTTTTGATCTAAAGTAACGCTCAATTTTGGAATTGCGTCCCATGGCTACCCTTGACACCTTTCTCGACCAGGCCTGGAGTGACCACGCCGACCACGCGGCTGCTGTGGCCGCGCGCCTGCCCGAGGCGCTGCCGCTGGTTGCGGATGACAACGGCGTGATGCGGCTTGCTGCCCTGGCGCACCACGTCTTTGGTGAGCATTTGGGTCACTGGCAGGACGGGTTGACTTTCTTGGCCCAACTGTCTGAGCGCGCGATGTTTGGTGCCGATGGCGCTTCGGCGATTGCGCGCTGTCGGGCCAGCCTGCGCCTGTGCAGCGGGGAAGCCGATCAGCGTGCGGCTTTGAACACCAGCGACCAGTGTCGCGTGAGTTCGATGGCGGCCAGCAACCTTGCGGCCTCAGATAGCCAACGCTCAACTGAACTTCTGCAGGAAGCGGTAACGCGCGCCAGCGCGCTGCCAGATGCCGACCCGGGCGTGCGTGCGCTGGCGGCCAACAGCAATGGCATTGCCGGCACGCTGCAAGAGCTGGCGTCACGGACGGCGGAGCAGCGTGCGTTGATGATCCAGGCCGCGCAGGTCGCCCGCGCCCAATGGGAGCGAGCGGGTACGTGGCTGGAGGTGGAGCGTGCCGAATACCGCCTGGCGCTGTGCTGGCTGGCCGCTGGCGACCCCGCGCTGGGATTGCAGCATACGCTCCACTGCGAATCCATCGTGCAACAGAACGGCTCGTTGCCGTTGGAAGTATTTTTCGCCTCTGAGGCGCTTTGTTTGTGCGCACGCGCTCTAGGTGACACTGCTGTTCATTCGGGCGCAGTGGCCACCGCACAACAGGCGTTTGAAGCCCTGCCGTCGGACGACCAGGCGTGGTGTCGCGCCACATTGGACTCGATGACGCGGACCAGCGGGATCAACCCACCATGAACCCCTCAGCGTCTTTTTATAGCGCCGGAGGCGCCTACGGCATGTCCATGCGTCCTCCACCACGCCCAAGGCGGTTGGTTGCCGCCACGCTCCTCGCCACGCTGTGTGCCGCTTGCTCAACCGTTCGAGGTCCCAAGTCCGATACCGTTCTCACCAAAGAGTCCGTCGTGAAGTTCATGAACCGGTTTGAGGAGATCGCCGAGAAGGAGAACTTCGATTTGATACAGGACATGGTGCATGACGACGCTTTTTTCCGTTTTTCTGACGGTGACTTTGTCGGCAGGAAGTCCGTACGCGCCGCGTTTGAGAAAACCTGGAAGGGCAACCCTTCCGTGAAAAAGGCCAGCTTTTTCCTCACCGACATTCAGGTGTTGTCGGTTGACGCAAAAAGCGCGTCAGCCACCTATACCTACAACTGGGAAGGCGTGATGGACGGGAAGTCGTTCCGCATTCAGGGGCGGGGAACCCGTGTCCTGGTGGTGGAGAGCGGGCGCATCCAGATCATCCATGAACACCTGAGTCGCTACCCCAGGTAGTCAGGTCGCCAAGCTCTTGGGCTGCACAAAGTCTTCCAGCGTCAGCCCCTTTTCTTTCAGCAAGGCTTCGAGCACGGGCTGGAGTTTCCCCAGGCCTTCCTGCACCGCTTCACGCACGGTATCGACCACCACCTGGGTCCCGCGCTCAATTTCGATGTTGAGCCGGTCGCCGACCTGTTTGTGCTCGAAGACCGTCATGCGGCGGGTTTCGGGGATCAGCCACACCTCAAACCAGCCCTCCGACCGGTTCACCTCGGCAACCGTCAAACTCGCGCCGTTGATGGCGATGTACCCCTTGGCAAAGACGTACTTCCGAAAATCCGGCGGAATATCGAAGCGCAGCAGGAGGTTGGTCTCGGATGTGGTCACCGACACAACGGCTGCAGAAAAGTCGATGTGCCCGGACAGCGGATGGCCGCCAATTTCGGCACCATCTTTTGCGGCGCGCTCGACATTGACCCTGGACCCAATGGCATAACTGCCCAGGGTCGTGATGTTGAGGCTCTGCAACATCACATCAAAGGTGGCGGCCGACGGTGACTTCAGTTCGGTGACGGTGAGGCACACGCCATCAACCGAGACACTCGCGCCGATTGCTAGGTCCTTGCAAAAACCCTGAGGAAATTCGAGCGTGAAGGTGCGCATGCCGGATTGGTCGTGCATGGCCGCGATGGTCGCAACGCCCTGGATGATGCCTGTAAACATGGTGCTTTGGATGGAGGAGTTGGATGGGGTGTGCGTGGAAAATGGTAACACCCAGCGCGTTCCTGCCGATTCACGCGGCCAGCAACCATCGGGCGGAACGGGTGGTTGCGCAATCTGCCGCCAGCGGGTGAAATGGGTGTGAAAATGGTCTCGAACAAAAACTTCAGCAAAGGCTTGGGTTATGAACCTTGGACACCATGTCGAAAGCTACCGATTTTGGGACATCGTGACCCAATGGGCGCGGGAAACACTGCAACACGAGATCGTGGTCGCTCGGGCGTTGGCAAAGGGTGTGGTCCGTGACGGGCTACGGGCGCAAAGTGTCGATCCGAAGTGGACGAACAAAGGCACGTTCGAATTGCGCGGCCTGCCACTGGTTGGCTACGTTGCGAGAGATGGACTTCTGCCGATCTTCATTCGGTCGTCTGCGCTCCAGCATTTGCGCGATATTGTGGACAACGCCGCCACCCCGGACGCGCAAATCTTGTTTGAGGAGTTCATCACCAAGCAGGACTTTCATGCCTGGCTGACCCAAGCGCGACTCCACCCGCCATCCTTCTGGTTCGAGGCCGGTGAGCTCCAGACCAGTTGACGAAGTTGATTCCCCAGACGGTCCCTGTTCTCGGGTCTGCCGGGTTCAGCCTTCGACCCATAACGCTGTCGGACGTGCCCGCCTGGTACGAGTACCTTTCACTGCCCCATGTCGTCGAGCACACCAGTTGGAACCTGGCGTCCATGGATTCTTTGGTTCCCCTTGTCCAGTGGTACAACTCCGATGCCCCTGAATCTGCGATCCGATTTGCGGTGCAGGAAACATCGGGCAATCGATTGATCGGCACGGTCGGTTTTCACACGGTTTCGGTAGCCAACCGCACGGCCGAGCTTGCCTACGATATACATCCAGCCTATTGGGGGCGCGGCCTGGCTTCGGCATGCTGCAGGGCAGCCACGGCATGGGGTTTTGCCGAGCAGCACTATGTTCGTATTCAGGCGTTGGCGCTGGACAGCAACGCGGCGTCCATTCGGGTGTTGGAGCGCTGCCAGTTCACCCTCGAAGGCAAACTTCGCAGTTCTCGGATGGTCCGTGGTGAGCCGAGAGACTTCTGGTTGTACGCCAGCATCGCTCCCACCTGAAGCTTTTGGGAGATATCGGCCTCCCGCCCTCATGAAATAATCACAAATAGCTACAAAAAGTATAGCAATTGCGCGGCACCACCCGGTTGTTTATGCAACCAAAGGCAGTTGCCGCACCCGCTTTTTCGTCAGCACAAACAGTGCATTGGCCACGGCCGGTGCCAGCGGCGGC
>CAZMXB010000148.1:11044-12224 GCA_964569855.1 uncultured Rhodoferax sp.
GCCCGGCTCACCCACGCCACCCGGAGAGCGCGTGCTGGGTACGATCCAGGTTTCCACGACCGGCGCCTCAGTCAGCATGACCATGGGGTAGTTGGGGAAGCTGGTTTGCTGAACCACGCCGTCCTTGATGTCGATCTTGCCGTACAGCGCGGCGGTCAGGCCAAAAATGACGGCGCTTTCCATCTGCTGCGCCACGGTGTCGGGGTTGACCACGGTGCCACAGTCGATGGCGCAAACCACACGGTGCACGCGCGGTTTGCCACTTTCCAGCGATACCTCAACCACCTCGGCGACGATGCTGCCAAACGATTCATGCAGGGCGACGCCGCGCGCCCGACCGGCGGGCAGGGGCTTGCCCCACTGCGCTTTGTCGACGGCCAGTTGCAGCACTGCCAGGTAACGCGGCGCGTCTTTGAGCAGGGCGGTGCGAAAGGCGACCGGGTCCTGTTGCGTCTCGGTGGCCAGTTCGTCGATAAAACTCTCTGCAAAAAATGCGTTGTGGGAATGCCCCACCGAGCGCCAGAAGCCCACCGGCACCCCCATGCGGGTGGCGACATGCGCCATGTGCTGGTTGGCAAAACCATAGGGCAGGTCAAACAGGCCCTCGGCTGTGGTTTTGTCGGGCGTGTCCATGGGGCCGGCCAGTGCGGGCAAGCCGCGCTCCAGCCAGCGCGGGCTGATGGCATCGCCAGCGGACTGGATGCTCAGGCTGGTGATTCCGCTTTGCGCGTCCAACGTGGCGCGCAGTTTGGCCACATGCAGCGGGCGATAGAAGTCGTGCGTGGTGTCCTCTTCGCGCGACCAGCCCAGTTGCACCGGTTTGCCCTGGCATTCCATGGCCACCCTTACGGCTTGCGCGACAAAGTCCACATCCAGGCGGCGGCCAAAACCGCCGCCCAGCAGGGTGACGTGTAACGTGACCTGGTTTGTGGGCACACCAGCCACCTTGGCGGCGATGGCACGCGCCATCTCGGGCACCTGGGTGGGCACCCAAATCTCCACCTTGCCATCCTTCACCTGGGCCGTGCAGTTCATGGGCTCCATCGTGGCGTGGGCCAGGTAGGGTGCGCGGTAGGTCGCCTCAATCACGCGTTTCGCGTCGGTCTGGGCCTTGGAGACGGAACCTTTTTCAAAAAAAGTGTCACCCGACTTGCCGTCCAGCGCCGCCAGTAACTGGTTT
>CAZMXB010000149.1:0-12221 GCA_964569855.1 uncultured Rhodoferax sp.
GGGCGTAGCCACGACCAAATTGGCATTTTGCAGCTTGGCAATTTGCAACTGGTACGGCATACCGCCCACGATATTGGCAATGCGCAAACCTCGGCAATGCTGCACCAGGTCGATCGCATCGTTGGCCACTTGCTGGGCCAGTTCGCGGGTTGGGCAGACGATCAGGGCGCCGGGGGCCGGGGCCTTAAAGTTGCGGGGATTGGTCGGGTCCTTGCGCTTGGAGCGCTTCGGTGGTGCTTCGCCACGGGCAACGGCTTCGGCCACCTCGCGCTCGAAGGCGGCACGCTCGTCGGCTTCGGCTTGCGCCTGCTGCTTCAGCAAGGTGTGCAGCATGGGCAGCAGGAAGGCTGCCGTCTTGCCGCTGCCGGTCTGGCTGGAAACCATCAGGTCGATGTACTTGGCGGCCGCCTGTCCATCGGTATCGGCGGGCAAAGCCAGCGGAATGGTCTTGAGCTGAACGGATGTTGGCTGGGTGTACCCCAAATCCTTGACCGCATGGACCAATTCGGGCGCCAAACCCATCACGACAAAGCCGTTGGGAGCTTGTGGCACTTCGGCACCAGAATCTTCCATGAGGCCGTCATCTGCCGACGGATCGGCAGCCATCTGAGCCAGAGGGGATGCGGAAATTATTTCAGCAGGCGCGAAAGCGCCTGTCACGTCAAAAGCGTCAGTCATTGTTTTACTCACACGCGAGTGCCGCAGGGTGCGCGGCTGCTCCGTCATTGGTTAAAAAACATCAACCATCAAACGGAACCTGCGGTGAATTTTTTCAGCGCTTGGGACCCAAATCTGCGGGCCCGGTGAATGAAGGGAGATGTACATATGCACTGCTGATTGCAGCGCAGCCTTCGATTATGCCATGAATCCGGGTTTCTACCTAACTCAATTGAACATCATGCAATTTCAGTCCATTTTGAGCAGGTGCTGTCGATAGTACTCAAGCTCGTCGATGGACTCGTGCACATCGGCCAGCGCGGTATGGCGTTGCTGCTTCTTGAAATTGGCATAAACCGCTGGACTCCAGCGTTTGGCAAGTTCTTTGAGGGTGCTGACATCCAGGTTGCGGTAATGAAAAAAAGCTTCGAGCCTGGGCATGTACTTGACCAGAAAACGCCGGTCCTGTCCGATCGAGTTACCACACATGGGTGAACCGTTTGCGGGTACATACTGCTTCAAAAAGGCGATCAGCTCGGCCTCGGCCTGTTCCTCCGTCGTGGTCGACGACCGGACCTTCGCAATCAAGCCACTCTTGCCATGGGTGCCCTTGTTCCAGGCATCCATCTTGTCAAGCTGGACATCACTTTGGTGGATCACCAGCACCGGTCCTTCGGTGCGGCACTCCAGATTCGGGCCGGTCACGATGACGGCAATCTCAATGACGCGGTCGATGTCCGGATTGAGACCGGTCATTTCGCAATCGAGCCAGACCAGGTTTTTGTCAGATTTGCTTAACGATGGGGGTGGAGTATCAGCCATGACAGGGATTGTCGTCGATGGGCAGTGACAACTCCCAAGCCCCATTTCGAAGGCCCCACCTCGCAATATCCTTCACCCCAAAAAAGTGGTCTTGCGCCATCCCGCGGCCGGGCGGCGCTAAACTCGGGCGCAATGACAGACCTCTTCAACAGCCCCACCGCTTCCCTCACCACAACCATCGTCTTCGCCGTCGCACTTTGTGCAAACCTACTGCTGAAATTCTGGTTGGCTGGCCGGCAGATTCGCCACGTCGCCATAAACCGCGGTGCGGTTCCCGCCGCCTTCGACACAAAAATCACATTGGCCGCGCACCAGAAAGCGGCTGACTACACCGTCGCCAAAGCGCGCTTTGGACTGATTGAACTGGCGTGGGGCGCAGCCATCGTTGTCGGCTGGACCTTGCTCGGGGGGCTGTCGGTTTTGAACCAGGCGATGGCGAATTGGTTTGGCAACGGGCTGACGCAACAAATCGCGTTACTGGCGGCTTTTGTAGCCATCGGCAGCCTGCTGGACCTGCCGTTTACCCTGTACCAGACGTTTGTCATCGAAGAGCGTTTTGGTTTCAACAAAACCAGCATAAAGCTCTGGCTGCAGGACTTTGCAAAATCGCTGGTGCTGTCGGCCCTCATCGGGCTTCCTTTCATTACTCTGGTGATTTGGATGATGGGCGCCACGGGCCCGTGGTGGTGGCTGTGGGTGTGGGGCGTGTGGATCGGCTTCAACCTGCTGGCACTGCTGATTTACCCGACCTGGATCGCGCCGCTGTTCAACAAATTCCAGCCGCTGGAAGACCCGCAAGTCAAGGAGCGGGTGTCGCAACTGATGGCGCGTTGTGGTTTCACGTCCAAAGGGTTTTTTGTCATGGACGGCAGCAAACGCAGCGCCCACGCCAACGCCTATTTCACGGGGTTTGGTGCCTCCAAACGCGTGGTGTTTTATGACACCCTGTTGGCCCAACTCAGCCCGGCCGAGGTCGACGCGGTGTTGGCGCATGAACTGGGTCACTTCACCCATCGGCACGTGATCAAACGCATGGCATCGCTGTTTGCGATGAGCCTGGCCGGATTCTTTGCGCTGGGCTGGATCAGCCAACAGGCATGGTTTTACACCGGTCTGGGTGTCGTACCGAATCTGGGTGCAGCCAATGACGCGCTGGCGTTGTTGCTGTTCATGATGGTACTGCCCTTGTTTGGCGCATTTGTCGGGCCGGTGTTCGCGCAAATCTCGCGAAAACATGAGTTTGAAGCCGATGCCTATGCGGTGGCCCAAACCGGCGCTCCGGCGCTCGCTGGCGCCCTGCTCAAGCTTTTTGAGGACAACGCGTCGACATTGACTCCGGACCCGGTGTACGTGGCCTTCTACTATTCACACCCTCCGGCCACCGAACGGCTGGGGCGCATTTTGGGCGCAACGCGCTGAGCGCGGGTCCAAGATGGCAACTCCACCCCCCCCGATGGAAACCGGTCTGGTCATTGCAGGGCATGGCCGGCATGTCTGGGTGGAAACGTCGGACGGGCGCCGCCTGATCTGCCACCCCCGCGGCAAAAAGAGCCAGACCGTGGTCGGTGACCGTGTGTTGTGGCAAGCCAGTGAAGACGAAGGCACCATCGAGAAAGTGGAGCCCCGGCGCAACCTGTTTTACCGGCAGGACGAGATCCGAACCAAATCTTTTGCCGCCAATCTGGACCAGGTGCTGATCCTGATCGCTGCCGAGCCAGAATTCTCGGAGAGCCAATTGTCACGCGCGCTGATCGCTGCCGAGGCGGAACATATACGCCCTGTTATCGCGCTCAACAAAAGCGACCTGGCAGAGCCCTTCCAACGGGCCTGGCAGCGCATGGGCGTTTACCGCGAGATGGGCTATTCGGTGCTACCCATGGCGCTCAAGCCCCGTAGTGATGCGTACCCGGAGACAGAGCATCGCCTGGACGACGTGTTGGCAGGAAAAACTACATTGGTGTTGGGGCCATCGGGTTCTGGAAAGAGCACGCTGATCAACCGATTGATCCCGGACGCCCGGGTGCTCACCAACGCGATCTCCACCGCCCTGAATTCGGGCAAACACACCACAACGAGTACTACGCTCTACTGGGCGGACGCAGCAAGAACCACCGCAATCATTGACTCACCCGGTTTCCAGGAATTTGGTTTGAACCACATTGAGCCCATGCACCTGGCCAGTCTGATGCCCGACATCAAGGCCCACGCATCCAATTGCAAGTTCTACAACTGCAGCCATTTGCATGAGCCGGGCTGTGGTGTGATTGCGGCATTGCAACCAGCATCTGATGGTTTTTCGGCCCCCAGCCCTCGTCAAATAAGCACAAGTCGCTATAAAATATATAGCAGTCTATTTGCTGAATTGTCCCAGAAGCGGTATTGAACGGGCGGGTCAAGGCAAGTTGATGCCGACTAGCCCAGCAGTCTGGCCAGGGACAGCAGCGCCAGAAAAACCATCCACATGACGACGGTTCGCCAGACCAAGCCAACCACTGCGCGAAGGTGAACCGGTTGTGGCACCTGGGCGGTTCCCACACCATCCCGAGGGCCCAGTTTCACATTTACAGCTCCTGCGGTGGCCGCCAGAACGACCCCATCGTTGTCGCCAGGAAATTTCGCCTCGTGTTGTCGCCAACTGTCCACCGCATCTTCGAAGCTGCCCACAAAAGCAAACCCGAGCGCTGTGACACGTGCAGGAACCCAGTCCATGGCATGCCACGCCATATTGGCAATCGATTTCAACGAGTCACTCAACGGCGTGCTGGACGGTCGGTTGGGGCGATTGGCGTAGCGGTAGAAATACTCCCCCATCCGGTACAACACGGCGCCCGCCGGCCCCAGGCCAAAAGCAGCCAACAGGGAATACCAGGCCAACACACCGAACACGTGGCGATGGGCACTCAACACCGAATGTTCGATGACGTGGCGCACAATTTCATTGCGCGGCAAAGTACTGCCATCCACACGCATCCAGAGCGCGAGCTTCTGTCGGGCCAATTCCTCATCTCCGCTTAACAAAGCGTCGCGGATCTCAGTGAAATGATGGCTGAACTGACGAAAGCCCAGCGTGGCATACAAAATCGCAGTGCTCCACACCGCAGCCGCAATCCACCCCAAAAACCATACCAATAGCCAGTGCACCGCCCCCGCGAGCACAGACGGCGCGCCCACGGCAACCCACCACGCCAACCAACCGTGCTGGGACTTGCCGGTGTCAAGATTGCGCACAACCCAACGAACCCAACTGCGCACCCCCATATGGACCGGATTGCCCTGCGCCAAAGGCCGCGCCTGCTCCAACAGCAGCGCCATCAGTATGGAGAAAAAACTCATGGGTCGATCATAACGACTGATGCCGGCCACTGAGCGCAAGACTTCGGACGCGACTCTTTAACTCGCTCAAGCGAGCAGAAATCGATAGAAGTTACGCAGCATGCCCGCTGTGGCGCCCCAAATATAACGTTCAGCTTTGTCGTCGGTGTAGGGCATCGAGAACCACTCGCGCCGTGCACCGGCCCAGTCCATCACATGCCGCCGGTGGTTGGCAGGGGTCATCAGAAAATCCAACGGCACTTCAAACGCATCTGCCACTTCGTGCGGGTTGAGTGCCATGGCGTAGTCCGCCCGCACCAGCGCCACCACGGGCGTCACGATGAAGCCGCTGCCTGTGGTGTAGGTCGCCAGATTGCCCAGAACCTCCACATCGTGGCGCCCCAGTCCAATTTCTTCTTCGGCTTCCCGCAATGCGGTATCGGCTTCGTTGGCGTCGTCCAGATCCGCTTTCCCGCCCGGAAAGGCGATCTGGCCAGAATGGCTGGAGAGATGGGTCGTGCGCTCGGTCAATAACACTGTCAGTCCACGGTCGCGCATGACCAAAGGAACGAGCACCGAGGCATGAACGGGCACACGGTCCGAAAATCGGGGCTCTCCCTTGAGCTCCGGGGTCCAGACCGGCGGCTGCCTGAAGCGTCGCGCCAATGCCAGTGGTTGCATCGCGTGCGCCTGCACCTTGGGCAAATGGTCGTCAACGCCGACAACGGGAACCTGGCGCGGATCAAAAATCGGCAGTTTGTGGGCAGAAGTCATAAAAAAACCGCCACAAGCTTGCGCCGGGCGGTTTTGCTGAAAACTGAGGCTTGAAGAATTAAGCCGTTGTCTTCTTGGCTGGCAATTTTTCCTTGATACGTGCCGACTTGCCGCTGCGATCGCGCAGGTAGTACAACTTGGCACGGCGCACGTCACCGCGGCGCTTGACTTCGATACCGGCGATCAGCGGGCTGTAGGTTTGGAACGTACGCTCTACCCCTTCACCGCTGGAGATTTTGCGAACGATGAAGCCGCTGTTCAGGCCACGGTTGCGCTTGGCAATCACGACACCTTCGTAAGCCTGCACACGCTTGCGGCTGCCTTCAACCACGTTGACGCTCACAATAACCGTATCGCCAGGTGCGAATTCGGGAATGGTTTTGCCGAGACGGGCAATTTCTTCTTGCTCAAGAATTTGGATCAGGTTCATGGTTTTCTTTCGTGATCTTGTATGCGCCGGCACCGGAGGGTGCAAAGTCAGGGTATTGAAAATACACTTCTTTGGCCGTACAGAGGATCTGGTTAGCCTCGCATTATAGCAAGTTCAGGCTCCGGCCTTTAATGCCGCTTCATCCTGTCGGGTGAGCAGACCTGCCGCGCGGGCCACATCCAGCAAATCGGGCCGGTATTGGGCGGTCAGGCGCAAGCGCTGGTCGCGCCGCCAGCGTTCGATCTGCCCATGGTGGCCGGACAGCAAAACCTCCGGCACGCCAACCCCCGCCCACTCTTCAGGGCGCGTGTAATGCGGGCAGTCGAGCAGACCATCGAGCGAAGGGTTGAAGCTGTCCATCTGATGGCTGTCGGAGTCCGACAACACGCCGGGTTGCAAACGCGCCACGGCGTCCAGCAGCGCGATGGCCGGTATTTCACCGCCGGACACCACAAAATCTCCCAGACTAATCTGCTCGTCCACCTGGGTGTCAATGAATCGCTGGTCAATGCCCTCGTAACGACCACAGACCAGGATGGCACCCGAACTGCTGGACCAGCGCTGAACCGCCGCATGGTCAAGCCGTTTGCCAATCGGGGAGAACAGCAGCACCGGAGCGCTGTCGCTGCGCTGCGACCGGATATGGGCCAGGGCCAGTTCCAGCGGCTGCGCCATCATCACCATGCCGGGGCCGCCACCGAAGGGGCGGTCGTCGACACGGCGGTAGTTGCCGGTGGCGAAGTCGCGCGGGTTGGCGCATTGCACATCCACTTGGCCAGACTCAAAGGCCCGGCGCGTGATCCCAATTGACAGAAACGGGGCGAAAAGTTCCGGGAACAGCGTGATGACGTCGAAGCGCATACGCAGAAACTCAATAGTCGGCTTGCCAGTCCACGCGAATGCGGCGTGCCTTCAGGTCCACATCGTCCACGTAGGCGGCTACAAACGGGATCATGCGCTCACAGGTCTTGCCGTCTTCCTGGTACTCCATCACCAGCACGGTTTGTGCGCCGGTCGACAGCAGTTCTCTGACGACGCCCAAGGCTACGTCTTCACGGTTGATGACGTCCAGGCCAATCAGATCGACCCAATAGTATTCATCCTTGGCCGCGGCCGGAAAACTGGAGCGCGAGACAAAAATGCGCGACCCGCGTAGGGCCTCGGCCGCCGTGCGGTCATCCACGCCATGGGCGGTGGCAACTACTGTGTCGGAGTGTTCCTTGGCTTCCTTGACAGACAGTTGGGCGACGCCCATGAACGTCTGCGCACCACGCTCGGTGGGAAGCAGAAACCAGTGTTTGGAAGAAAAAATCGCCTCGGGGTTTGCGCTGTGCGGCAAAACCTTGAACCAACCTTTGACGCCCCAAGCGTCCGCAATCCGTCCGACTTCAACGGCATCCGCTGGCATTTCAGCAGCTTCGAGTCCGGTCAGCATGCGCTTGGGGATGCCGATCGCAGGGCGTTCAGTCCCTGGATCCACACAATGGCTTGTCAGGCCGCTTTTTTGGCGAATTGCTGGATCAGGCGTTCCACGGTGGGAGATGCCTGTGCGCCAACACCTTGCCAGTAGGTCAGGCGATCCTGCGCGATGCGGATGCTTTCTTCGCTGGCGGTTGCGATGGGGTTGTAAAAACCGATACGCTCGATGAAGCGACCATCACGGCGTGTGCGCTTGTCAGCTACAACAATATTGAAAAACGGGCGTGCTTTAGCACCGCCACGGGCGAGTCGAATGACGACCATGATTTATCCTTTGGGGGGCAGAAATTACTTTCGGCCTATATATTCAAAGTTCGATTCAAAGTTGAGACACGCAACTGACCACCCGGCCAGCGACACTTTGAATAGCCTTCCATTATAACCCGTTAGCCATCCATGACCAAGATTCGCCCCAGCCTCGACTCCGACCTCCCCGCCATCACCGCCATTTACACCCACCACGTACTGCACGGTACGGGTACCTTCGAGACCACACCGCCCACCGAGCAGGACATGGCTGCACGGCGCGCGGATGTCTTGTCCAAGGGACTTCCCTATCTGGTCATCGAAACCGCAGATGGCGTGTTGGGCTTTGCCTACTGCAACTGGTTCAAACCGCGTCCGGCCTACCGCTTCTCTGCAGAAGATTCCATTTACCTGGCCCCGACCGCGGCGGGCCGGGGGCTGGGCCGCCTGATGCTGGAAGAACTGATGGCGCAGGCCGAGCGTGCCGGCGTGCGCAAGCTGATCGCCGTGATTGGCGACTCGGCCAACGTGGGCTCAGTCGGCGTGCACAAGGCCTGCGGCTTCCAGATGGTGGGTGTGCTGACCAATTGTGGCTGGAAGTTCGAGCGCTGGCGGGACGTCGTGCTGATGGACCGTGTCATCGGGCTGGGTAGCAGTCAGGCTCCGGCACAATCGCAGGCATGAAAAACAAAACCCTGGCGACCTGGCTTACCTTTGCTGGAGGGCCTTTTGGGCTGCACCGCTTCTACCTGTTCGGTACTTCCAATCGCCTGGCCTGGCTGCTGCCCATCCCTTCTTTCCTGGGGATTTACGGCATGCACCGGGCGCGCACCCTCGGCCTGGAAGACCCATTGAGCTGGGTGCTGATTCCCTTGTTGGGCTTCACCATCGCGGGCTGCGCGGTTAACGCCCTGGTGTATGGGCTCATGACAGCCGAGAACTGGAATGGGCGTTTCAATCCGGGCCAACGCGAAGACAGTTCATGCGGACAAACCAACTGGCTCACCATTGGTGCGCTGGCCGCGTCGCTTTTAGTGGGGACTACGGTACTGATGGCAAGTCTTGCTTACAGTTTTCAGCACTACTTCGAGTACCAGGTCGAGGAAGCCCGCCTGATCTCGCAGTCGCCGGAAATCAAAAAACCTGCAGACTGATCCAATAGGCGACCGCTGCCACAAACGCGCTAGCAGGTATGGTGAAAATCCAGGCCCAAACGATGTTGCCTGCCACACCCCAACGAACGGCGCTGGCACGCTGGGTTGAACCCACACCCACAATTGCACCGGTGATCGTGTGGGTCGTCGACACCGGTATCCCCAGGGCAGTTGCCAGAAACAACGTGATGGCGCCACCCGTCTCAGCGCAAAACCCGCCAACAGGTTTGAGTTTGGTAATGCGCTGCCCCATCGTCTTCACAATTCGCCAGCCGCCAAACATGGTGCCCATACCGATGGCGGTGTAACAACTGATGATGACCCAGGTCGGGGGTGCTTTGGCTCCCGCTGCGGTATAGCCTGTGGCAATCAACAGCATCCAGATCAGGCCAATCGTTTTCTGCGCGTCATTGCCACCGTGACCCAGGCTGTAGGCACCGGCGGACACCAGTTGCAAACGCCGGAACCACTTATCAACCTTGGACGGGCGACTTCGACGAAAGATCCAGGCCACGGCGACCATCATCAAGGAGCCCAGCACAAACCCCAAAAGTGGGGAAATGAAAATAAAAATGACGGTCTTGAATATGCCGGCCGACACCAGGGACCCGGCACCTGACTTTGCAATCACCGCGCCAACAATGCCCCCAATCAGCGCGTGTGAAGAACTGCTGGGAATGCCGTAGTACCAGGTAATCACGTTCCAGGTGATCGCACCCAGCAATGCGCCAAACACGACATGGGTATCAACAACACCGGGCTGCACAATGCCTTTGCCCACCGTTGCCGCCACGCTGAGCTGAAAGACGAAAATGGCAATCACATTGAAAAACGCTGCGAACAGGATCGCTTGACCCGGCTTGAGCACCCCGGTGGACACCACCGTTGCAATGGAGTTCGCAGCATCATGGAACCCGTTCATGAAGTCAAACATCAGTGCCAATGACACCAACAAAATCACCACCCACAGGGCCGCTTGTACTGTTTCCATCGTCGTGCGCGATTGCGGCTCAGGAGTTTTCGAGGACGATGCCCTCAATGACATTGGCGACGTCTTCGCATTTGTCAGTAATGGTCTCCAGCAATTCGTAGATGGCCTTCAGCTTGATGACTTCACGCACATCCGGTTCCTCCCGAAACAGTTTGCTCATTGCAGTACGCATGACCCGGTCCGCATCTGACTCCAGACGGTCAATTTCCTCACAGGTTTTCAAAGCCGCTTCAGCCGTCGATGCTTCGGCAATGTTGCCCAACAGTTTGACGGCATCCCGCAAACGTTCACAGCACCGCACACTGAGGTCAGTCAGACGGGTAATTTCATCCGTCATATGGTGCACGTCATACAAGGCCATGGTTTCGGCCGAATCCTGAATCAGGTCCGCCACGTCATCCATGGTGTTGATCAAGGCATGGATCTGCTCGCGATCAATCGGCGTGATGAACGTAATGTGCAACGACTTATTGCACTCATGGGTCACGCGGTCTGCGGCCCGTTCGGCGTCGTCCACTTCCTGGTTGTACTTGGCACGCAAGGCCAGGTCACCGTAGTTGGCGACCAGTTTTGAGAACGCCTGGGCCGCTTCAACGATGCGATCAGCATGCTCGTTGAACATCTCAAAGAAATTGCCTTCACGCGGCAGCAGCTTTCCAAATAACATCTCGATTCCTTCACCTGGGCGACAAATTTCTTGAGAGCTTCAAGACGGCGAAGTTTAACCGCACCATCCAAGGGGACTTTTTATCAACCCGAGCGAAAAATAAAGTAAACCGCGCCAACCATGCACAAGCCGGCCCAAACGTAGTCGAGCTTGAAGGGCTCATTCATGTACACCATGGCAAACGGGACAAAAACGCTGAGTGTGATGACCTCTTGAATGATCTTGAGCTGGGCCACCGTAAACCCAGCCTGCTGGAAACCAATGCGGTTACCGGGCACCTGCAGCAAGTATTCGAACAGTGCGATGCCCCAGCTCACCAACGCCGCCAAGTACCAGGGAGCCGTCGCCATGTTCTTGAGGTGTCCGTACCAGGCGAAGGTCATGAAGACGTTACTGGCAGTTAGCAGCAAGATCGTTTGCGCAGACAGGGGGATGGAGTTCAGGAATTGCATGTCGCGCATTATCTCGATCCACCGAGCAACAACACGCAGATGGGGATGCCGATGCTGCTCTCGCTCCGGATCAGTCGGCCCAAACAGCCAGGCCCACCCTGAGGCGAGCGACCGAAATGACTCCAACTCTGCTACAAAGCCCAAACAAAAAAACCCCGCAGCTTTCACCACGGGGCTCAGGATTAAAACGAAGGGTGGAAGGTTTACGCCGCCACACCATCCTTCACGGTGTCAGCCATATCGGTGTAGTCCTTCACCTGGTCAAAGTTCAGGTACTGGTAAATCTGGTCGCTTGCCGCGGTCAGGACGCCCATGTCGGCCATGTACTCGGCCTTGGTCGGAATGCGACCCAGCTTGGAACAGATGGCGGCCAACTCGGCCGACCCCAGATACACATTGCTGTTCTTGCCCAGACGGTTGGGGAAGTTGCGGGTGGAAGTGGAGAACACCGTTGCGCCCTCCTTCACCTGCGCCTGGTTACCCATGCACAGACTGCACCCCGGCATTTCCATGCGCGCACCAGCGGAACCCAGCACGCCATAGTGGCCTTCTTCCGACAACTGCTTGGCGTCCATCTTGGTGGGCGGCGCCATCCACAGCTTGACCGGGATGTCGCGCTTGTTTTCCAACAGCTTGGAAGCGGCGCGGAAGTGGCCGATGTTGGTCATGCAACTGCCGATGAACACTTCATCGATCTTGCTCGTGGATGTCGGCCAGATCGATCTCGATCACGGCGGCGTATTCGGCATCGTCATCACCCTTGAGCAGCTGCGGGTCAGCCAGCCAGGCTTCCATGGCGGCGATGCGGCGCTTGATGGTGCGCACATCCGAGTAACCCGAGGCAATCATCCATTTCAGCATCGTGATGTTGCTGGTGATGTACTCTTGGATAGGCTCCTTGTTCAGGTGCACCGTGCAGCCACCGGCAGAACGCTCGGCCGAGGCGTCGCTCAGCTCAAACGCCTGTTCGACCTTCAGGTTGGGCAAACCCTCGATTTCGAGGATGCGGCCGGAGAAGATGTTCTTCTTGCCCTGCTTGGCGACCGTCAGTAGGCCGGCCTTGATCGCGTACAGCGGAATCGCGTTGACCAGGTCGCGCAGCGTGATGCCGGGCTGCATCTCACCCTTGAAGCGCACCAGCACCGACTCGGGCATGTCCAAAGGCATCACGCCAGTAGCGGCACCGAAAGCCACCAGGCCGGAGCCTGCGGGAAAGCTGATGCCGATCGGGAAACGG
>CAZMXB010000150.1:0-12184 GCA_964569855.1 uncultured Rhodoferax sp.
GGGCGTGGAAAAGCTCAACAGCATGTGTGTGCAGTTCAGCGCGGCCGAAAACGCGCAGATGTTTGGCATCAAGCACGCGTTTGACACCAAGGGGCTGCTTAACCCCGGCAAGGTGATTCCGACGTTGCAGCGCTGTGCCGAGTACGGCAAGATGCTGGTGCGCGGCGGGCAGATCAAGCACCCGGAACTCGAGCGCTTTTAGATGCAGGGCCTGCGCGGTCTGGCCTGGTTGCTGGGTTTGCAATCTATAGGCGAATTGCTGGCACGCGGACTGGCACTGCCTTTCCCGGGACCGGTGGTGGGCATGGTGCTGTTGTTGTTGGCGCTGCAATGGGCGCCGGTACGCGAACCCGTTGCCGCTTGCGCGGAGTTCCTGCTCAGCCATTTGTCTCTGCTGTTTGTGCCCGTGGGCGTCGGCGTGATGACCCATCTGGCACTGGTTGGCCAATACGGCGGACGCATGCTGCTGGTCATCGTCCTGTCCACCTGGGTCGGCCTGGCGGTTACCGCGCTGGTGCTGTTCCAACGCAAACCCACTGCTGACGCCGATGCCCAAGTTCGTTGAGCTGTGGGTCTACCTCTCCGCCACGCCACTTTTCGGGCTGACGGCGACGCTGGTGACCTACGTGTTGGCGCACGCCCTCTACCTGCGCGTGAACCAGGCGCCGTGGGCCAACCCGGTGTTGTGGAGCGTGAGCACCATTGCCGCCGTTTTGCTGATCACGGGCGTGCCCTACCCGACCTACTTTTCTGGAGCGCAATTCATCCACTTCCTGCTCGGGCCCGCTGTGGTGGCGCTGGGCTGGCCACTGTGGCAACGCCGGACCGAACTGCGCCAGCGTTGGGGGCGACTCCTGATCGCCTCGCTGGCGGGCGGCGCCGCGGCCAGCGGTTCGGCTGTTGCCCTGGGATGGGCGCTGGACCTGCCCAGCGACGTTTTGCTGTCCCTGGCGCCCAAGTCCGTCACGGCACCCGTGGCCATGGGTATCGCGGAAAAAATTGGCGGCATACCGGCGCTGTCTGCCGTATTTGCCGTCTTGACCGGATTGGTCGGGGCGCTGAGCGGCAAGTACCTGTTTGCGGCCATGCGTTTGCCCTACAGCGCCGAGGGCTGGAGCGCCCGTGGTTTTGCACTGGGCACCGCCGCCCACGGCATCGGGGCGGCCCGGGCACTCCAGGTGAATGCCGATGCGGGGGCCTATGCCGGTCTGGCCCTGGGACTCCAGGTGGTCCTGGCTTCGTTGTTGATGCCACTGTTTTTCAGGTTTTTTGCCTAATCCGCATTGGGTCGATGCGATTTTGGTGCGAAAAAAGGCCCTCTATGCACGCCAACGCACCGACGCCATAATGAACTCTTGAGCTTCATTCGCAAGGAGTCCCCGCCATGGCAGCAGCCAACTTCACCAACGCCCAGGTTTTTAACCAACTCAGTTCAGGCAAGGCGTGGAGCGGCGCCACCATTACCTACTCCTTCCCCACCAGCACCACGGGGCTGACCATCACCGACGGCGAGGGCAATGCATTCAGGGCGGCCAGCGCGGCGCAGCAGGCGTTTTTCACGCTGGCCATCATGACCTGGGACGACCTGATCGAGCGGAACATGTCGCTCACGACAGCCACCTCGTCCAACATCGAGTTCGCCTACACCACCACGGGTATCGACTACGCCCACGCCTACTTTCCAACCGGCGGCACGGTCTGGTTCAACGCGGCGGAGTCTACTTTGGTCACCGCCGCCGTGGGCAGTTATGGCTTTCAGACCACCATCCATGAAATCGGTCACGCCCTGGGGCTCAACCACATGGGCGACTACAACGGGGCCGGGGCCTTTACGCCCTCGTCTTACCAGGACTCGGTGGTGCTGACCATCATGTCCTATTTCGGTCCCAGCGCGCCGCTGCGTTCCAGCGATGTGGCCAGCGCCGACTGGCGCGGCAGCGACAACAAGGATTACGGCCCGCAAACGCCCATGCTCAACGACGTGATGGTGATCCAGCAGATCTATGGCGCCTCCACCACCACCCGCCTGGGCGACACCATATACGGCTTTGGCAGCAACATCACAGGCTCGGCCGCCAGCATCTACGACTTCACGGTCAACAAAAACCCCATCCTGACGATTTTTGACTCGGGCGGCAACGACACGCTCAACCTCAGCGGCTGGTCCTCGCGCTCGGACATTCACCTCGAATCGGGCGTTTTTTCGTCAGCCAATGACATGACCAACAACATCGTCATTGCCTACAGCGCCACGATTGAGAACGCCATTGGTGGCTCGGGCAATGACACGATCACCGGCAATGCCATCGCAAACCGGCTGGAGGGTGGCGCTGGCAACGATGTGCTTCTGGGGGTGGACGGCGACGACACGCTGGTGGGTGGCCTGGGCAATGACACCGTTGATGGCGGCGCGGGTACCGACACGGCCGTGCTGGCGGGCACCCTGGCGAGCTACACCTTCAGCTACGACTCGTTGGCCGATCTGTACACCGTTTCCGGAGCCTCGTCGGGAACGGACACCTTCACCAAGATCGAGTTCTTCCAGTTCAGCGACGTGCTGCGCGCGGCGAGCCAGCTGATTTCAGGGGACCTCACCGCCCCTACCCTGACCAGCAGCAACCCGGCGGACAACGCCACCGCCGTGGCCGTGGGCGCCAACCTGGTCCTGACCTTCAGCGAAGCCGTGGCGGCAGGCTCGGGCAACATTGAAATCCACAATGCCGATGGCAGCGTCTTCAGCCGAATAGACGTGACCGACAGCACCCAGGTCAGCATGTCCGGCGCTACCGTCACCATCAATCCGAATGTAAATCTGGTGGCAGGCAGCAGCTACTACCTGACTTTGGCCAGTGGCGTTATCAAGGACCTGGCGGGCAACGCTTACGCCGGCATCAGCGCCAACACCACCTACAACTTCAGCACCGCAGCGGCCACCGCCGGCGACACGACCCCCCCCACCCTGTCCAGCAGCACACCGGCCGACAATGCCACCGGCGTCTCCGCCAGCGCCAACCTGGTATTGACGTTCAGCGAAGCCGTGCAGGCCGGTACCGGCAATGTTGTCATTTTCAATAGCGACGGCAGTGTGGCCCGCACCATTGCCATCACCGACACCACCCAGGTCAGCATTTCGGGAGCAGCCGTCACCGTCAACCCGGCAACCGACCTGACCAGTGGCAGCAATTACTACGTCAACCTGGGCAGTGGCGTCATCAAAGACCTGGCGGGCAATGCCTATGCCGGCATCAGCAGCACCACGGCACTGAACTTCAGCACTGCCAGCCCCACCGTGGCAGACGACTTCCCGTGGAATACCAGTACCACCGGCAGCGTCACCGTCAATGGCGCGGCCAGCAGTGGCACGATTGAGGTCGCCGGCGATGGCGACCTGCTCAAGGTCACGTTGACGGCTGGCACCAGTTATGTGTTCAGCCTGACCCGCACCACCGGCGGCCTGACCAACCCCTATCTGTATTTGTACAGCCCCAGCGTGGCGCTTCTCGCGGAAGACAACGACAGCGGCGGCAGCACCAACGCCAGCATCACCTACACCGCCACCGCCAGTGGCACCTACTACCTGGGCGCAGCGGATTTCAGCTCCGGCACGGGCGGCTACACCCTGTCTGCCCGCAGCGGCGACAACACGGCACCGACATTGGCCAGCAGCAACCCCGCCGACAACGCCACTGCCGTGGTGGTGGGTGCCAACATCGTGCTGACGTTTAACGAGACCGTACAGGCCGGCAGCGGCAACATCGTCATTTACAACAGCAACGGCACGGTGGCACGCACCATTGCCGTAACGGACAGCAGCCAGGTCAGCGTGTCCGGCTCTACCGTCACCATCAACCCCAGCAGCGATCTGGCCAGTGGCAGCAGCTACTACGTGAACCTGGCCAGTGGTGTGGTCAAGGACACCGCGGGCAACGCCTTTGCCGGCATCAGCAGCGCCACTGCGTTGAACTTCACCACCGTCAGCACCACGTCCACCGACGACTACCCGATGTCCATCACTACCACTGGCAAGGTGGTTGTGAACGGGGCGGCAACCACCGGCGTGATTGATTTTGTGGACGACGGCGACCTGTTCCAGGTCAGCCTGGTCAAGGGCCAGAGCTACGTGTTTTCTGCCGCCAGCGTCGCCGGGGGCTTGCCTGACCCCTATTTGGCGCTGTACGACAAAACTGGAGCACCGCTGACCTTTGACGACGACAGCGGCGGTAACCTGAACGCCCAAATCGTCTATACCGCGCTGGAAACTGCCACCTACTTTCTGGCCGCCTACGATTCCGCATCCGGCCTGGGGCGTTACAGCCTGACGGCTACGGCCGCCACTGACGACTACCCCTGGGACACCGACACCCGCGGCGTTGTCACCATTGGCGGCACCGCCACCAGCGGCACCATCAACGCAGCGGGCGATGCCGACCTGTTCAAGGTGACGCTGTCGGCTGGCACCAGTTATGTGTTTGAATTGTCACGCACCAGCGGCGGCCTGACTGACCCCTACCTGTACCTCTACAGCCCCAGTTTGGCGGAGCTGAGTTATGACGACGACAGCGGCGGCAACGGTGATGCGCGCATCAGCTTCACCGCCACGGCCAGCGGCACCTACTACCTGGGCGCCATGGATTTCAGCACCGGTACCGGGGCCTACACGCTGTCGGGGCGATCCGGCACCGCGCCTTCCACCACCGTTGGCACCAACGGTGCAGACCGTCTGGTGGGTACCAGCGCTGCAGACACCATGACCGGCTGGGGCGGCAACGACTTTCTGATGGGAAATGGCGGCAACGACAGCATCGATGGCGGCTCTGGCATCGACCATGCCGCGTTTTCCGGGAGCAGCAGTGAATATGCCATCACCCGCACCAGCAGCGGTCTCACGGTTCGCGACTCCTTGGGTTTTGACGGCACCGACACATTGACCAGCATTGAGCGGCTGGAATTCAGCGACATTGGCATCGCACTGGACATGGGCCTCACCGAGGCGGGTGGTAAGTCGGCGCTGTTGATCGGCGTGCTGCTCGGCCCCGCTGCGCTGAGCGACCTCACCCTGGTGGGCCAGGTGTTGAATTTCTTTGACGACGGCACGGACATGGGCCTGGCTGCCAGCCTGATGGTCAGCAGCGGCATCACTGCCAGCCTGGCCGGGGGCGCCGACAACAGCCACTTTGTGCAATGGATTTATCACAATATTGCCGGCGTATTCCCTGACGCCAGTACTGCCGCCTCACTGAAAGGCCTGCTTGACAAAGGTGTCTTCACCCAGGCCAGCATGCTGTCGGCCATTGCTGAATTGCCGGTCAACCAGCTCAACGTGAATCTGGTGGGCCTGGCGCAAAACGGGATGGATTATTTCTAGACCCGGCGGGGATTACAGCACCTGCAGCACCCGGAACCGGCCCTGTGCCAGCATTTCTGCGTCGCTGGTACCGTAGCCGATATAGATGGCCGTGCCTGCGATGAGGCGACTGTCAATTTGCTCAAAAATATCAACCAGGTAGTCCCGCGAGTCCACCACGCCGGACAGGTATTCGGGCAACGGGAAGCTCAGCCCCTGCCATTCCTTGCTGCGGTTGAGCACATAAATTCCGGACTGTGCGGAGCCATCCGGCAGGATGGCCACGACGTACATGTTGTAACCCGTCGTGACCGCCCGGGTTGCAGGCGTTGTCGCCGGAATGCGCACCCAGGCTGACAAGCCGTAATTGCTGCGCGGGCCAGTGGCTTCCACCTCCAGTTGCAGCGGCGCGGAACTGGCTGCCCTTTTCAATTGCACCTGAAACTCTGCCGTCGTTGTGATGCCCGCTTCGGCAAAACTGGCGCTGACCAGCATCGAAGCGTCTTGCGTCAAATTTCCCACGGTTAGCAGCCCGTCAGCGCCAATCTGTGCTGAAGCATGGTCCACTTGCCAATTGGGAGTTACGGCCTTGAGTGACTGGTCGGCATACACACCCAGTGCTCTCAGGCTGACGGTTTCGCCAGCAACCAAAACAGCGGAGCTGCTGACAATTTTGAGACTGGTGAGCGTAGACGCCTGCGTGGTGGCGACCAGGTCCAGACGCCCCACCACGGAAATGCCGCCTTCGGTGTAGTTGGCGGAAATGTCCAGCGCGTATTGCCGGTCAATGGTATTGAGCCTCAGAATGCCGCGCGCAAAGTCCACCGAAATTCCACCTGCCAGAATGACGGTGATGGCCTCGGAGTTCTCGGAATGCAGGGTCCAACTGGTGGGCCTGACGCTTCGGTACGACTGGTCATCGTAGTAGGCCACCACGCGCAACCGCAATTGCGAACCCGACTGCACACTGCGGCTGCCCAACACGTCCACCCGGCTCAACTGCGCCGGCGCAACCGCCAGGAAAACGGCCTGGCTGGCGCTCAAGGTGGCGCCCTGGTACAGCACCGTGGCGGTAATCACGACGGCAGAGTCCACCGCCACCACGCCGGAGGCCATAACCCCCGAGCGGGAGACCGTGGCCAGCGTCGAGTCTGAGCTGCTCCACTGTGGCTTGACAGCGGTCAGGCTCCCATCGGCATTGCGTACGCTGGCCGACAGGTCGGCAAAGGCGTTGGCCTGCAGCACAGCCGGCATCACCAACTTCAGCGCCGGTGCTGATGCCAACGTAGCCGCGCCGATTGGGGATGCGGCCAGGCTGTGGCCATTGGCGCCCAGCAGCGATGCGCCCGCGAGCAAGCGGGTCAGTACAGTGCGGCGCGCCAGCGGCATGCAGTGCCCCAGGTGTGGTTAGCCCAGCTTGACGGTGTCGCTGACCATGCCCTGCGGCAGCTTGGCGGCGGCTTCAGCCGCTTCAGTGGTCTTCCTGTGCAACATTTCCATCAGGGCTTTGGCGGCGGCGAGTTGTTCTGGAGTGCTGTCGGTTGTGGGTGTTTGGGTGGCGGGTGTTGGCGTATGAATAGTTGACATGATGGACCTTTGGGTGTTTACCAATTAAAGCGCCATTATCGGGCGAGATGCTTCAGCATGGGAAACATGGAATCCAGTCGGACCCATGGCCCAACAACTTGCAACAACACTTCAACCGTCACTTGAATGCCTGCGAGCGCCGGGTAATGAATTCGACCGCAAATTGGGCCATGAGGGAATAACTTCGCCCTTTGAGCGACACGATGGCCATATCGGCAAATTGCGAGGGAATGTCGGTGACGTCCAGGCGGACCAGGCGCTTCTGGACGACATCTTGCGCGGTGTCGGTGTCTGTCGATCCAATCACCGTGTCGGTCGTTTCCGCCAGGATGCGCAGCAGATTCAAGTCATCACACTCTACCGCCAATGGCAGAGGCTTGCCGTGGCCCAACCCCATCAGGGCACCCAACCCGACTTGCACCGACTCCGGCAAACGCACGCTGGCAAAGCCAAAGGGAAGCAGCGACGCGGCGGTGACTGCGGCCTGCGCCAGCAACGGGCGCCCCGCACGCACATAGAAGCCGGCCGACAGCTTGGCAACGCGGGTAATGGTCAGATCAGCGGCAGCAATGACATTGCGCACATCGGCCATGTAGAAGTCCAGATCTTCCGCTCGCAAATGGGCGGCCAGATAATCCGCGTTATTGACTTCGACCCGCACACACACGCCGGGATAATGCGTGCGAATTTCGGTCAACAGGGGCGGCACCATGATCGCTGCCGGATAGGGGCCCACACCAAAGCTCAGGTCACCCACCAAGCGCTCGCGGTACAACCGGACATCACGCTCCAGACAGCGGTTCTCAAACAGCAGTTTGCGGGCCCGCTCGACCACAAAGGCGCCTGCATCGGTACACGTTGCTTCCAGTGTTCCCCGATCAAACAGTTGCAATCCCAACTCGTCCTCAGCGGCCTGGATGCTGCGGCTGAAGGCCGATTGGGTCAGATGGCACTGAACCGCAGCGCGCCCGAAATTGCGGGTATCCGCGAGGGCCACCAGGTGTTTGTAACGCTTCAAGTCCATATCGATTAGCCTTTGCATTCATTATGCAGCCACTGCATTGATATGAATTCAAAAATGCATTGGACGCAACACCTTGGGCAAAGTCCAATCGCATTGCTGAGACACCAAGCACAAAATAAGGAGACAACACCGTGAATCCAATGGTTCAAAATGCATTGATCCTCACCGCCATGCTGGGCTTTGCCGGCATGGAATGGGCGTCACGACGCTACCAAGACACCGTACACGCGGACGCCAACGACACCAAGCTGGAACTGTTCATGTTCCTGAGCCTGGTGGCCATCGCGCAACCGTTTTCCATCCTGGCGACCAACACTCTCTGCGGCTGGCTGATGCCTGCGCAACTGGGTGCACTGGCCGACCTGCCCTGGTGGGCCATGTTCGGTCTGCTGTTGATCTGCGACGACCTGACCCAGTACCTGTGGCACCGGGCATCACACAGTCCGCTGCTGTGGCCACTGCACCGCGCCCACCATAGCGCGACTTACATGAGCATCCGCATTACCTACCGAAACAATTTCCTGTATTACATGCTGATGCCTGGGCTATGGTTGGCGGGCATCGCGCTGTATCTGGGTTTTGGCAGCGTCTATGCCTATTACTTCGTCATCAAGGTCACCATCATTCTCGGGGCGCACTGTGCCTGGCGCTGGGACGAGCCGCTGTACCGCATCCCTGCCCTGCGCCCGCTGATGTGGGTGGTACAACGCACCATCTCCACGCCAGCCACGCATTGGGCGCACCACGCCATCACCAATGCCGATGGTATTGGCCATTACAAAGGCAACTTCGGCAACATGCTGTTTCTTTGGGACGTCCTTTTGGGTACCGCCCATATCACGCAAAAGTACCCCGCTGCGGTTGGCCTGCAGGGTGACCGTTTGTTCGGTCAGGAACGCTGGTACCACCAAATGTTCTATCCCATGCTGCAATCGGACCGCACCCACTCCGCCCTGCGTTTTGGCGGTGGTGAATACGCTGCCGACGAAACCGGTAGCGACGCTGATGTGCCCGGTGTCCGTTCTACCATCGCCTGACTTCACAGGCGAAAGGAGTTGCGGGTTCGGCAACAGCCAGGCCCGGTTTCAATCCACGAAGAAGTCCGGCAAGAAATTCTTGTTGCCCGGTGTCACCGCATAACGGTCCAGATCGGTGAAGCCATGCGCGGCCAGTACCGCGTCGTCGATGTAGAAGTTACCTGTTTCAAACGCGCCATTGGTCAACACGCAGTAGGCGGCATCGGCCATGATCTCCGGCGTGCGGCACAACGCGATGTCGACGCCGGGAATCATCTGCATGGCGGCGGTGGCGATGGCTGTGCGCGGCCACAGGCTGTTGACGGCAATGCCCAGCTTCTTGAACTCGCCCGCGTGGCCCAGCGTGCACAGACTCATGCCGTACTTGGCCATGCTGTAGGCGGTGTGCGGCGCAAACCAGTGGGTCTTCATCGAGAGCGGCGGCGACATGGTCAGCACCTGGGGCTTGCGCCCGGCGGCGGCGGATTCTTTGAGCTCGGGCAGGCAGGCCGCCGTGCACAGGTAGGTGCCGCGGGCGTTGATGCCATTCATCAAATCGAAGCGCTTCATGGGCGTAGCTTCGGTGTTGGTCAGGCTGATGGCGCTGGCGTTGTTGATCAACACGTCAATGCCACCAAAGGTCTGCACCGCCTGGGCCACCGCCGCAAACACGGCGTTGTCGTCGCGGATGTCGACTGCCAGTGGGAGCGCCCGTCCACCCGCCGCTTCAATCTCTTCTGCCGCGCTGTAGATAGTGCCCGGCAGCTTGGGATTGGCTTCGGTGGTCTTGGCCAGGATGACGATGTTGGCACCGTCCAACGCCGCACGTTTGGCAATGGCCAGACCAATGCCGCGCGAGGCGCCGGTGATGAACAGGGTCTTGCCGCTGAGGCTTACGGTCCGGGATACAGGTGGGGTCGCGGTGTCCATGGTGTCTCCTGTCAGGGGTCGGGCAATGGCAATTTGCTATTACTTTAATAGCTTAACTCTTATATTCGACGAGGGCTAGCAGTCAGTTTTGCTTATGAGACCCTGGAGAAATCGGGCCTGCGCTTCTCCAGAAAGGCTGTGAACGCCTCCTTTGCAGCCGGCTCCTGCAACAGGCGGGCAAAGCTCTCGCCCTCCTCCCTCATCTGTGCCAGCACCTGGGCCATCTGGCCCTTTTTCATCAGGCGCTTGGTCTCGACCAGCGCGGCCAGCGGCTTGGCGGCCAGCTTGCGGGCTTGAGCCTGTGCCACGGTGTTGACTTCGGTAGGCGGCAGGATGCGGTTCACCAGCCCCACTTCCAAAGCCGCCTCGGCCATGAAGGGCTCGCCCAGCAGGAACGCTTCCGCCGCGCGGTGGTAACCCATCATCTGCGGCACCAGCAGACTGGACGCCGCCTCGGGGCACAGGCCCAGGTTTACAAAGGGCATGGAGAAGGCGGCGTTGTCGCCGGCATAGACCAGGTCACAGTGGAACAGCAGCGTGGTGCCAATGCCCACGGCTGGACCGCACACGGCGGCGATGACGGGTTTGGGATGTGACGCAATGGCGCGCAGGAACTGGAACACCGGAGACTCCTGCGTGGACGGCTTGCGCTGCAAAAAGTCCCCAATGTCGTTGCCGGCACTGAACACCGTGATGTCGCCCTGGATCACGGTGACGCGGATGGCGGGATCATTCTTGGCCTGCTCCAGACCTTCGGCCATGGCGGCGTACATGGCGGGGGTGAAGGAGTTCTTCTTGTCCAGACGGTTGATAGTCAGTGTGAGTACGCCGTCGGCGATGTGGGTCAGCATGTCTTGCATAAGGGTCTTTCTTCATCAGTTGAGGACAGAGCTTGCCGCTGCGCGACGGCGGTCTGTCCCGCAAACATGTTAGCTCTTGTAATAGACAAGCTGGTGCGTGGTGGCCAGCAACACGCCGGCTTCGTTCCACAACTGTCCCGTGTGGTCAAAGTAGCCGTTGCGAAACGCTTGGGCACGGGCCTGGGCCAGCAGGTAACCATTGCCGCTGGCCTGCAGTTGCGCGCTGTCCGCGTGGAAATACACCGTCATGGTCACGGTGCCCACCGGCACCAGCGTGGCGCGGCGCACGAACACGCGCGGGAAGAATACATCGGCCAGCGCCGTAAGCGAGGCAAAGTCCAGCGCTCTCGGCGGGTTATCACGTACCCACAGTTGGGTCAGGCTGGTGTCTCCACTGCCGTCCCAAACCGTGGGCATGGCGCCCGCGATGGGGCGCATCTCGTACCGCTTGACCCACTCCATGGGTATGGGGCCCTGGCCGTGCGGGGTTTCCTGTGGCGCTGGAAATCGGGGCATGGCTTCTTCATCGACGCCCCAAGTCTCGCGGCGCAAGGCGGTGAAGGCGGTTCCGGTCAGCACGGTCTCCCCGTTCTGCAGCACCTCAATGGTCCAGTGCTGGGTGGAGCGGTTGGTGCGCGCGGCGCGGGCCTGCACCGTGAACGGGCCTTGGGCCAGGGCGGCTGCAAAGTTGATGGTGAGCGAAACCGGCTCGCCCAGGCGGGCCGGGTGCAGCAGCACCGCGTTCAACATCTGCGCAGCGCTGATGCCGCCAAACGGCCCGACCATATTGGCATAGGCCGCGCTGGTGTGGCCGGCAAAGCTGCCGTCGCTTTGCAACTCCAGGGCAATCGCCTGGTCAAAAACATGGCTGGTCAAAGCAGTCTCCAAAATAAAAAAAGGCCACCGGAAGGTGACCTGGGGACGGTTTAATCAGTTGAGGACAGAGCTTGCCGCTACGCGACAGCGGTCTGTCCCGCAAAAACATCAAACTCGCTCAAAAATCCCGGCAGCCCCCTGACCCGTGCCCACGCACATGGTCACCATGCCGTACTTCAGATTATGGCGATGCAGTGCGTGAATCACTGTCGCGGCCCGGATAGCACCGGTGGCGCCCAGCGGGTGGCCCAGCGCGATGGCGCCGCCCATGGGGTTGACCTTGCTGGGGTCCAGCCCCAGAGTGTTGATGACAGCCAGCGACTGGGCGGCAAAGGCTTCGTTCAGCTCGAACCAGTCGATGTCGCTGTGCTGCAGGCCGGCGTAGCGCAGTGCGGCCGGAATCGCCTCAATCGGACCAATGCCCATGATTTCGGGCGGCACGCCGCGTGCAGCGTAAGACACAAAACGCGCCAGGGGCGTCAGGCCAAACTGCTTCACCGCCTTTTCGCTGGCCAGAATCAGGGCACCGGCACCGTCGCTGGTCTGC
>CAZMXB010000151.1:0-12131 GCA_964569855.1 uncultured Rhodoferax sp.
CCGAATACCGTTATCAAAAAAGAGAGCTTGACAAACGAGTCCTCATAGAAGCGGGTATTCCCAGGCATCGGCTTACGCCACTGAACTGACCACCATTGCCGGTCCAACCAACACCCTACCCGCATGGTTTGGGCCGTTGGTCCCCGCCGATTTGTTGGCGTGTAACACGATGAGGGGGGCCAATGACCCAAACCGTGCCGCCAAAACAGTCATAGCGCTGGGGCAACGGGTGATCTAAACCTCTATTTGCTACAAACTTAGTAGCTGCTTGCGCTTATCCTACGAGGGCTGCAGGCCAATTAAGCACATAGACTCTCATTCGTTCTCCGACGAGATCGATCAATCTCAACCCCGGCGTGTGGCCGGTGTTCGTGTAGCAGGTCAGGGGGCGGGCAGATGCAGCCATTTGTCAGCCGGGTAACGGATTCAATTCAACGCCATGCTCAATTTGCGGCGGTAGGTGGCAACCAACTGAGCTTGCGGGTCCAAGGTCGTGGCGACTTTGCCAGCCAATTCGATGCCGCCCGCGGTTTTACCCGCGGCCAGCGGGTCGGCCTTCGGTTTGGGCGGGGTCAGCAGTTCCAGGATGGCGACATAGGTCTTGCGTGGCACGGCATTGCCCCAAGCCTTGTCACGCATGATGATCTCCAGCAACTCGTCCATGGAGCCGGTCCAGTCGCCACCCACCATCAGCACACGGGCTTTGGCCAGGCGGGTGTCAAAGTCGCGTTTGTTCTGGGCAATCAGCGCGTCAAACTGCTCCGGGGCCCAGGTGCCGCGCTCATCGGCCATCACGAACTTGATGGCATCCAGAAACTGCCCCAGAGCCTCAAACCGCAGTTGGCGCGGAATTTCGGCCAGCGCGGGTGCCAAGGCTGCCTCGGCGTCTTCGAGCATGTCGTTTTCGATCAGCAGCCTGACGTAGTCGTAACGGGCATCGTCATTTCCGGGGTTGATCGTCAGCGCTTCGTGCAACTTGTGCAGGGCCGCCTGCGGGTCACCGGCTGCTATCAGGGCCTGGGCGTCTTCGGCTTCGGACTGGGCTTCCAGCACTTCAATGGAGGGCACATGTTTGTCCAGAAAAGCCTTGATCTGCCCCTCGGACTGCGCACCCATAAACCCGTCCACCGGCTTGCCGCCAACCATCAGCACGCAGGTCGGAATGGAGCGGATGCCAAACGCCTGCGCCAGTTCCTGCTGCTGGTCGGAGTCGATCTTGACCAGCTTGAAGCGGCCCTCGTAGTCGGTCTCCAGCTTCTCCAGCACCGGGCCAATGACTTTGCAGGGACCGCACCACGGAGCCCAGAAATCAACCAGAACAGGGACCTGGGCAGAGGCGGCGACGACTTCGGCTTCGAAGTTTTCTACGGTGACATTGATCATGAGGGGTCGCTCAGAGCGAAAAAGTAAAATGCTGAAACATTGCGGGACAGACCTTTAGCTCTGTCCTCAACATTTTAAAAGCATGACAAACATTCAAATCGGCGTCGTCATGGGCTCCAGCTCCGACTGGGACACCATGCAACATGCAGTACAGATTCTCCAACAGTTTGGCATCGGCCACGAAGCAAAGGTGGTTTCGGCCCACCGCATGCCCGATGACATGTTCGCCTACGCCGAGGCCGCCGTGGGACGCGGCCTGCGCGCCATCATTGCCGGTGCCGGTGGCGCCGCCCACCTGCCGGGCATGCTGGCGGCCAAAACGACGGTGCCGATACTCGGGGTGCCGGTGGCCAGCAAACACCTGTCGGGCGTGGATTCCCTGCACAGCATCGTGCAAATGCCCAAAGGCGTACCGGTGGCCACGTTTGCCATTGGCGCAGCCGGTGCCGCCAATGCTGCGCTGTTTGCGGTGGCCATGCTGGCAGCGGACCAGCCCACCCTGCGCAAGAAACTGGACGAGTTTCGCGCCCACCAGACCGAAGTGGCGCGTGGCATGACCGTGCCGCCAGTACTATGAGCCCCCACGCTCCGCCGTTGCACGGGTCGCTGCCCCCCGAGGGGGCTGACCTGCCTTGGGGCGGCGCGGCGGCAGGTCGTATGAGCCCCGAGATCACCTTGGGTGTGATGGGCGGTGGCCAGTTGGGCCGCATGTTTGTGCACGCCGCGCAGTGCATGGGCTATTTCACCGCCGTATTGGACCCGGACCCGCTGAGTCCGGCCGGGCGCGTCAGCCACCACCACATCCAGACCGCGTATACCGACCCAGAAGGGCTGCAGCAGTTGTCCGACCGGTGCGTCGCCGTCACCACCGAGTTCGAGAACGTGCCCGCCAGGGCACTGGCGCAACTGGCGCAGACACGCACCGTTTCGCCTGCGGCCGAGGCAGTGGCCATTGCCCAGGACCGCGCCCGCGAAAAGTCGCACTTTGAGTCGTGTGGTGTGCCGGTAGCTCCCTATGCGGTGATCGAAACCCCGGTGCAACTGGCAGTTGTGCCAGACGATCTGCTGCCAGGCATTTTGAAGACCAGCAGCATGGGCTACGACGGCAAGGGCCAGGTGCGTGTGCGCACACAGGCCGAATTGGCAGCCGCCTGGACCGACCTGAAGAACGTGCCTTGTGTGCTGGAAAAAATGCTGCCGCTGCAACTGGAGTGTTCGGTGATCGTGGCGCGTGGTGCTGATGGCACTTGTGTCAACCTGCCGGCGCAGCGCAACCTGCACCGCGACGGCATTCTGGCCGTGACCGAAGTATATGAAGGAAATTTGCCGCCAGCCCTCGCAGAACGTGCAGTAGCTGCTGCGAAATTGGTAGCAGATGGTCTGCAGTATGTGGGCGTGCTGTGTGTCGAATTCTTCGTGCTGGAGCCCGATTCGGACGATGCTGCGACATTGGGGGGCCTGGTCGTCAACGAAATAGCCCCGCGCCCGCACAACAGTGGCCACTACAGCATGGACGCCTGCGATGTGTCGCAGTTCGAGCTGCAGGTGCGTACGCTGGTGGGCTTGCCACTGACACAGCCGCGCCAGCACAGCCCGGCCATCATGCTGAATCTGCTGGGCGATATCTGGCCAGCGGGCGGAACGCCGCCTTGGGCGCAGGTGCTGGCCCTGCCCGGCACCCACCTGCACCTGTATGGAAAGGCCAAGGCCAGCAAGGGCCGCAAGATGGGCCATCTGACGATCACCGGTGGCACCGTGGAACAGGTGCGCGCCACGGCCCTGCAGGCCGCTGCCGTTTTGGGCATTGCGCCGTTCTGAGTGCGGCCATGATCCTGCCCGCATCTGCTCCTGAATCCATAGCTGCTTGCGCAGCAAATACGAGGGCTGGAGGCCTGATTGGTTTGCCAACCGAGACCGTATACGGCTTGGGGGCGGATGCCGACAACGACGCGGCAGTCGCGAAAATATTTGCCGCCAAAGGCCGCCCGGCCGACCACCCGCTGATCGTGCACGTGTCGTCGCAGGAAGGCGGCATGACGGCCGTCGCGCATTTTGCGGCCCGGGTGCCGCCCTTTGCCCAGCACTTGATGTCGGCCTTCTGGCCCGGACCGCTAACGCTGATCCTGCCGCGCCGCGACGGCGTGGGTGCCGCTGCAGCGGGTGGCCAACCCTCCATTGGCATACGCTGCCCGGCCCACCCGGCGGCGCAGGCCGTGCTGCACGCGCTGCGTGAAACTTCGGCCGATCAGGTGCCGGTCTGGGGCATTGCCGCCCCCAGCGCCAACCGGTTCGGGCGCGTCAGCCCGACCACCGCCGCCCATGTAGACAGCGAGTTGGGCCCTGATCTGCTGATTCTGGATGGCGGTCCCTGTGACTTGGGCATTGAGTCCACCATCATCGACTGCACGCGGGGGGTTCCGGTGTTGTTGCGCCCGGGCTCCATCAGCCGTTTGCAGATTGAACAGGCCTGCGGGCAAAAACCGCTATCAAATGAGGAGCTGCTCGCGCAGCAAACACGAGGGCTGGAGGCCCCAAAGGCATCAGGCACGCTTGAATCGCACTACGCGCCGAACGCCAAATTGCGGCTGATGGATGCCAAGGCTTTGCAAACGGCGGTGAACCTGCTGGGTGACGTGATGTACCAGCAGGGCTCGGAGACGCGGCCGTCCATTGCCGTCTACGCGCGGACACCGCTGCAGAAAGTTCCTCTGTCGATTCTGCTGCGCCGCATGCCGGACGACGCAACCGCCACGGCTCACCAGTTGTTCGCCGCCCTGCGCGGGTTTGACGACGCCGGTGTCAAGCTGATCTGGGTTGAGACACCACCCGTCACACCCGATTGGGAAGGGGTACGCGACCGCCTGGAGCGCGCCAGCGCGGCTTGAACTGGCTAATGCGGTAGCCGAAAACGGGTGCCCTTGAAGCTGAATTCGGAGGTGGTGGGGTGTATCTCCTCCAGCGTAACGTCTTGGGCGGCGGGGCTGCCCTGTGACAACACCTGGCCATTGACCAGCAACAGCCGCTGCGCCGGGTTCTCGGAATACACCGCACCCGAAATGGCCAATGCGGGCACCTGGCGACGCAATTCTTCCGGCAAGTCTTTGAACAACGGCACCACGTTGGCAGCGGCGGCGCTACTGGTGGCGCTGCTGCTGGCACGGGTTGGTGCGGACACTGCCTGCGCCTTTTTGGGCGTTTCGACCGGGCGCTGAGGCGGTGCCGTCACTGCTGCCACTGCCGCCACGTTGCGATTTCCCACCACGACCGGCGTGGGCGTTATGGCTGCACTGGGTACCAGTGTTGTTGCCTCCGGGGCTTGGGCTTGAACCATTGGAACTGCCGGTTCCTGCTCGGCGCTGCGCCAAAACCAGAATATGACCGCGACGAGGATGGCCAGCCCGGCTGCGGCCGCCGCGATTGCCCCCACACCCACGCGTGGGCCATGGCGCAACGGCAGGGAGCCAGGGAGTACCGCGCGGGTCTGCAGGCCGGGCACGGTGCCGCGCTCACGCTCACGGTCTGCTTCAGCGCGTTGCAGGGCGTCTAGGATGTAGGACATGGTCTATGGCTGCAAAGGGTTGGGCTGCGATGCTGCGGCTGATTTCATCGCCTGTTCGAGCTGCATGAGGGTGAGCGGGCCGGGTTGCCCGTCGGGTTTGAGGCCGCGGGCGCGCTGAAAATCCTGCAGCCTTTTGCGCAAGGCGGCGTCCAGGCTCTGGGACATCGGATGGACCGGACCGGTCGGACTGGCCACGCCGGAGCCGTCGAGTACCGCCAACTGGCGCGACAGACTTTCAAAGAAGGTTGGCGCACTGGCGCTGCCCGCCGGTGGTACATAACCCTCTGGCGCGCGCCAGTAGGTTGCAAAGTTGCCCTGCCAGAGCTTCACCAGCGCGCCCAGGCGGACCGTGTGGCGCCCACCGGGCAATTGCAGCGTGGCGGTTTCGTCGGTCAGCGCAACCACGACGGCGTAGGCGGCAGCTCCGTCCTCCAGGCGCAGCGTGAGGAAGCCGGGGCGGGACAACTGGCGCAGTTGCGGAATGGTCAAACTGCTGGTTTGGTAACACTCCCATTGTTGCGCGGCAGCGGTCTCGCAAGACTTGCCCTTCACGACCGGCAACTGCCCGCTGGGGGCCAGGGCGCTCCATGCCGTTTGTATGTCGCGCGGAAGTTGCGCAATCAACGCATCCAGGGGTTCGATGGTCACCACGGGCGCAGGGGCAACCGGTGCCGACGCAGGCCGTTGTACCGCCTGGGGTGCAGCGACGGGCACTACCGCAACCCGCGCCACAGCCGCAGCAGGCTTGGGTGACCCCCTTTCAGGAGCAAACAGGGGCCACCAAAACTCCCGGCCAAGGGCCACTACAACCAGCCCCAAACCGACCAGTACATAGGGAGCCGCGACGGGCCACCACCCGGCGCTGGCCTTGGCGGACACAGCAGGCGTAGCGGGCGAATCAAACACTTCCTGGGCTGCGCGTTTCACCACAGCCCGGCTCACCCGCTCCTGCCCCGTCGCCCAGGCTCCCAGCAAGGCACGGCCACACAACAGGTTGATGCGCCGCGGCACACCCTGTGCCAGCCGGTGGATCAGGTTCAAAGCCTTGCGATCAAAGGGCAACGCGCCGGTGTGCCCGGCCACGGCCAGCCGGTGGCGGATGTAGAGGTCGGTCTCCGGTTCGCTCAGCGCGTCCAGATGGAAGCGGGCAATCACCCGTTGGGCCAGTTGTTCCAGTTCGGGGCGTGCCAGCATGCTGCGCAGCTCGGGCTGCCCGATCAACACAATCTGCAGCAGCTTGCGTTCGCTGGTCTCCAGATTGGTCAGCAGCCGCAACTGTTCCAGCACGTCGGTTTGCAGGTTCTGCGCCTCGTCGATGATCAGCACGCAGCTCTGCCCTTGCGCGTGACTTTGCAGCAGAAAGGTATTGAGCGCGTCCACCCGGTCCTTGACGGTGGGCGGTGCCGATGCCTGCGCCCCGGGGCTGATGTGAAACTCCTCACACACCGTCTGCAGCAACTCAGACACCGTGAGCTTGGGATTGAAAATGTAGGCCACGTGGCAACTGGCCGGAATCTGCTGCAAAAAGCAGCGGCAGATGGTGGTTTTTCCGGTGCCAATGTCACCCGTCAGCACCACAAAACCTCCACCCGTGCCGCTGGCACGCGCGTCGCGCGCCGACACCCCGTACAACAAATGTGCCAGCGCCTCCCGGTGGCGCTCACTCATGAAGAGAAAGCGCGGATCGGGTGCGATGGAAAACGGATCCCGTTCAAGTCCGAAATGCTGCGTGTACATGGCTGCCGAGCATAGCCGGGACTGTGGGTGTTTTCGGGGCCGTTGCGAAATGTGCCAGGCAGAAAAAAAGCAGCCCGAAGGCTGCCTTGTTGTGCTTGCGGGGGGGGTGCCGCAGCTTAGAACTTCATGCCGATGGCCAGGCTGAAGGAACTGGGGTCCAGCTTGGCGTCCAGCGTTTGCCCGGTGGACAGTGTCGTGCGGGTGCTCAACGGGGTGTAGGTATAGCTGGCATCCAGGAACCAGCCGCCGCCGAACTGGGCTGTGGCGCCCAGTTGTACGGTCGCCGCCCATTTGGAATCGACTGACAAGGTGGTCGGATTGGAGGGCGTGCCGCCAGAGATTGCGGTCAGCGTGGAGGTGGAACGTGCGCCATAAAACGCCGCATAGGTCAAACCAGCGCCGATGTAGGGACGGAAGGTGGCGGTGGGCTCAAAGAAGCGCCACTGTGCAAGCAAAGTGGCTGGCAAGGCCTTGACCGTACCAATCTTGCCCACACCCAGAATGGCGCCATCACCCGAAATATCGTGCTCGAACGGTATGGCCAGCGGCAGGTCCAGGGCAATGTTGTCGTCCACCATGTAGGTAATACCACCAGACAGCCGTGTCGAGCTGCCAATGCTGGATTTCGTGCCAAACAGGCTCGGTGGCGTCAGGTCGCCACTGGAAACATTGGGCGTGATGGTGGTGGCACCAACGCGCACCAGCACCGAGCCAGCCGATTGCGCCTGGGCGAGACCGGCACACGCCACCAGGGCGGGGATCAAGAGGAGTTTTGCTGTGTTGTTCATGATAGTTTGCTCCGTGAATTACAGCCAGCCTGCTTTGGCGACTTGCAGATTGATGGCTTGACCGATCAACTGGTGCAGGGCCGGGGTTGGGTGGAAGTTGTCCGAGAAGGCATAACCCTTCCACCAGCTGGAAGAGGTTTCACCCACGGGGATATTGGCCGACATGCTGGCCGAGTTGCAGGCCGCCACAGTGGCCGGCAGGCTCAGGCTGGCCTGACCGGTTGTGGTGTCCAGGCCGTTCGCCACTTTGGGGCAGGCCGGCGTGGTGATGTTGGTCAACGCAAACTGCGCGGGTGCCGCCGTGATCCTGGCACCTTCGGCATACAGGTCAAAGATCTGCACATTGGTGCCGGCAAGTTCCTGTGCCAGCGCAGCATTCAGTGCCTGGGTCCAGGCGCGAACAGCAGCCTGTACGGCGTCACGTTGTGCAGTGCCGCCAGCAGCCGCCACACCGCCAAGCACAGCCGCAAAACGCGGTGTGGTCGTGATGTCGGTGGTGTTGACCACGATGATCTTGCTGACGCCCTTGGACACGATGCTGGCCTTGACCGCAGCGCCCAGCGTCTTGCCAACAGCTTGTGCATAGGCGCCCGCAGCGGTACCCATGCTGGTGCTGGTGGGGGTGGCGCCGATGATGGCGGAGACGGTTGCCGGTGGCAACAGGGTTCCCAACAACTGCATGTAGGCCCCCACGCCAGCCGGCGTGGTGGCGGTCAGGTAAGCACCGGTCAGGTCGGCCAGGTCGTTACCACCGCCGTCCACAATGACCACGTCCGAGGCGCTCAGCGAAGCCGAGCCCACTGCCATTTGGTAGGTGATGGAGAACGGCACAGTAGCACTGGGAGCCGATGCGTTGCTCAGGTTGTTGACCCGTCCGCCACCCACGGCATAACTGGTGCAGGTCGTTTTAGGCACAAAGGTGGTGCCGTTGAAGTTGAAGAACGAACACAGCTTGGGGGCGCCAAAGTTGGCCGCCACAACTTCCGGGAAAATGAGGAACGGGTTGGCAGCGTCGGCGCTCTGGATCGTGAACTTGTAGCCAAAGGTGCCACTGTCCATGATGCTGTCACCAAAAACCTTGACCGACGGTGCGACGGTTTTGGGGGTGGTGTCTGATCCGTCACTCGCTCCGCCGCAACCGGCCAAGACTACCGCGCAGCTTGCTGCGACCGCTGCCCATTTCCATTGTTTCATTGTTCTCTCCAGTAAATAGAACGACCGTTCGTTTTTGAACGCACAATGATAGAACGTTAGGGTTCGCCCAACCATGGGGTAAACACTGACGGGCTTTGGGTGGCATCGCCCAGACCGCCGTGTCAATTGGACCGCCACACGCCGCGAGCGTGGGGGCCTATAGGCGGGTCGCCCACTCCACCAGCGCATCCACCGCCGGGCGCGCCGCTCTGGCGTTGGGATGGTTGATAAGGGCAACCAGTGCGAGACGCTTCCCCGCTGTGCTGTGCACATAGCCGGCATAGGCCACCACATCGACCAGGGTCCCGGTTTTCAGGTGGGCGGATCCGGTGGCGCGGGATTTGACCCGTTTGAGCGTGCCGTCCACCCCGAAGAGAGGTAAGGAAGCCATCAAGTCGGGCATCAGCGGTGACGCATAGGCCGTCTGCAACAGGCGCCCCAGGGCGTCGGCGTTGATGCGTTCGGAGCGTGACAGGCCAGAGCCGTTGTCCAGCACCGGGGCTTCAACGCCTGGCACGCGCTCTTTCCACCAGCGCTGCACCACGGCGTTCGACGCATCAAAGCTGCCGGGCGCGGGCAGCAGTGTGTTGTTGAGCGCCGACTCTCCCGGCAGGAGTGGTGCCACCCGACCCAGCGTCAGGTAGACCTGTTGGGCCATCACGTTGTTGCTGAATTTGTTGATGTCCCGGATGATTTCCGCCAGCGGTGCCGAGCGGACCTCGAACGCGGGCTGGGCTTTTGCGGCTGCGCCCAGGCCGGACGCTCCCGTGCGCACCACGCCAGCGAGCTTGCCACCCATGTCCTGCCACATGCCCTGCACGGCGCGCTCGGCGTAGGTCTTGGGATCGGCGTAGGCCACGGACCAGACCTTCTCACCACAACCCGTCGGGTAGGCACCGCCAAACCGGATGGCGTTGGGGTCCGCGAAATCGGCCTTGAGGGCGCTGCGGTAGTCGCCACACTCGCCAGCGACCAGTGGCACCGTAGCCTGCATCTGCACGCCGGCCAAGGGTGGGTCGAATTGCACCCGCGCGACAGTGCCACCCGGCTCGGGCACCAGCGTCATCACGACCGACTTGAAGTTGATCAGCAGGGCGTCGGGCGAGGCGTTGTAGGGCCGCAGTGGTTCGCCGTCAAAACTGGCTGGGTCGCTGGCGGGCACGGCAAACGCGCTGCGGTCCAGCACAATGTCCCCGGCAATGGCGCGAATGCCCAGACCCTGCACCCGGCGCAACAGCAGCCACAGCCGCTCCAGCACCAGTTTCGGATCTCCCTGGCCCTGAATCACCAGGTTGCCGTACAAGGTGCCGTCGCGTATCGCACCGTCGACAAAAACCGGTGTGGACCAGGTGTAGGCAGGGCCCAGCAGTTCCAGCGCCGCAAAGGTGGTTACCAGCTTCATGACAGAGGCCGGATTCATGGCCACCTGGCTGCGGTGACTCACGCGCGCCGGGCTCTGCCCCTGGGCGTCCACTACAAGCATGGCCACAGCGTCGCGTGGCACCTTGGCCCGGAGCAGGGCAGCCTCCACCTCGGGCGGCAGGGCTTGGGCCTGTGCGGCGCAGAGGAGACAGCTGCTGACAAGAACGCCCAATACCCGGGTCGACCATCGCAGCTTCGCGGGCGCGACCGAAGGCAAATGTGTCCAAACAGCCATCACGGAGCGGCGGTTGCCAGCCAGGTGGAAAACAGCCCCAGGTCGAGCGGTGTGTTGTTGCTTAATGGACCAAGGTAATACAGTCGCGCCGTCCCCGGGGTGGTCACGGCCAGAAAGTGCCCGCTGGCGTAGGCCCGGTAGCGGTAGCCTGAAATAGCCAGCGATGCACCGCCGCCGGGCGCGAACACCGTGGGATAGGTTTTCTCGGCCCAGGCAAACACCTTGTCTATATCCGTCTCCACCGAAGAAACCGCCGCAGCATTGACGCTGGCCCGCCAGACTCCACGCCCAAAACTGGCAACCAGCAGTTCAGCCGTGCTGCCGGCGGACGAATACCAGCTCAAGTCCCTGATCTGCACATTGGCCGGCCCCTCGTTGCTGGTGCTCCAGGTGGCACCACCATCCTGGCTCGCGAACAGTCCCACCGCAGTTCCCACATACAGCCACGCGGCGTTGGCCGGGTGTTGCTCCATGGCCATGACACTGGCCGACGGCAGGCCCGTCACAGCCTTCCAGCTGGTTCCGCCATCGCGGGTCACGTACAGCGTATTACCGCTAAAGCCTGCCATGCCGAGATAGACCACGTTGGCATTGCTGCGGTCAACGAAGATCTTGAGCTTGCTGCCCTGGGGCGCATTGCTGACCTGGGTCCAGGTTGGGGCCGACGCCAGCCCGTTGCTGGTCTTGTACAACGCGCCACTCTGGTAGGCGACCCAGATACTGTTGGAGTCCGTCGCCGCAACCGCGATGGCGCCGACGGCCGACGCCACGCCCGTATGCAGGGTGCGCCAGACGGGTGTGCCGGTGGCCACATTGGTGGATCGCCACAAGGACTTTCCGCCTGCCAGCATCGTGGCCGGGTTATTGGGATCGAGTATGAACGGAGCGATGAAAGCCGTGTTGGTGTTGTCGCTGCAGCGTCCGTCCGTCAGGTTGGTGGGTGCAACGCCACACAAGGCAGTGCCGGTCACTCCACCGTCGGTCGAGCGAAACAGGTCCAGGTACTGGCGCGAGCCATACAACAACTGGCGGTTGTCGGGCGCCACCGCCGTGGTGGCGCCGTCACCAATCCAGCTGCAGCCATTGCACTGCGCGGGGTTGCCGACAAAACGCCAGCGCTGGGTGGCCTCATCCGGCAGCTCGTCTCGCAGGACCCGTGGACCCACATCCTGTGCGCCGAAGATGATGTTGCCGCCCCGGCCCGCCACGCTGTAGGTCTCGGTGATGGTCATACCGGTCGCCAGGAACGACCCGTTGGACAAGGTGTCCACATCATTGAATCGGTACAGGCCACCGTCATCCATCAGGTAGATGATCTTGTTGCTGCTGCCATTGAACTCGGGGTCCGCTACGGCACCATGAAAATCCACCCAGCCGATCGGTGACTGGGCCCATCCACTGGTGGCTGTGGCCGCGCCGGCATTCGGCGTGGTGGCGGCCCAGCCTTCCACCGTGGCAATCCGGTTGGCATTGGTGGGGTCGACCCACAGGCCGCCGGTGTAGTAGAGGTAACCGTTGTCGAAAAAGAAATCGGCGGGCGGGGTCAGCACGGTCCAGCCGGCACCCGAATTGGTGGACTTCAACAGTTTGGTGCGCCCATCGGCATCGCTGGCCATGGCGTAAACCACCGCCGGGTCGGATGCGGCAAAGGCAAATTTGGCATGGGCGCGGTTGGTGCCCGCCAGTATGGTTTGTACCGACGCATTGGACCAGTTGCCGTCGGTGGTCAGGGTCAGGGTTCCGTCGTCCAGCGCAAAAGCCCTCCGGTTGCCGTCCAGCGGATGAAATCCCACCTGGGAGGCCGTCACATTGC
>CAZMXB010000152.1:0-6779 GCA_964569855.1 uncultured Rhodoferax sp.
AGCAGCGCATTGAGCATGCGGATGATGGGCGCGTCGTCGGACGTCTCCAGCAGGTCTTCGATGGCGGGCAGGGCCTGCATCATCCGCGACAGGTCGACATCGGCCTCGACTTCGCTGATCACGGTGGCGGCGCTGGACTCGCTTTGGGCATAGGCAGCGCTGATGCGCTGGCGCAGCAGTTCGGCGGCCTCGGTTTGCACCTGTTGCACACCAAACCGGCGCATCACCTCGCCCACGGCACTGTAGTCCGCCTCGGATTCCAGCGCGTGCAACCACAGTGTCAATGCGCCGTCGTGGTCTTCCAGCAGCAACTGGTGGCTGCGGGCAAAGGCGTAGGGCAGGGGGTACTGCATGGTGCGGCTCTGGCCTATCTTTTGGACTCGGCGGAACCCGGAGCAGGCAACAGCGGTCCCTGGTTTACCGGCAAGGCGCTGCTGTTCTCGGGCTGGGAGCGTTGTTGCGCCGAGCGCATCATGTCGTAGCGGTCCATGGACAAGGCGTCGGTCGCCGCGGCGTCGCGCACCACCACGGGCCGCAGGAACACCATCAGGTTGGTTTTCTTGCGGCTGCGGACCTCGGACTTGAACAGGTTGCCAAACAACGGCACGTCGCCCAGGACAGGAATCTTTTCCTGACCACCCGAGTACTCGTCGGACAACAGCCCGCCCAGGACCACGATGGAGCCGTCAGCCACCAGGACATTGGATTCGATGGAGCGTTTGTTGGTGGTCGGGCCATTGGCAGAATTAACGGTGCTGGCCTGGATGGTCGACACCTCCTGGTAGATGGTCAACTTGACGGTGCCGTTCTCGCTGATTTGAGGCTTGACCTTGAGCGTAATGCCTACGTCCTTGCGTTCAATGGTCTGGAACGGGTTAACCGAACCCGAGGTGCCCCCCGCTCCGGTGTTGGTGAACTGGCCGGTCACAAAGGGCACGTTTTGGGCGATGATGATTTTGGCCTCTTCATTGTCCAGAGTGAGCAAATTCGGCGTGGACAGAATGTTTCCATCGCCGTTGGCTTGCAGGTAGCGGGCCAGGAATCCCAGCACGTAAACCCCATTGGTCTGGTGTGCCACCGCGAAGTTGCCACCATTTCCGACCGTGGGTGATCCCGTAGCACCGGTCAGGGCCAGTTTGACGATGTTGGTGCCCGCGATGTTGAAGTTGGTGCCGAGTAGGCCCACGTTTGCGTCACCGTTTTGACCCAATGCGCCCTGCCACTGGATGCCAAATTCGGCGGCCTTGTCAGCGTTGACCTCGGCAATCAGGCTCTCCACATAGACCTGGGCGCGACGGGCGTCCAGCTTGTCGATGACGGCGCGCAGCTGGCGGTACTGTGGCTCCGGCGCGGTGATGATCAGTGAATTGGTGGCAGCGTCAGCCTGGATCTGGCCACCGGTAGACGACGCGCTGGTCGCTGTAGCCCCCGAGCCGCCGGTGGTGCCCACACCCGGGGCCGGCGCGGGGGTCAAACCGGCGGTGGCGCCGCGCGCCTCGCCCGACAGGGCCGCACGCAAGGTTACGGCCAGTTTGGTGGCTTCAGCATTTTTCAGGTAAACCACATAAATGTTGCCACTGGCACTTTGGGTGCCGGGCTGGTCCAGTTTGTCGATCAGCGACTTGGCCAGCGCCAGGCGCGCCGGGTTGGCCGCACGCAGTATCAGTGTGTTGGAGCGGGGTTCGGCCACCAACGTGGTTTTGAAGGAGCCATCGGCTTGGCCGCCGGGTGCCGAAACACCGCCGCCGGATTCGATCAGGCGCAAGACCAGGGGTGCCAGGTCCACCGCAATGGCGTGCTTGAGGGAAATGACCTCCACGTCGGTGGCGTTGGACACGTCCATCGCGGCGATGATCTGGGCTATGCGGCGCAGGTTGTCACCGTAGTCGGTGATCACCAGCGAGTTGTTTCCCGGGTTGACGTTAATGGTGTTGTTGGGGCTGATCAACGGGCGCAGAATCGGCAGCAGGTTGTTGGCGTTTTCGAAATTGAGCTTGAAGATTTGGGTGGCGATCTGGCTGCCCGTCACCTGCACCGTGTCGAACACCGCGCCGCCCTGCAGCTTGGCATCGGCTTCGGGCACAATTTTGTCAAGCCCGGCCGCATCCACCACAGTAAAACCCTGCAGGCGCAACATGGCCAAAAACTGGGCGTAGGCCACGGAAGGGCTGACCGGCTTGTCCGTGGTCAGCGTAATGGTTCCCTTGACCCGTGGGTCCACGACCACGTTGCGCCCGGTCAGCGTGGCCATGGTGCGGGCCACGGCGTCGATCTCGGCGTTGGTGAAGTTCAGCGTGATCGGGTCCCCGCGTCTGACGCCACCGGTTGCGGCCGAGGTGTTGGCCGCCTGCGCCAAAGCATTTATGGGAAAAGTGGCTGTAGCCCCCGCAAAAATTGCGTAAGTAGCTACCAAAACAATAGCGTTCGAGGCGCTGACTGGGCGCGGACGCGGGGAAAAGGGTGTTGTCATGTGGCGAGTTCTCATGGTTAGCCCACGGTGATGATGGAGCGTGCACCATCGCGCCGCCCCACAATATTCAAAAGGTTGGACAGGGCTTCGACCTTGTCAGGCGCAGCCGTTGCCACACCGTTGAAGCGCAGTCGCTGGGCCACCCACTGGCCCTGGCCGGTCAGTTGCAGGCCACCGTCCAGCGTGGTCAATTGGAGGCTGGGCTCTGGCCCACCCTGCAGCGTGATGCGGTAGCTGCCCATCGGCGACAGCGTGGACAGACGCGATGACATCTGCATCGCATCGATTTGCACGTTGCCGGACAGTTTTGTGCGGGTTGGGGTCCACTCCAGCGCGATGTCCTGGCTGGTAGTGGCCAATTGTCCCTGCGGCTGGACCGTGTTCCAGGGTGTGCCCAATCCGGCCAGCAAACCGGCCGGCCACTGGGATTGGCCATTGCCCAGTGCCAGTCGCGCCCCGCCCCATCCCAGTGCCGTGGCCCGCAATTGCAGCGCCTGTGGGGTGCAGCAATCCGCCGCCAGGCTGATCTGCAGCCCGGCCCACACCGGGCGGATACGCCAGTGGATTTGGCCCGGCAGGGCAACCGCCTGGCCACTGCCCAGCCCACCCGACAACACCAGTTGCGATGAGCCCTGCCAGATACTGCCGCGGGCACCCGCCAGTTCTACCCGTTGGCCGCTGGCTTGGCGTACGGCACTGGCCAGCCAGGTCGCGGGGGCAAACACGATGATGCCCGCCACCAGGCCAAGCACTGCACCAACAGTCGCCCAGGACCACGGGGAACGGGTCTGCGCAATTCCAGCAGTACGTCTGGTAGCCATCATCAGCGCTGGGGCAGTCCCATAACCAGGGTGCCGGACCAGGTAACCCCGGCGGGCGTGGCCATGCGGGTCAAACGGGCCTCCAGCGGGACCGCACGGGCATTGAGCCGGGCTTGGGCCAGCCATTGCGCCAGCGCGTCGGCAGTGGTGGCCTGCAATGTGACGTTGGCGCGCTCTGCGCTGACATTGATTTGTGCTGTGGGTCCCAGGGTTTGCTTGGTGGCCAGATTCAGGGCGCGTACCGCGTCGTCGTAACCCAAAGGTGCCTGCTGCTGCAACGCTTTGGCCTGCGCCTGCAGGCCTTGCATGTGTTGCAGTTGGGTGTCCAGCGCCCGTGCCTGCGCGGCGCTGGTGCGAAAGACCTGCAACGACGGCCCCAACAGACCCAGCCATAACACCGCGCCGGCGATCAGGGCTGCTGCCAGCTTGAACAAGGTCTTCTCGCGCGCGGCGAGCCGGGTCCAGCGGCTGTGGATCGGCCCCGCGGCGCCGGCAGTCAGTTTGGCGGCGGCGTTGCTCATGGGCGGTGCTCCGGTTTGATCATCAGCGTGTCGTCCCGCAATTGCACCGTGTAACCGGCGGACTTCATGCGTGCGGCCAAGCCGGGCAATTGGGTATCCAGCGCAGCGGGAATTTTCAACCGCAATTCCCCTGCTATGAATTCAATAGCTGTTGGCGCAGGTAATTCGAGGGCTAGAGCCTGAAAACGCCCAAGCATTTCCTCCAGGTCCGCACTGGAGGCGGACCCACTTTGGCGCTGCAGGTTGTTCAATGCACGCTCCATTTGCAGCGGTGCATCCACCACCACGCGCACGTCCGGGAACGTAGTGGTCAGCACCTCGCGGATGGCGGCCTTTTTGGCGACCAGGGATGCCTGTTCTTTCCAGGCCCAGGCCTGCAAGCCCAGCAGGTTGACCGCCACCAAAGCAGCCGCAGCCCAGCGGGCTGGTTTCCACTGCGGCGCGCGCCACAAGGCATGCGTCCAGTTGGAGAGGCTTTTCTGGGTGCGGGCCCGGCGAGTGCGCAACAGGTCAAACTGCGCCAGATCCCAGCCCGACTGGGCCGAACGGAGTGCGCGTTGGGCGTCGGTTTCTATCTGCACACGGCCGGAGAAAAAGCTCTCCGCCACAGCGGCTACGGCCGGTTCGGCCACGATTTCGGTCGCTATGCCGCCGTTCAGTAACGGGCTCATGAGACTCACCGACGCCGCGCTCAGTGGTAACACGCCCACGCCCTGGGGGCTGCTGCACAGCAATTGCGGTGCGTCAGCCGTACCCACCGCTTGCAGGAGAGGGTTTGGGGAATCACCTGTTGAAGGCGCGATTTCGGGAACGATCCGGGCAATCGGCCTGCCGGCCAACTCCAGTGCCTGCAGCCAGGCATGAAGCCAGGCCCGGTTGCAGGCCGCCACCCAGACCGGCGCACCAGAGCGGGCCTGGGGCTCAATTGCATAGTGCAGTTGCTCGGGTTCTTCCAGCAGGCGTTCTTCCAGCAAACCGTCGAGCACCGAGCGCAGGCGCGCAGCGTTGCCGTCCTGGAACAAGCCCCGGTCCAGAGTGCCTTTGGGCAGGTCCAGGTGGTGCCAGGACAGCTGCGCAGCAGGCACCACAGCGACGATTTCGCCGCCATTGACCCCGGGGAACAGCGACAGCGGCGTTTGCCCATGGCGCAGGATGGTGCCGTCGTTGTCGGCCAGCACAGTGCTGCAAGGCGTTGTTGCAGTCGGCAGGCTTGCCGGAAGGGTGACGATCAGGGTAGGCATGCGGTTTTTTTGGGCATTGTTATTGTAGGGCGCTGGTTGCCGGTGGCTGCGCGCCGCGGTCGCGCCACAGCGTCTTCACGTCCATGCCCTTGCGTTGCACCAACGAGCGTTCTTCAACCACCGTTTGTTGCATGCGCAGGCGTCCCTGAATTTCAAAAAAACTGGAAGTGAAGCCATGGTCTTCGGTTTTCAGTTCGGACGCAACGTCGGGCACCAGCTTGCTTACATCCTCAAAATTGCGGAAATGCGCGGTCTTGCGGCTGCCAACCAGATGTTGGGCCTGGGCCATATCCAGTGTGGGAATGCACGCAAAAAGAACGGTCGCACTGGCCGTGTTGAGGTTCACCGCGGTCGGCTCCGGTAGCAGCGTGATGTAGTCCGCCAGCACGGCCAGGCTGCGACCCGACAGGCCGAGCCAGCGCAGCTGGCCTACCCGCTGGGGCATGAGCGGTGCCTTGCTGGCCCAGGTCATTGCAGCGGCGGTGTCGCGGGCGAAGCGCAGGTTTTCTGCCAGCACCGGTAACTCGGACGGCGGCAAACCCAATTGCTCAAACAGTTTGCCAAAGGCGCGCAACCAGACGGCCGACACCTGGCCCTGCTTGTCCACCAGGTTGAATACATTCATGCGGCCCTGGAGGTCTGTGATGTTGCCGGACAGGAATACCTGCGCTGCGCTGTCGGCCTCGTCCGGGGTGTTGTTTTTGTCGACCGCCAAAAAGGTTGACAGGCGGGCTTCTTCCAGCGGTACGGCCCAGGGTTCTCCCAGATGGTCCTCAATCGCGCTGGCACGGCGGTCTTCGCGCAAAATCAATCGGGCCCAGTCCAGTGCCCCGGTCAGCACCCATAGAGACTGGCTGCGCGCGCGTTGCGCCGCCTCCACTTCCACGCTGCGCCACTGTTGCCACAGCGCGGCGGAGGCCATGCTCGCCACCAGTGCCACGGTCAACATGGCGGTCAACAGGGCGGCGCCCCTTTGGCTCCGGGTCATGAGTTGCCTCCCGCCAGGGACAGGCGAACCCAGTCACGGGTCAGGTTTCCGCCGATGGCGCCATCGGCGGGCAGGGTCAGTACCAGTCGCACACCGTCGGGCAAAACGAGGTCTGGACCGGCGGGCTTGATGGCGCCATCCGCACTAGCTGGGGTTGGTGGTGGGGGGGGCGGGGCGGAGCCGTCGCTGGACAGGGGGTTGGTCCAGGCGCCGGTGCGAAAGTAGAACACCTTCCAATCATCCAGCGCGGCAACTGCGACTTCCAGGCGCCTTTCGGCATCGCCGGGGTTTTGTGCCCACTGGGCGGCGCTGGCCCAGGCCACTTGCAATTCGCCGCGTGTTATGAGCGGTGGTGACTGCCAACGCAGCCACTGGCCCTTGCCGCCCACACTACGGCGTGTCCAGGCCACCACCAGCAAACCGTCGCCAGACGCCGTGGTACTGCGCCGGACAATGCGTAATGCCCGGCCATCCCAGTCCAGGGCCTGGGTGTTGGGGGGCTGCATCAGGGCATCCAGGTCGGCAGTCCATTGGGACAGACCGGCCTGCAGGGTCATCACCTGGTCGCTGCGTTGGTTCAACTGGGTTTGGGTGCGCGCCATGCCGTCAAGCCCGCGCCAGCTCAAAGCGGCCATCAGCGCCATGACACCAATGGCGACCAGCAGTTCGATCAGCGTAAATCCGCGCGAACCTGCAAAAGAACGTTTCGCTGCCGGGCCGCCCCAAGGCGAAACAACC
>CAZMXB010000152.1:6879-12110 GCA_964569855.1 uncultured Rhodoferax sp.
GCCATCAATATCTCCCCACTACGGTGGACAGGCTGAGCAGGGGCGTGTTGTTGTCTTCCACGCGTGCTTCGACCCGCAAGAAATTGGGATTGGGCGTGGGCCGCACGGCGAGCGTGGTGGCAAGATCGCGTCCCCCTTGTTGGCAGACGGTGGTGTTGTCGCCGACCGGCGGCATTTGGCGGGACAGGCGAATGCTGACCAGCGCGTTTTCTGCGCACAATTGTGCCAATAACAGGTCGGATTCGCGTTCCGCATTGCGCGTCAGCGCGGCTGACGACCGCACGCCGGCCGCCAATGCAATGGCCACAATCGCCAGTGCGACCAAGACCTCAATCAATGTGAAGCCGTGGTCAGGCCTTCGCAACCGGGTGCAACAGGTCATGGCGCGCTGGCCGATGGGTCGGCGGCGGTCACCACCGCAAAGGGCCGCAGACCATCGGTCGCAATGGTGAGACTGCGCCCGGACTGGGTGCGGGAGCTGAGCACAATGCGCTGCGGGCCGATGATGGGTTCTGGCCCCAGCACCACTGGGCTTGTCACGGTTGCCAGAACATCCGGCCCCAGCCAGGGCGTGGGCGGGGCCGCGACGGCGCCATCGAACACAAAGCCGTCTTCGGTCGCGCGCCAGCGGATCGGGTTGGCTGTCATGCGGGACTGGGCGCGGGCCGATTCCAGCAAGGCAATCAGACGTTGGGCCTCACGTTCGAGCAGGCTGTCGGACGAATCACGCAGTGCGAAGCCAACGCCTGCTGTGGCCAAGGCCATGATGGCGACCACGACCAACAGCTCCAGCAGCGTAAATCCCCTACTCCCAACTGCCAATGTCCGCATTTTTGCCCTCACCACCGGCTTGACCGTCCGCACCGAAGGACAGTACGTCGATCTCACTTTTAACACCCGGGTTGAGGTATTGGTAGGGGCGCCCCCATGGGTCATTGGGCAGCTTGTCCAGGTAGTGTTTCCAGTTGGTGGGGACGGGGCTTTCGGTCGGCTTGCTCAGCAGTGCCGCCAACCCCTGCGCAGCAGTGGGGTAACGCTGGTTGTCCAGTTTGTACAGTTTGAGCGCCTGCATCAGGTTGTTGACGTCGGTTCGGGCGGCGGTTACCCGGGCATCGTCGGCCCGGTCCAGCACATTCGGCACGATCAGCGCCGCCAGCACACCAATGATGACCAGCACCACCATCAGTTCAATCAGGGTGAAGCCGCGCGCGCGCAGGCGCCGCTGGGAAAGGACGAGTCGTGGTTTCATCATGGTCGAGTCAATCATAATCGGGCTATGCAAACAAACGCTTTTGCCACTTGGAGCACTCGGTTCGCCGCATTCGCGCTGGCGGCGCTGGCCGCGCTCAGTGGCACCTACTGGTTTTTGAAAAGTACACAGGTCAACAGTGTATCGACTGCGGCACCGGTCGCGACGCCGGGCCTGGCACCCCTGGACCCGCAGGCCGTTGCCCGCGCTTTGGGGGGCGGCAATGTGGCCCCGTCAGCAGCCGCGCCCACGTCTGGCCGCAGTGCGTATGTTTTGGTCGGCGTTATCGCTGCCGGCTCGAAAGGTGGTGCTGCGCTGATAGCGGTCGATGGCAAGCCACCCAAACCTTTTCGCGTCGGGGCCAGTGTGGATGCCAATCTCGTTTTGCAGTCGGTGGCAGCCCGGCGAGCCACCCTGGCTGCGGGCGCGGATGGACCCGCCCAGATCACCCTGGAATTGCCCCCTTTGAGCAAGTGATGGTGCGCGCCAGACCTGTAAAGCCCCACGCCCCCGCTTCAAAGACCGCGATTCGGAAGCCGCCCGCGGCCGGAGTTCTGACCATCACACGCTATCCGCTGTTGGACACCGTGCGCGGCGGCGCCGTGGTGTGGATGACGTTTTTCCATTTCACGTTCGACCTCAACCATTTCGGGTTTATCAAGCAGGATTTTTACCGCGATCCGGTGTGGACGGTGCAACGCACCTGCATTCTGGGTTTGTTTTTGCTATGTGCCGGTTGCGGGCAGGCATTGGCTGTGCACGCCGGGCAGACATGGGCGCGGTTCTGGCGGCGTTGGGCACAAATTGCGCTGTGCGCGCTGGCCGTCAGCGTGGGGTCTGCCCTGATGTTTTCCCATAGCTGGATCTATTTTGGCGTGTTGCACGGCATGGCGGTCATGTTGCTGGTGTGCCGGGCCACGTCCGGGTGCGGGCCATGGCTGTGGGCAATGGGTGCTGCAGCCATCGGTTTGGGTGTTTTTGCTGGCGACCTGCATGCTGCCTTATCGTTGCCGCAGGTGCTGGATGCAAAGACGTGGAACTGGCTGGGGTTGATCAGCCGCAAACCCGTGACTGAGGACTACGTCCCTGTGCTTCCCTGGCTTGGGGTGATGTGGTGGGGCATGGCGCTGGGTCAGTGGGTGCTTACCCGGATTGCGGTACCCCCTTTGCTGTCTGACCGCGCCGCCAAAGCGTTGTCGCCCCTGGCCTGGGTTGGTCGCTGGAGTTTGAGCTGGTACATGCTGCACCAGCCCATCCTCATTGGCGTATTGACCCTGCTTGTTGCCTGGAAGGCTTAGTAGGCCCGGCCCTTGGTCACTGCTTCCCTGGTGATTTTCCAGACGCCCTGAACCTGTTCCAGAGACAAGGTTTTTTCTACCTTGTCCTTGTAACCGACCGAACCATACTCCTGCGAGAACGAGACTTCGGCGGTCTTGGCATCACACTTGACCGGTTGAACCTTGCCAATGGTGATTTGCAGGTCGCCTTGTTTGCCGATGCGTGTCTTGCGCATCGCTTCCCATTCCTTGCGCTTCATGCCCTTGGCGGGTACAAAGTTGTCCGAGTAAGTCGCCAAATAACGGGTCACGTCCTTTTTGTTCCATGCACTGAGCCAGTCCAAGACGACTTTCGGTAGCTCTTTACAGGTGGCGGCCGCTTGTTCGGCAGGGCTGGGAGTGGGCACAGGGGTTGCTGGTTGGGTCGGTTTGGCTGGGTCTCGTGGCAGGTTGGCGGGGCGTGAATCGAAGCTACGGTCCAGCGTCGGCAACTTTTGTAGCTGGGTACTGCACTGCATTAACTCGTCATCAGTTTCGGTACCGCCAGAGGTTTCGGGCATGGTGTTGGACAACGGTTGCAACTTCAGCGCGCCGAGCAATGAGCCAGACGTCGCAAGAACCCGAACCGAAGACAATCGGAGGTCATACTCGGCGTTTGCCAACGCACGGCGGGCCTGGTACAACTCATTTTCAGTATCCAACAGATCCAGCAGGGACCGTTGGCCGATGTCAAACTGCTGCTGGTAGGCCTGTTTCGCTTTGGACGTCGAAAGTTCGTGTTGCGCCAGCAAATTGATTTGTGCCGCCAATTTCTGCGCGTCGTTGAGCGCGATTTCGCCGGTTTGCCATACATCGCGGCAGGCCTTGTCCCGCAAATCGTAAGCGCTGCTAAGTTTTGCTACATATTGGTTGACCCTGGCCTTGTCAGACCCGCCACGATACAGGTTGTAGTTCAGGACCAATTCCAGTGCGGTATCGCGGTAGTCACCGGTCACGCCGCTTTGGTTGGACTCATAACTTTGCCGCGCCCGAAATTCGATGGTTGGCGCATAAGCGGAGCGACGCAGGCCAAGGTCCGACCGGTACCCACGAATTGACGCCACAGCGGAGAGGAAGTCCGGATTCTTGCGAACCGCGTCGGTCAGAAAGGCCGCACCAGCCGGTTGCGGACTCGCCATGGGTTGGACCGTCGCCAATTCAGGGGCTGGCACTTCGCCCACCAACCTTTGGTAGCGGGCGGAAACATCGTGCAAATTGCTGACCTCGGTCACCCAGTTGGATTCCGCCAGCGCCATACGGCCTGCAGCTTGTTCCAGATCGACTTTACGTCCGACACCGGCAGTCACTTTTTGGCTCAGCCGGTCATGCACTTCCTGATGGGCGGTGAAATTGTCGGCTGCGAGTTGAACCAACTCGCGAAACCGCAACACATCCAGATAGGCCCGGGACGCCTCCAGGGCGACCTGGTTACTGGCGGACATCAGGTCGTGGTATGCAGCTTGCTGTGCATAACTCAGCCGGCGGGTTTCATGCAGGGTCGCAAACCCGTCAAACAGTGTCTGACGTAACTGCAGAGAAGCCCGGTTGCCTGAGTAACCGAGCGCCGCAGCAAGCGCTGGATTTTTCGTTTCGTATCTGCCAGTGGCTACTTCCAGGTCAATGCGTGGCAACCAGCCGCCCTCGGCCACCCTGCGTTCCGCGCTTGCCGCTTCAAGGTTGTGAAAGCGCAATTTGACTTCGGGATTTTCCAGTATTGCTTTCTCCACGGCATCTTTCAGATTGCCTGGCGACTGGGGCGAGGCCGCTCCCAGACCTAAACTGGTGGTTGAAACGAGCACGGCGCAAGCGATAGCGGTCAATCTGGTCATACTGCAGGGTAGCTTTCCAAGACGAGCCGAGCAATAGGCGCCACTGCATGTGGCCAATGTGCTACTGTTCGGTAACTATTTGTAACAGTTGATTTTCGTTGAAAATTCAAGCTAATTTGCGTCAATTTAATAACTTTGTACCAAAAAAGTGAGGTTTGTGTGAGAAAGTGTACAGATTACTTTGATGAGACTGCTGACCGAACAAGCAGCAAAGAGTCGCACCTGCCGCGTTAAACAATATGGTCTGGCTGTGCTCCAAAACCCGATTGCGCCCCTTGCTGGCTTTCGTTGCCTGCGCATTCGTGGTCGTACAGCTCGCCTATAGCGGTGCCGATTTCAACCGTTTGCTGGCGTCCATCACGCAGCGCTGGGGTGCTGGTGTTACTGGTAAATTTGGCGCTTGGCAAACGCTGCTACAGGGCGTGCGCAGTGAATCCGACACGGTCAGACTTAAGAAAATCAATGACTTTTTCAATCGACAGATCACGTTTGGTGAGGATTCTGTGATCTGGAATCAGCCAGACTACTGGGCGACCCCACTTGAGACCCTGGGCCTTGGCTCTGGTGATTGTGAAGACTTCTCAATTGCCAAGTACTACTCCCTGAAAGAAGTGGGTGTTGCGTCCGACAAGCTCCGATTGATCTATGTGCGTGCCAAGGTCGGGTCGACCGATGCCGTCGGGTCGCAAGCCCATATGGTGCTGGCCTACTACGCGCAGCCAGACGCCGAGCCCCTGGTGCTTGACAACCTGATCACCGACATACGCCCGGCTTCTCGCAGACCGGACTTGGTCCCGGTTTTTAGCTTCAACAGCGAAGGGGTCTTTACCGGCGTGT
>CAZMXB010000153.1:0-12101 GCA_964569855.1 uncultured Rhodoferax sp.
CGATCACCATCTCGGCCACGTGCACATGGCGGGCTGCAGGCTCGTCAAATGTCGAGGCGATCACTTCGCCCTTGACGGTGCGCTGCATTTCGGTCACTTCTTCCGGGCGCTCATCCACCAGCAGCACCATCATGTGACTGTTGGGGTAGTTCGCCGCAATCGCGTGGGCGATATGCTGCATCATCACGGTCTTGCCGCTCTTGGGTGGGGCCACCAGCAGGGCGCGCTGGCCTTTGCCAATCGGGGCGATGATGTCAATGATGCGACCGGTGATGTTTTCGTCGCTCTTGGAGTTTTCCTGTTCGAGCTTCATCTGCACCTTGGGGAACAGGGGTGTCAAGTTTTCAAACATGACCTTGTGCTTGTTCTCTTCCGGGCCGCCGCCGTTGACCTTGTCGAGCTTATTCAACGCGAAGTAGCGCTCGCCATCCTTGGGCGTGCGAACTTCGCCTTCGATCATGTCGCCGGTGTGCAGATTAAAGCGGCGCACCTGGCTGGGGCTGATGTAGATGTCGTCTGTAGAAGCGGTGTAGCTGGTGTCGGGGCTGCGCAAAAAGCCAAAACCATCGGGCAGGATTTCCAGCACGCCATCGGCAATAATCTGTTCGCCAGTACGGGCGCGCTTCTTGATGATGGCAAACATCAGCTCTTGCTTGCGCATACGACCGGTGTTTTCAATCTCAAGCTCTTCGGCTTGCTTGAGGACTTCCGACACGTGCAGTGCCTTGAGTTCGTTTAAGTGCATGGAATGGGTCCCGTAGGGGAGTTGACCGACATTTCGGGGTAATAGAAAAAATCAGGGGAGAGGGGGGTGAGGCAGTACCTGTTGCTTGGCCTCTGTGTTCTTAGCCCGGAAAGCGGGACCAGCCCTTGTGGGTCGCTGGTAAACGGTGTGAATTATGACAGGAAATTGCCCCTACGCGGCACATTGCCCTCACGCCTGCCACTGCGTGTGTTGCGCTGCCCCCCAAGGGGTCGAGTTTCCCCTCGCGGGTCTGGCCGCGAAGCGGTCCAGAACCTTTGGGGGGCGGCCCATCGGAAAACTGCCGCAGGAGAAATCGAATTACGCGAGTTGCTGGTCGATGAAGGCAATAAGCTGCGCTTTGCTCAAGGCGCCGACCTTGGTTGCAGCCAGTTGCCCATCTCGGAACAACATCAGCGTCGGAATTCCACGGATGCCAAATTTGGCGGGAATTTCGCGGTTATCGTCGACGTTCATTTTGGCAATGGTGAGCTTGCCTTCGTAAGCAGTCGAAACTTCATCCAAAATGGGGGCAATCATTTTGCAGGGGCCACACCATTCGGCCCAGTAGTCCACCAGTACCGGCTGTGCCGACTGCAGCACATCCGCCTCAAAGGTGGCATCGGTTACATGTTTGATCAGTTCGCTGGCCATGGAATTTCCTTTTTGAGTTGTGCAGAGTAGCTAAAGTGGCGACGATTGTGACAGAAACCAAGTTCTTCCCGGGCTTCCGGCAGCTATGACCGACATAGCCAAAAGCGATCTTCCCACCTATCTGGATCTGGACGCGCTGGCGGTACATCCGTCGGTGCTTCTGTGGACGCATCCGCGGCACGGCCTGCTGCAGCGCATCCAGAACGCGATGCAGCAGCGCCAAGCGCATCCGGCGCGCACTCTGGTGCTGTTGCCCTATGCCCATCTGCTGCCGCTTGCCGCGCGCCTGTGGGCGCGGTGTTTCCCAGACGGTTTTGCGCCCCAGTTCGAGACCACGCAAAACTGGCGCACCCGCATGGGCGGATTTGTCCCCGGCGCCACGGATATCACCTTTGACATGGCGCTGGACACGCTGACCGCATCGGCCCTGCTGCGCACGGCCGGTCTGGGTACCCAGCAGGACGCGCTGGCCGGCCTGCTGGTGCAGGCAGCGCACCAGCTGGGATCTCTGGCGGCTGGCTGCCACCCGAGTGAGCGTGCCCACTGGGGGCAAAAGGCACGGATCGCCGCCATGCTGGGCATGGAAAGTCCGGCCCTGGCGTTGGAGGCGGCAGTGGCGCGCATCGCCGTGGAATGGGCGGCCCACTCCGCCTATGCCAGTGACTTGCTGTTTGATGAGGACGTGAAGACAGCATTGGAATGCCTGCTGGTGGTTCAGGGTTTGGCCATCGATCCGTTGGCCGCGGCCTTGCAGGCGAGCTGGGGCGCACGTATGGCAAATCTGGCGCTGGCTGACCCGCAGGATGCCGACGCGGATGCGACCCAAGCTGCCATGGCCTGGCATCCCTGCCACGACGCCGAGGACGAGGCCCAGCGCACCGCGGCTTGCGCCATTGCGCACATTGCCGCCGGACGCTTCCCCGTGGCACTGGTTTCGTCGGACCGGGCGTTGACGCGTCGGGTGCGCTCCATGCTGGAGAGCGCGCAGGTGCAGATTCGCGATGAAACCGGATGGAAGCTGTCCACCAGCCACGCGGGTGCCCTGCTCATGGCACTGCTCAAAGCGGTAGTCTGGAATGCCTCTTCCGACGCCGTGCTGGCCTGGCTCAAAGGCTCTCCCGCCTTTTTGCTTCAAGCGGGCGATTTAGAGCGGGCCATCCGCAAGGACCAGACCCGCGACTGGCGCAGTGTGGCCGACGGTTTAACTGTGCAGGCGTCACCAGCTTCGCTAGAGCTGCTTGCAGCCGCCAACGCGGTGCGCGACGGTCTCAAGGGCACCCGCACGCTGGCGGGCTGGTTGGGCGCCCTGCGAGCAGGCCTGCAGGGCAGTGGCCTGTGGGATGGGTTGCAAGTTGACGAGGCCGGCGTCAAGGTTTTGGCGGTACTGCGCCTGGTGCAGCCCGCGCCGCCAGCATGGGAGCGCCTGGTGGGCCAGGCCCTGTGGTCGGTGCGCCGCATGGATCTGGCGGAATTCACAGCCTGGGTCAACCAGGCGCTGGAGGGTGCCAGTTTTTCTCCACCCTATCCGCAGCATGAGCAACTGGTCATCCTGCCGATGAGCCAGATGCTGGCGCGGCCCTTTGCGGCCGTGGTGCTGGCCGGCTGTGACGAGGTACGCCTCAACCCGTCACCCGAGCCGCCCGGCGGTTGGACCACTGCACAGCGCGCGGCGCTGGGGCTGCCCTCGCGTGACGATCTGCAGGCCGGCACCGTAGCGGCCTGGCAGCACGCTCTGCAAACACCGTTTTGTGATGTGCTGTGGCGCCAGAGTGATGACGCTGGTGAACCCCTGTTGCCTAGCGCCCTCGTTCAGCAGGCGCAAATCGCCGCAGGCTCTGCACAGAGCGCTGCAGACCCGCGACAGCAGCGCACGCTGGTGCCGGCACCCGTTGTGCGGCCGGAACCCAGCGGCCAACTGGTGCCAGTGAACCATCTGTCGGCCAGTGCTTACGACGACTTGCGCCAGTGCCCCTATCGCTTCTTTGCCATGCGCCAGCTCGGCCTGCAATCGGTCGATGAGCTGGACACTGCGGTGGATAAACGCGACTTTGGCCTGTGGCTGCACGAGGTGCTCAAGCACTTCCACGAGGCTCTCGCGGACCAACCCACGGCACCTGTCGCACAGCAACGCATCATGTTGGAGGCCGCCGCCGCCACCACCACGCAGTCGATGGACCTGAGGGACGGCGAGTTTCTGCCCTTTGCAGCCTCCTGGCCCACCGTACGCGAAGGTTACCTGCGTTGGCTCGTGCAGCACCAGTCTACGGGGGCGGTGTTTGCCAGTGCAGAAACGGCCCACACCCAGCGGCTGGGTGACGTGAAACTGGTTGGCCGTATTGACCGCGCCGACCGCCTGCCCGATGGAACCCCGCTGGTGCTGGACTACAAGACCGAGAACAGCGGCAAGACCGCCAGCCGCGTGCGCGAACCGCTGGAAGACACGCAGATGGCCTTCTACGCGGCCCTGCTGCCGGACGACACCCTGCAGGGCGCCTATATCAACGTGGGCGAGCGGGATGGCACCAGGACCTACCCGCAGCCCGAACTGGTGGAAGCGCGCGATGCACTGATCGAGGGTGTCATGCACGACATGGCGCGAATCGCCGATGGAGCACCGATGCCGGCCTTGGGACAAGGATCGGCCTGTGACTTCTGCCAGGCCCGCGGCCTGTGCCGCAAGGACTTCTGGACATGAACGCGCAAGCAGCCTTTGAACACAACGGCGCCCTGGTCGAGCGCACCCGTTTCTACGCTATTGCCTGCGACCCGCGTCGCAGCGTCGCTGTGGAGGCCTGCGCCGGTGCCGGCAAGACCTGGATGCTGGTGTCGCGTATTGTGCGTGCGCTGCTGGAGGGCAGCGCGCCGCACGAGATTCTGGCCATCACCTTCACCAAGAAAGCGGCCGGCGAGATGCGCCAGCGCCTGCTCGAATGGCTGAAGCAGTTTGCCCTTCAGACCGATGCGCAGTTGCGCCAGGAACTGCTGCAGCGCGGCCTGACCCACGAGCCCACGCCGGACCAACTGCAGCGCCTGCGCCACCTGCACCAGACCCTGTTGCAATGTGGCCGCCCGGTGCAGATCCGCACCTTCCACAGCTGGTTTGCCGCGCTGGTGCGTAGCGCCCCATTGCAGGCGCTGGCTGACATGGGCCTGCCCGCCCACTACGAGTTGCTGGAAAACGATGCCCAGGCCGTCGCCCTGGCCTGGCCGCGTTTCCAAAGCACGGTGGCCGCCGACCCGAGCGCGCGTGCCGACTACCTGGCGGCTGTGGCGGCCCATGGGCGCAGCCAGACGCAAAAGGCGCTGGAGTCGGCGCTGTCCAAGCGTGTGGAGTTCGCGCTGGCCGATGCCCACGGCGTGGTCGACGCCTCGGTGCTGACCTTTGGCGAGCAGTTCCCGGACTTTGCCGGAGTGGATGAACCCGAGGCCTTGCTGCACACCCCCGGCGTGCGCGGCCTTCTGCTGGATGCCGCGCGTCTGCTGGGGGCCTCAACCTTGAAGACCTGCCTGGACGCCGCCAGCGCACTGGAGCAGGCGGTCACCGCTGGCGACATGGCCGCAGCCCAGGATGCTCTGCTGACGCAAAAGGGCACACCGCGCAAATTGAGTGACAAGCTGGCCGGCATCGATACCGTGCGCCAGGCTCAGGATTGCCTGATCGAAGTCGTACAGGCCCAGATCCAGCACCAGGCCTGGCTGCACCAGCAGCGCATGGCGCGCCTCTCCCGGCTTTTGGTTGTGGAATATGCCCAGCTCAAGCGCGAGCGTGGCTGGATCGACATGGGCGACCTGGAGCGTGCAGCGCTGGCGCTGATGTCCGACGACGTATTGAGCGGCTGGGTGCAGGAGCGCCTGGACGCCCGCGTGCGCCACCTGCTGATTGACGAATTCCAGGACACCAACCCCTTGCAATGGCAGGCCTTGAGCGCCTGGCTGTCCAGCTACAGCGGCGCCGGCCAAGCGCCCAGCGTGTTTTTGGTGGGCGACCCCAAGCAGAGCATTTACCGCTTCCGCCGCGCCGAGCCCCAGGTGTTCAAGGCAGCGCAGCGCTTTGTGGCCGAGGGCCTGGGCGGCGATCTGCTGAGCTGCGACCACACCCGGCGCAATGCGCCCGCCATCATTGGCCTGGTGAACCAGGTCATGGGTCAGGCCCAGGCGGCGCACGAATTTGACGGCTTTCGCGCCCACAGCACCGAGTCGGACGCGGAAGGAACGATCTACCGCCTGCCACGCATCACCCGCGAGTCGGCGCAAGAGGGCGGTGCCAAGGAAGAGACAGCCGTCTGGCGCGACTCGCTGACCACGCCGCGCCGGATTGCCGAGGAAACCCGCAAGACGCTGGAGTGCCGCCAGGCCGCGCGCTGGCTGGCTGAGCAGCTGCGCGGCGGCGCATTGCATCCGCGCGACGTGATGGTGCTGGCCCGCAAGCGCGAGCGCCTGGGCCTGATGCAGGCCGAACTGGCGGCCCTGCACATTCCGGCCCAGCAGCCCGAGAAGAATGACCTGGCCGACATGCCCGAGGTGCAGGACCTGGTGGCGCTGCTGGACGTGCTGGTGTCCCCGGCGCACGACCTGTCGCTGGCGCGGGCTTTGAAGTCGCCACTGTTCAGCGTGTCGGATGCCGAACTGGTGCAACTGGTGCTGCGCCAGCGTGCGATGCAAGCGGCCGATGCCCCCAAACGGCCGTGGTTGGACGTGCTGGCCCAAGAGCAGGACCTGCCAGACGCTTTGGTGGCGGCCAATCAGACACTGACCCGCTGGAAAACCTGGGTCGACACCCTGCCGCCGCACGACGCGCTGGCGGCCGTCTACCACGATGGTGACGTGCTGGCCCGCTTTGCCGCCGCTTGCCCCGCTACCCAGCGCGACGGCGTGCTGGCCAACCTGCGTGCGCTGCTGGCGGCCGTGCTGCAGGTGGATGGCGGGCGCTACACCACGGCCTATGCGCTGGTGCGCGCGCTGCGTGCCGGTGGCTTGCCGGCGCCGGTGCGCGCCGATGCCGATGCCGTGCGCCTCTTGACCATCCATGGCGCCAAGGGCCTGGAGGCGCCACTGGTGCTGCTGCTGGACACCGACGGTGAAGCCATCAAGGCCCAGACCATGGGCGTGCTGGTTGACTGGCCGGGCGAGGCTGCCTTTCCGCAGCGTCTGGTCTTTCTGGCCAGCGAGTCCAAACCGCCGGCCTGTGTGGCCGACGCACTGGCCACCGAGCAGGCCGCCCGCAAGCGCGAGGAGTTGAACGCCCTGTATGTGGCGCTGACCCGAACCCAGCACACGCTGTTGGTGTCCAGTCTGCAGCCGCACATACCCAACGCGGGCAGTTGGTGGCAGCGCCTGCAGGAGCAGGCTCAAGATGCGCCATGGCAGGCCGTGCCCGACGCGGACGGAGTGCCGCCCAATCCCACGGAGCCCGATCTCACCCTGCTGTGTTTGCCAAATCTGCCTCCAGCTCTCGTGGAATATACGCAGGCAGCTACCAAAAACATAGCGAATGCGGAACCGCCCGAGGCGGAGGAAAGCCTGGACTCGCGCATCGGCCAGGCCATGCACCGACTGCTGGAGTGTTATGTGCCGCTTCCTGACGGGGTGGTGCCAGCGCAGTGGGGTTCGCAGGCCCTGTTGGAGAGTTTGGCGCAAAACCATGCGTTGGACGCGTACCAGTTGCAGCAAGCCCAGACCATGGCCCAGCGCATTCTTCAGGGCGAGGGAGCCTGGGCCTGGGACGCCAGCCAGCTGGACTGGCAGGGCAACGAGGTTGCCGTGGTGCACGGTGGTCGTGTGCTGCGCATGGACCGCCTTGTGCTGCGCAGAAGCACGAACGTCTCTCAGGGACAATGGTGGGTGCTGGATTACAAATCGACCGGCCAACCCCACCTGCAGCCCCTGCTGCGCGAACAGTTGCAGAGCTACCGCGCGGCGGTGGAACAGGCCCACCCCGGTCACCGGGTCCGGGCGGCGTTTTTGACTGCCTTGGGCACCTTGATAGAAATAGAAGTTCCATGACTGCTGATTCCCCTTTGTCCATACCCGTTGCCATCATTGGCGGCGGCCCGGCCGGTCTGATGGCCGCGCAGGTGCTTTGTGAAGCGGGCTTGACCGTTCACCTGTTCGACGCCATGCCCTCCATCGGCCGCAAGTTCCTGCTGGCTGGCAAGGGCGGGTTGAACCTCACCCATTCCGAGGGCGCGGATATGTTTGCCGGGCGTTACGGCGCGCGGCGCGCGGTGATCGAGGATTTGTTGAACGACTTCGATTCCGCGGCCGTTCGCGCCTGGGCTATGGGCCTTGGCATATCCACGTTTGTGGGTTCGTCTGGCCGTGTGTTTCCAACCAACATGAAAGCTGCGCCCTTGCTGCGCGCTTGGCTACACCGACTGCGCTTCCCGTCCAGCGGCGCCGGTGTGCTGTTCCATATGCGCCACCGCTGGACTGGCTGGGCTGATGCCACGGGTACCATGCTGACTTTTGACAGCCCCGAAGGCCCGGTTTATGTGCAGGCCCGGGCCGTTGTGCTGGCGCTGGGCGGCGGCAGCTGGGCGCGGCTGGGCTCCAATGGGGCCTGGGTTCCATTGCTCCGCGCGCGCGGCGTGGCGGTCGCACCCCTGCTGCCCGCCAATTGCGGTTTTGACATTCAGGGCGGCTGGAGTGAACACTTCGCCACGCGATTTGCCGGTCAACCGTTCAAGTCGGTAGCCATCACGTTGAAGACGTCCCATTGCATTCACTTTGCGCGCAAGGGCGAGTTTGTTGCCACCGCCAAGGGCATAGAAGGCAGCCTGGTGTATGCCGCCTCCGCTTTGCTGCGCGATGAGATTATTCGAAATGGCAGCACGACACTGCATCTGGACTTGCTCCCAGACATGTCGGGCGAACAAGTGCTGGCGCACGTGCAGCATCCGCGTGGCTCGCGCTCCTTGTCCAGCCACCTGAAAAGCCGCCTGCACCTTGATGGTATCAAGGCGGGCATCCTGCATGAATTGCTGCCCAAGGAAGCCTGGAACGACCCGGGGCGGCTGGCCCAGGCGATCAAGGCGCTGCCCTTGACCGTGATTGCCACCCGACCGATAGACGAGGCCATCAGCACTGCCGGCGGTGTGCTGTTCGAGGCACTCTCACCCGCGCTGATGCTCGAAGCCATGCCCGGCGTTTATTGCGCTGGCGAGATGCTGGACTGGGAAGCGCCAACGGGCGGATATCTGTTACAGGCCTGTTTCGCCACCGGCTGGCGCGCGGGCCACGGGGTACTCCAGTGGCTGCAAGAAAAATAAGGCTCCAGCCCTCGTGAAATAAGCGCGGGGTGCTATGAAGAAGATAGCGGTTCGCCTTTTGGACGATGGCGTATCCCGCTTGGTCGACAGCAGCAGTGTGCTTTGCACAATCTGAAATAGGGGTTGACGAGCCTTGACCCCAGCACTGGCTCCACAGTTAGGGCTGCTTGGTTCCCCACCTGACCCGGTTGGCCGCTTCACCATGTGGGAAGGCCCGTCAGCCGTGATTGTAGCCGCATGCCGTCAGGCTCACAGTGCGGCAGGGGAGCTCGGTTGCGGCTTGCTTGACGAGAACCGAAAACCATTGCGCCCGGCCGATTTGGTTTCATACATGGCCTGATCAGCACGCGCCATCAAGGCTTCGGCAGTTTTTCCATCCTCCGGGTACCGGCTGATACCAATACTGAACCCTACTTTCAACTCCTGTCCGCCATACTGGATCGGCGAGTGCACGCTGTCGAGCAACTTCTCGGCAATGGTCGCAATGTCTTCGCGGTGGGCCGGGTTGTCCAGCAAAACGACAAATTCGTCACCTCCCATGCGCGCTACAGCATCGACCTTGCGCGTGGTGGCGTCCAGGCGCATGGCCACAATTTTCAGCACCACATCGCCACCCTCATGGCCCCAGCGGTCGTTGATGGTCTTGAAGTTATCTACGTCAATAAACAGCACGGCGAATCGTTCTCCGGTGCGTTGCGCCCGCGCCAGTGCGTGCTCCAGCCGGTCTTGAAACGCCCGCCGGTTGGGCAATCCGGTCAAAGCATCGTGTCGCGCCAGATGGTCCAGCTCTTCACGGCTGGCTTCCAGTGCGTTGAGTTGTTGATGAATTTCGTCCTGCATATGGTTAAAGCTGCGAGCCAGAACACCGATTTCATCGTCGCGATTTACGGCCAGGTTCGCGGGCTGGTGCTCGTAGGCAAACCGCTGGATCGCCAGACTCATGGAGTTGATGGGTCGCGTCACCGCTCTGGCTACCAGAGCCGCGATCATCAGGCAGGCCAGACACAGGCCAACGACCAATTGCAGCACCGTCAGCCCCAGTTTGTTGGCTGGCTCCAGCAGCATGGCCAGGGGCTGCGCGATACCCAAGATAAAACGGTCCTCCTCGCTGCTGACTCTCACTGCCCGTCCCACGAACGCGGCGACCACGGGACCGTCGGCGTAACGACCGTCATCGACCTCAGCCAGGGCACTGGTGGTCTTGCCGTCGATCAGGTCACGCGTGGACGCAAATTCGTCTTGGACCAGGACGCGCCGGCCCTTGTCAAATCCAAAGGTCAGGTTAGGATCCGGATGAATCAGGAAATCCCCATGGTGGTTGGCCAGGAAGAGCTGGTAGTGTTTGGGCAGGTCGGCGGCCAGCGTGTTGAACACACTGTTCAAGTCCACGTTGATCACAACCGCACCCTTTGCCCGGCCGTTGTCGCCGATCACGGGCATGGCCAAGATTACCGAAGGCTGCTCAAGGCCCGCGTGGGCGCCGTGTTCGTGGTTGATCACGATACGCGACAGAAAAGTGGCGCCCGCAGACAGTTTGAGCGTGCCCGACACATAGGAGAAATGGCCCTTTTCCTGCAAATCGTCCCCGGTAACCCGCGCTACACGGTCCTCGACGCGGTCTACACGAACACGCTCCTGGCCATTGTCAGCCGCAGAAATGAGCCGAATCTGAAAATAGGATGGATTGGCCCGCATCAGGCTCTCAAACAGCAGAGCCAGTTGCTCCTGGTCAGCGGAGGCTGTTTCCCTCAGCGCGGCCAAGGCGGCCGGGTGACTGCTTAACACCTGAAGGTTGCGTGATACTTCTTCGCGGTTGAGAGTGACGCGGCGAGCCAAGACCTTGGCGGTGGTCAGCAATTCTTCCTTGGCAGATTGCAAAAGCAGATTGCGGCTGGCCTGATAGGCGTAAAAACCGGTCAGGCCCGAAGCCAGGATACTGACGCCGGCCAGCAGCCAGCCGAGCTTGAACGCGATGCCCAGCTTCATGGTGCCAGTACCTTACTGGCCCGGTCACCCGCCAGAATACGCTCCCATAGCAGGCTGCGGCGTTCGACGTTTTCAACCGGCTCCAGCCACTTCAGCCGGTCCTGTGTTCGCAAATTGGGTGATTCTGCGGTGGTGGTGGCAAGGCCTTGCCGGCTCTGCAGTGCGTTGCCGGGCAGGGCTTCCAAAAAGTAGTTGATCCAGGCCTGCGCCAGCCTGGTATTTTTGGCGCCGCGGGTCACTGCCCAGCAATCAAGCCATGCCAGCGCCCCCTCCTTGGGCACCACATATCCCGCGTCCACTCCGGCAGCTTTCAGCAGTTGTAGCTGCTGGGAGCCGTAGTTGGCGAACATGAGCGCAGTGTTTCCCGATTTAAACCGTTCCACCGACTCCTCGGGCTGGCTGTAAAAACCCTGGGCATTGCGGCGCAAGGCAATCAACTGCTCCACGGCAGCGGGCCACTGTTTGTCGCCGATGCGAAACGGCGTGGTGTCTCCCAAAACCTGGGCCGCCAGAGAAAAGTTATGCGACGCGCCGTTGTACAGCAAGACCTTGCCCTGGTAACGCGGGTCCCACAACGCGCGGACGGACCGGGGTGGCTCAGTCACCTGTTGCCGGTCGTAGATCAGGCCCATTTCGGAGTAGGTGTAGGGAATGCCGAACACCCGGCCACCGTGCACCAGTCCTGGAATGCCTTCGAGATCACGAAAACGCGGCAATTGCGTAGCCGTATTCGGAATGTCCACAACCTGGATCGGCACCACCAACCCACTGTGAATGTAGCGCTGCAACTCGGCGGTGTTGACCGCAAATACATCAAAATCCTGGGCCTGGTTTTTGCTCAGCTTTTGCCACATGACGTCATCGGAGTCGATGAAAGTCACTTCCACCTTGCTACCCGTGCGTTGCTCAAAAATCTTCACCAAGTCTGGGTCTGCATACCCCGGCCAAGTCAGAACCCGCAGTGTTTCATGCGCCTGAGCGCCCATGCCCAAGCTGCAAGCCAACAGCAGGAACAAGCCACGCAGAGTCTGCAGGATTCTTGAAATGGGTGCTGCCATATCGTGCTTGTCGGCATGTAATGAATGCTTTACAGTCTAACTGAGCGCGCCCTGCCATCGTACAGGCTCTTGCAACTCTCGGCCTGGCGACAGCGCCAATTAGAATCCGGGCATGTCTTATCTCGTGCTCGCCCGCAAGTACCGTCCCCGCAATTTCACGGAAATGGTGGGTCAAGACCATGTGGTGCAGGCCCTGACCAATGCGCTGATCACCCAGCGCCTGCACCATGCCTACCTGTTCACCGGTACACGCGGTGTGGGCAAGACAACGGTGTCACGCATCCTCGCCAAATCGCTCAATTGTCAGGGACCGGATGGCAACGGCGGCATCACCGCCACGCCATGTGGCGTCTGCCCGGCCTGCACGGATATTGATAGTGGCGGGTTTGTCGA
>CAZMXB010000154.1:0-11988 GCA_964569855.1 uncultured Rhodoferax sp.
ACCATTTGTCGATGAATCCGACGAACCGTTGACTGCCGGCGACGGTGACGCGGATGCCGACGTTAGGGCGGACGTTCGGGTAGTAGGTGGACGTCGGCGAGCCGGGAGTGTACTTACCCGAGTCGTTGAACAGTGACAGTTGGCAGGTGCCGACCTGCGCGACGTCGAGGATGCTGTTGCGGCCCCGCTTGATTTCGATGGGTTCGCGCAGCTGGACGTCGGAGGTGACGTCGGTCCAGACGCCGGCGGTGAACTCGATTTCGACGGTGAGACTGCCGTAACGCATTAGCGCGCCAGGTCCAGTTGGAGGCCACGGTTACGCGCGTCTTGCAGCGCCGCGACGACGGTCCTGGCCATCTGCTCTTTGTTGCCGAATACGGAGCCGGTGACGTTCACATTGACGACGGTGGTGCCGGTCCTGGCCATGGATACCGCGGAGGAGGACGGCGAGACGGTCATAGCGGAGACGGAGGACATGGACGCCGACCGCGCCGAGGAGCCGAATACCTGCTTGATCTTGTCCGCCAACGCCAACGCGGAGTTCGCCGCCGGACCGATGTTGGCGTAGATCGGGATGGTGTGGCTGCGAAGTTTCACATCAATCCAGTTGGCGAGTTTGACCGCCTCATTAGCTGCGGGTCCGGTGCTCATATACGCCGACTGGGTGCGTTTGGACGGGATCCAAGTCTTGATCCAGTTAGCGAGTTCCACTGCTGTATTGGCGGCCTGAGTGGTGTTGATGTAGGCAGCCGTGTCGCGGCGACTCGGGATCCGGTTACGAATCCCCGTCCAATAGGTGACCGCCGCCGCAAGCGCCGTCGCAGTGTTGGTGACGTTCACGGTCGTGTTCATCGTCGCCGGGATAGCCTTCCGCAGCGCCGCCGCGATGTCGCCTGCGGTCTGCATCGCGACGCCGACCGTGGTGTTCAGGTTCGCGGGGAGACTGTTGATGAGGTTAGCGATGGCGGTGGCAGCGCTGGCGGTCTGCGAGACGATGTTGAACGTCTTGTATGTCGGGATGCCGTTGATGAAGTCAGCGACGTCGGTGGCCGCGGTGGCTGTGTCGGCAAGCAGACGGGTCGTCTTCGTCGTCGGGATGCCGGTGAGGGTGCTAACCCAGTCGGTAACCGCGCGCATCGAGTCTTCGACCTTGTTGGCCGTCAGTTCGGTTTTGACGTTCGTCGGGATACCGGTAAGCGTGGTGATCCAGCCGGTCGCAGTCCCAACGGCGTCGTTGATGATCTCCGCCGTGATCGACGTGTATACCTTCTTCGGGACCGATCCGAGGCGGCGGGAGTATTTCTCGATTTGCTGGTCTGACCAGCCGAGCGACTTCGCCTGCGCCGCTAGGGTTTGCCGCCACTGTTCGGTTTTGGCGTTTACCTTCTCCGTCGAGGCGCCTTGATCCTTCAGCGACTGGATCTCGCGCGTTCCCATGTCGCGCAACTTGTTCAACGCACGGATACGTTCAAACCGCGACTTGGTTCCATCCCTAACGGCAGTTGCTAGCTCAACTTCAGTTTCGATCTGCTGCTTGACTTTCTTGTCCGAATATCCGGACCATGCGCCAGCGTTGGCCATCGCCGCGTAGGAGCCGGACAGCGTAGAGAGATTGCCGTTAGTCTCCTTGAGTTTGCGCATGGTGTCGCCGGACGCGAGTTGTTGCACCGCGTAAATGAACGCCGCAGTAAACCCGACGACTCCGAGCGCGCCGCCGATCGTCCCGACCGGGATGCCGCCGGTCTTCCCAGGGACGCCGCCTTTGCCGTTGACGTTGACAACCGCGGCCTGAACCGACATTCCGGCGACTTTCGCGAACAGGTTCTTCGCGATGTCGAGGCCTTTGAAGGCGATGCTGAGAGCGCCGGTCTTCTGCGCGATGGCGAGCATCGCGATGAGTTCCTTGACTGGGGCCGGGAGTTTGTTGAACTGCTCCCAGAGGAATCCGATCCATTTGCCGGAGCGCTCGAGCGCTTTGCCGACGTTGTTGAGGGTGGATTCGATCTGCGGCCAGTTCTTGTCGATGATGGGTCCGATGTCGCCGAAGTGGGTGGCGAGCTGCTGGAGTTTCGGCAGCAGAAGCGGGAGGAGTTTGGTGGCGAGGCTGGTGAGGACGGGGTAGAGGTTCTTGCCGAGGGAGACTTGGACGCCTTTGATGGCTTCGGACCATTGCCGCTTTGCTTTGGTGTATTCCTTGACGGCGTCGAGGTCTTTGCCGGTGAGGGTGGTGCCGAGCGCGTCGGATTGCGCCATGAGCTCTTGGATGCCGGCGGAGCCTTTGTTGAGGAATGGCAGCATGGCCATCCCGTTCTTGCCGAACAGCTTCATGGCGAGCGCGGACTTCTCCGCACCCGCCGGCATGTTCTTGAACTTCTCCGCGATCTGCGGGAGGAGCTCGTTCATCGGCTTGACTTTGCCGCTGGAGTCTTGGAACGAGATGCCGAGCGACTTGGCCGCTTTGTCGTTGGCGGCGAGGTGCTTGGACAGGATGCCGAGACCCTTGGACGCGGTGTCGGAGTCGACTCCGGTCATGGTGAACGCGTGCGCCAGGCGGGAGGCGTCCTCGGCGGATCCTCCCATGTAGCGCTGGAGTTTGAGCGTGGTCTGGCCGAGGCTCTCAAACTGCTGCATGGAGGATTTGGCGAAGTCGCCGATCTTGGATGCAGCCCAGGAGGCGCCGATGCCTCCAGCGACGCCGGCGGACACTTTGCCGACGTCCTTCATCGTCTTCGATGCCGAGACGTCGTGACCGAACAGCTTGTAGGTCATGCTGCTAGTTGCCACGCGCCGCCTCCTTCTGTGCTTGGTTCCATTCGTCCGCGCCGAGTGCGAAGACGAGCCACATGTCGAGTTGCATGTCCCAGACGTTGAGCGGGGTTATCCCTGGCCAGACGTGGGAGACGGTGAGGATGCGCGAGTAGACGTGCTCCTCGATGTCGCCGATGCGTTGCCGTCGAGAGGCGGAACGTTTGCGGCCCGAACGGAAACCGTGCGGGCCTACTGAGGGTCCGCTACAGGCTCAGGCTCATCGTCGTCGTCGTCGATGAACTCCAACTCCTCCAGCGGGAAGTCGGTAGCCTCCTCCAGCGTCAAGGTTTCGCCAGCCTTGCGCCGGGTGAGCCAGATGAGGCCAGCGAGTGCAATGACTCCCGACCCGGTAGCGAGGAGCGACTCATCTTCCTTCATGTCTTCCAGTGGTCCGGTGATGTCGTCGACCTCGAGGCCGGTCTGCCTCTTGAGCTCAATGAGGTCGTACAGGCTGAGTCTGCCGATCTCTGCCGCGTCGTATTCGGCGTCGCCGATCTTGATTTTCATGTCGTCTCCTTGTGGGGTTACTTCTTGGGTAGTGCGACTTCGGTGAGGGTGCGGTCGAGCAGTTTCTTGATGTCGCGGTTGATCGCCGGCTGCTTGCTTGAGATGACGGATCCGAAGTACGGACGTCCGTATTGCTTGGTCCAGGTCCACTGGTCGCGACTCTGCTTGGGGTCGGCGAATACGGGATGCCGGAAGCCTTTCGGCTTGTCCCACTGCTTCTTGAGCAGTTTCGATGCCGGGTCGGATCCGCGGGAGGCGATGAACACTCCGACGCGTCGCGAGCTGGCGCCGGCGGAGATGCTGATTTTGATGCCTTTGGCGATGTGCTGGCGCAGTTCGTGCTTACCGTGCTGGATGGTGTCGCTCTCGACGACCTTCTGGCCGCGGATGATGCGGAAACGGCGCGTCTTGACGACTTTGTAGGGAGCCTTCTTCACTTCTACGCGGGAGGCCTCCGCCGCGTCCGCGCCGGCTTTGCGCAGATCGCGGCGGAGTCCCGTGTAGAGCTTTTTGTCGAACGCCTTGGCTTGGCCGATGACGCGCACGAAGTCGCGAGCGTCTACGGAGACGTCGACGGCTCTCTTTCCCATGGTTAGAGCGCGGCGTCCGAGGTTCGCAGCACCAGCCAGATCGGCTGGGTGGCTGTGAGGTTGTCCAGGACGTCGAAGTCGACCGCGGCGGTGACGAGGTCGGTGCCGTTGGCCTTGGGGAGTTCGCCGTTGAGCTTGATCGCCGGCAGGACGATTTGCAGCTGCGCGTATCCGGTGCCGAGGGATTCGGTGGAGGTGAACGTGAGCGACAGTGCGAGCTCGGTGTCGGAGAGGAACGCGTTGACCAGGGTTTGGTCGGCGTATTCGACGGTCATGGAGCCGGTGACTTCGCGCAGTCCGTAGGTCGGGGAGACCACCTTGCCGGCGCCGCCGATGTTGAAGCGGTCGGTGGCGAGCTTGTTGTCGACCTTGATGTTGAAGTCGCGCACGTTGGCTACCGATGTGCCGCCGGAGGCGAGTGCGGTGGTGGTGGGTGCGACGACGGTGCCACCGATGGTGATGGCGCCTTGAGCGAAGTGGAACAGGCTAGGACTGGAGACGTAACTCGGGGTGGAGTACGTCGTGGCGGTGGTGACGTCCTTGGCAAAGGTGGACGCTTTGAGCGCCACGATGTCGCCGTTGGGACAGTCGATTTCGAAGTTTTGCACCACCACGCCGGAGAAGGTGTACGGGTCGATGGTGCCGTCGCTTCGCACGACGGACTTCTGCAACGTCAGCGACGGCGGGGTCGCGGTGGATCCGAGGGTGAAGTTCATCTGGTAGGTGCCGGTGGTCACTGAGGTAACCGCCGAGGCGCCGAACGCGGCATGGAGCAGCGTGCCGAGACCCTTGGACACCATTTCGATGGTGATGTCGCCGGAGGCTGAGGTGGTGGCGACGACGCGCCGCGGCGACCTGGCGACCTTGGACGAGACGCGGATGCCTTGTCCTTGCTTGATGTTCTTCTCGAATCCGAAGCTTTCGTCGACGAACTCGTAGAAGCGGCTGGCAGTCAGCGCGGTGCCGTAGGAGACCTCTGGCACGGTGCCGACGCTTGAATCTTGGATTGCACCCATCTCATGCCTCCGAGGCGTTGGTGGTGGACTTCTTGGACTTGGCTACTGGCTGGAAGTTGTCCGGCTGGCCGAGGAGCGCTTCGGCCACATCTGAGGGGACTTCGAACTCCTCGTTGGCCTCGACGACCCTTCCGATGAGGGGTATGTCGAGCGCGCCGACTGGCGACACGTTCTTGACTACGGCCATGGACTTGTGCTCCTTTGCGACATGGCGAAGCACCCGAACGCCGTCGGTGGCGTCGGGGGTGTGGGGGTGGGTTAGATGCGGACTTGGACGGTGACGACTGCGGTGACTTCGGCGATCCGTCCGAGCGCGAGCAGGTCGGGGTCGTCGGATTCGGCGAGGTCGTGGGAGGTGACGCGTGCCAGGCGTGCGGTGCCGGACAGGGTGTAGTCGGTGGTCTTGAGGTAGTCCTCGAGCTGGCCGAGTAGTGCGTAGGCGCGTTCGGTGGCGACTTGTTGCGATTCCGGCCCGCCGCCTCGGAAGCAGGAGTAGATGACGTCGACCTCGATGGTCTCTTCACGAGGTCGGGTGGTGGCTAGGGTGGCGATGTCTTGGATGGATCGCGCGCTCGAGATGGACACGATGTCGTCTTCGAGGTCGGTGCCGGGGTGTCCGTAGGCGACTTGGACTGGCTGCGCGTACAGGTTTTGGCAGACGGTGAGTAGCGCAGCTTTGACCAGTGGCGCCTTGGATGGCATCAGATGATCCCGTCGGACGGCTGGAGGAGGCCGATGACGAAGTTGGGGACGGCGTAGTTGGCGACGTAGACGACATCGGAGTCGCCGGCGCCGCCGAACGCGGGACGTGGGGACTGCTGGGAGCGCTGCCACCAGTGCCGGCAGAGCTCACGCGCGGCCAGGATGACGTTGGGTGGGACGACTCCGTTGCCGACGGTGTAGGTGACGGTGATGTTGCGTTTCCCCCAGGGGAACCGACCCCAGTAGTGGTAGATGATGCCGGCGTATTCGTCGACGCGGTAGGTGTCCGAGGCGAGGGTTTCGGTGGTGCCTGGCGTGGGACTGTGGGTGATGGTGGTGACGGAGGCGATGGGGGTCTCGGGGAGGACGAGGACGTTTCTGCCGCCGTCGAAGGTGTGGGTGCGGGTTTGGGTGAGGTAGGACTGGTCGATGGTCTCGATCACCGCTGTAGCGGCTGCGAGGTAGAGCCGGAGTTCCGCGTCGTGGGTGGTGTTGGTTGCGGCGAGGTTGAGCGCTTCGCGGAGGTCGGTCAGCGAGATGAGGAACCTCGGGTTGGCGGCGAACGCGTCGAAGACGTCGGTGTAGGAGGAGGCGTTGGTGCCGGTGGCGACCCAGCGGATCAGGTGTCGTCCGGCCTGAGTCGGGGTGAAGCCTGCCGAATAGGTGCCGGTGCCGGCGTTGGAGACGGTCGGGGTGCTGCTCGTGCCGTCGGGTTGGGTGATGGTGCAGGTGACGGCTCCGGCGTTGGCGGCGACTCCGGAGGAGTTGCGGACGGTGATGGTGAGGTTGGCGACGTCGCCTAGGTCGAATACGGCCATGCCTGCCTCCTCAGTAGGTGATGGTTCCGGTCATGGTGGACGTCTTGGTGAGGTCGCCGGTCATGCTGGACGTCTCGGCGACGGCTCCGGTCATGGTTCCGGCTCCGCCGTCGCCGTCGTAGGTGACGAGTGCGGTGTTGTAGGCGACTGTCGGGTCGTCGTAGGTGACGGCCATCAGCCTGTGATTTGGTCGGCTTGGTCCTGTGTGATCCAGCCGCGTGTGACGGCGGCGGCGAGTTGCGCGTCGGTGAGTCGTCCAGTGTCATAGAGCGCTTTGAGACGGTCGAACATCACAGGCCTCCGAGACTGTCGAGGATGAGCGTGTCGACGGCGTCCTCCAACGCTGCGACGCGTTCGTCGGTGGACGGTGGAATATCGGGAGCTTCGACAGTTTCGGTCGCGACAACGTTGTTGTTGGGTTTGGTCGGGTCGAATCCGCCGGGACCGTAGGTCACGTTCAGGTTCTGCATTACGCACTCCTCTTGAACTCGAACACGGGCAGCGGACCGTAGGCCATGCCGCCGTAGGTGAACGTCCCTAGCCCGGCGGTGACACCTGACTGGTATTGAGCGTTTCCTTGGGACCCGGCAGTACTTGCCGACCAGGACACGGGCACGCGCGGGATGGCCCCACCGAGTATGCCGCCGCCGGCGCCGGAGCCTTGCAGCGCGTAGGAGCACCAGAAGATGCCCGCGGGCAGCGCCACCGACAGCCCAGTGATCGCTTTGACGCCGGTCGCTGAATGGTCGACCTGGCCGAGGTCGGCCAGCAGCGTCCCTACGGCGAACCCACCGGCGGAAGAGTTGTACAACCCGAGCCGGAGAAGTCCTCCTGCCGCTGCTGCGCCAGCCACATAGACGCGGACTTCGGAGATGGTGACGGGATACGGGTTGAATACCGGCCAGCAGAACTGGTAGCCCTGAAGCCCGGTCAGAGTGGCCGACTGCGAATAAGTGTCAAGGTAGAAGTAGTTCGCGACTGGGTTGGCGAGCCGGTCGCGGTTCCACGCCAGCCCGGTGGCCGTAGACGAGTCGGCTCGCAGCGGTACGCCATCGGATCCCGCTGCGAGTCGTGCCGGGGTGTTGTCGGCGGTCGCGGTTAGCAGGTCGCCCTTCGCGTCTACCAGCGAGGCGGCCACGACTCCGGAGAGTTTTGTGGCGTCGATTGCGGCGGAGGCGTTGATGTCGGCGTTGACGATGGTGCCGTCCGCGATCCGCGCCGAGGTCACCCAACTGTTGGCCTCAATCGCATCGAACCGCGCTTTGACTGTGGCGGAACCGCCGCGCGGGTTGAGTCCTAGTTCGCCTTCGATTGCTTCGATGGCGTCGTTGGCGTTGGCATGCTGCGAGGCGTGGCCGGTAGACAGCGCATCGGATCCGGCAGGGTTCGACAGCGAATCAAGTCCGCTGGGATAGTTCGTCGCCATCGACGTCCTCCGTCTGGGATAGGAACAGGTCCTCGGTGAGTAGGTGTGACTTGTGGTGGCCGATCTTGACTGCGGTATTGACGTAGATCGGCGCTCCGCAGATTCCGGCCCGCAGGCAGAAGGTGACGTCCTCGCCTGCGGGTTGGCCGGCGAGCTCGGTTTCTTGGAAGAACGGGAACGCCGTGTTGAAGTTGCGTTCGCGGATGTCCTCAAGGATGGAGCGGTGGATGAGCAGGAACGCGGCGCCGGTGGCGGCGCACTGGAGCATGGTGTCCGCGGGGTATTGGCCTACGCGCACGGTGGAGATGGTGTCGTCGTCGCGCTTGAGGAACTGGTAGATCGTGGGGAAGAGCTTGTCTTGTGCCGCACCGAAGCACAAGCCTCCGACAATCGGTGCTTTCTCAGGGTCGGCGCATTCGATGAGCGCGTCGACCGCGGTCTGCTCCCATGCCATGTCTGAGTCGATCCAGAGCAGCCAGTCGGCGTCGTGATCCTCGAGGAAGCGGGTGGTGAGACTGTTCCTGGCCGCGGACACGTTCGCGCTGGACCACTCTTGCATCATGCCGACGATGCGCCGTTTGTGGTGCTGGTCGTGCAGGATCGTCGCGATGACGGAGGTGTTGAAGAATGCCGAGACTTGGCCGGGGTGGATGAACGCCACGACGACAGTGTCGTGCCGGGTCTCGGGTTGGTGGATGGTGGACTTCTTTTGCTTTCTCACAGCGTCTCCCGCGCCATGGCTTTGGCTACGAGATCGGGGTAATGTTCGACGACCCATGCCGCTAGGTCTTCGGGTCGTTGTCCTGCTGGCTGCGGACGGGTCCACAGCTCGAGGTTCTCGGGACGGTTGTCGGCACGGACTCCGTTGATGTGGTGGACGTTCTCCCACTTCGCGAGAGGTCTGCCGAGCAACCGCTCCATAACCCAGTGATGTTCAAGTCTGCGCCGTCGGTCGACCTGTCTGACGACGTAGCCTTGGCCGTTGAGTCCTCCCGTGCCGCGCTCATTGATGAGCGATTCCGCTTGTCCTGGATGACCGTCGCGGCGTTTGCGTGAGTAGTGCCGCTCACACAGCGCGTCACCGGGACCCTTGGTCGGAATCTCGCATCCGTCGACGTCGCAGAATCGCCATGGCGTCGCTGCGAACTTCCGTCGCCGCACTCTCTGTTGGCATGCGCCGCATCGTCCGTGCGAACCCTTTGGTCCCACGATCCGTCCGCAGTTACTTGAACAGGGAAGGTCTTGCTTTCTCACTATGGCGTCTCCTCCATGTTGTGTTGCTGCCTTGCTGCGGTCAGTCCGTGGAGCGCCGGGGGTGACGCCCCACGGACTGAGCCGGTCAGGTCTTCAGAAAAACCTCAAGTCTTGAGGAAGCGGAAAGCCGAGACGTCTGTGACGTCGCTGCCGACCCTCTTATGAGCGACTAGGCCTCTCTGGCCCACAGGCAGACCCGAGCCATCCACGACGTTCTGGATGAACTCGACCTGGACGCCGATGCGGTCGTAGATGACGAACTGGTTGAAGTCACCCAGGATCGCCAGCACGGTGCCGCTGGTGGTGGCCGACGCCATGTCGGACGAGGCGACCTTCGGCGAGCCGAGCAGACGCTCGGAGCTCTGGGAGCTGAAGTCGCTCCAGAACAGCGAGCCATACGAGCCGGTGCTCATCTGGCGGATCGTGTTGAAGGTGGCCTTGTTGGCGACCCATGTGGCCGAGTCCTCGTAGCGCGGGGTGACCGCATTGACGACGGCGAACACATCGGCCACGGAGGCCGAGGTGAACGAGCCACGGGTGGTGGCCGTCACGGTGGATCCGGCGGTGGCCGAGATCGCGGTGACGATCCCCTTAGGCGCCGAGGTGCCGGAGCCGGAGATGAACGCCGTGGACTCTGCGTAGTCCAGCGACTCGGCGATCAGGCCGGGGAGCTGTGCTTGCAGGTTCGAGTCCTCGAAAATCTCGTAGGACGCGGTGACGTAGGCGGTGAGTGCCGCGGCGGTCACGCTGGGACCGGCGAAGGTTGGCGAGCCGTCGGTGAACGCCGACCCTTCAGCCTTCCAGTAGGTCGTCACGTTGCCGACGCTGACGCCGTGCCAGACGTTCTGCGTTCCCGAGACCACGCGGGAGATGCTGCGCAGCGGGTTACGCGTCGCGGTCCCGGTGTGGATCAGGGTGGGGTCGAGCAGGGTGGGAAGCGCGAATCCGCCGGCACCCGTGGTGAGCGACAGCGACGCGCGAACAGCTGCGGCCTGCTCGGGGGTGTAGACGGGGAGTCCGCCGGAGCGCATGTATTCGCCGAAGGCGCTCATGTAGGCCGGTGAGCCGTGGCGCAGCGCGTAGACGGCTGCTCCGGAGACGTTCTCGACCTTGCGGATGGCCTCCTCGATGTCCGAGTCGGATACGCCACGCACCGAGGACTCCTCGAGCGCGGTGTGCGCGCGAGCGATGACGTCCTCGCTGTTGGGGTCGGCGAATCGCAGCTCGTCGAGGTTGTCGAACGGGTCGCGCTTGATGTTGACGTTGATCCCGCCGAAGCCGGATTCGACGTTCTTGGGTTCGAGCGCGGCACGCTTGATCTCGGCGATCTTCTCGGCGCGTGCGACGAGCTCGTCGTGCGCGGCCTTCTTGGTGTCCCATTCGGCGAGCGCGGCAGCGAAGCGCGTGGCCTGCTCCTCGGTGGGTTCTTCGATGGCGTCCAGGTCGGCAATCTCGGTCCTCAAGGACTCGAGTTCCGCCGCTGAAGCCTCGATGGGGTTGTCGCTCATGCGAGCAATCCTTTCTCTCTGGCTTGGTAACGGAGGTGGTTCCATCGGACCAAGTGCTCGTCGAGCGGCTTGCCGATACCGGCGGACTCGGTGTCCGTGGTGCGTTCACTCGCCGGCGCTGCTAGCCGCGTGGCGAGAAGTGTGAGGCGGTCCATGTACGTTGCGCGGTCTGCGGCGCAGTCGCAGCAGGATCCGTCGCAGGTGGGGTCGGTGCAGCCGCAGCATTCTTCGCCGCAGGCTCCGCAGATGGGGAGTCCCATGATGTAGGAGAGTGCTTGCTTGGCGGCTTCGAGGGATTCTTCGGTGCCGTCGAGCGCGTCGGCGACGAGCTCGAGGGTGGATTCGGAGGCGACGAGTCCGGCGATGATGACTTGGAGCATGGACGCTTCGGTCGGGTTGAGGGTGGCGCGCACGCCGACGATCTCCGCGTCGGGGTAGGCGGCGAACACTGCCGGCCCGTACTCCTTGAGGGTGACTTCTTTGCGGGTGACGACGGTGAGGTTGCCGTCTTTGTCGGCGCGGAAGGGTCCCTTCTTGTCGGAGCGGACGAACCGTCCTTGGAAGCTTTGCGCGGTGATGCTGCCGGACTTGATGGCGTCGAGTGCTTCGTCGGCTAGTGGGGTGTTGTTGTAGCGGGTGACGGTGAGCAGTCCGCGACTGTCGGCGGTGATGGACTGCGGGGTTCCGATCGGCATGGAGCCGCGGTCGGATGGGGTGCCGTAGGTGGTCATGCCGTGGTTGAACAGGACCCTCGTGAGCCAGGTGGTGCGTTTGCCTTGGGGTGCGGCGTCGCGGATGGCCTTGTTGAACGCCGCCGGATGAATCCGCTCGATGTAGTCGCCCTCAAAGTCGCTGATCTGCGTTGGGGTGTCGAACACTGCGGCGTAGGCGGTGACCGTTCGCCCGTCGCCGCCTGGATCAATGCGGATGTCTTCCAGCGGGAAGGTCCGGGTCGAGTCAGCCATCACGCGGCACCTTTCGCGGGGGGTGGCACAGTCGTGCCGGGGGGTTGGAGTTGCACGGACAGCAGCCCGGAGTGCTTCAGCAGGGTCAGATCGCCCGCAGTCAGGGCGGCGGTGATCGAGTCGGCGTCGTAGCCGGCAGTCAGCAGAGTGGACGCGGCGGAGGCGAGCGTCTGCATCGTCAGGGCGCGTTCCTGCTCGCCCTCTCTCAATGCGGAGATGTCGGTGGTGTCGTACCAGAGCCTCGAGCCGCTGGGAACGTTGACGAGTTTGGCGAGCGCGGCGCAGGCGGAGCGCCAGTTCGGTCGCATGGTGAGGTCGGCGAAGCGGCGCATGGCTTGCGCGTAGTTGCTGTAGGTCGCCGACTGCAAGCCTTCTTTGAGTCCGACGACGATGG
>CAZMXB010000155.1:0-3541 GCA_964569855.1 uncultured Rhodoferax sp.
TACTCGGCAATCACCCATGGGCCCTTGACCAACAAATCGCCATAGGCCTTGCCATCCCAGGGTAAAGGTTTGCCTTCATCGTCCACAATCTTCATGTCGACGCCGAAGATGCCACGCCCTTGTTTGAGCCGTACTTTCATCTTGTCAGCAGCGTCCATGGGCAGGTGTTTGTTTTTCAGCGTGCAAACCGTGCCGAGGGGTGACATTTCCGTCATTCCCCAGGCGTGCAGTACTTCAACCCCGTACAGATCGTTGAAGGCCGTGATCATTGCAGGCGGACAGGCCGAGCCTCCAATCACTGTGCGCTTGAGTGTGGAGAATCGCAGGTTTGCGGATTGCATGTGGCCCAGCATCATTTGCCATACTGTGGGCACGCCCGCCGCAAAACTGACTTTTTCACTTTCAATCAGTTCAAAAATCGACTTTCCGTCCATGGCCGGGCCTGGGAACACCAGTTTGGCACCCGTCATGGCAGCGGAATAGGGCAAGCCCCAGGCGTTGACGTGGAACATGGGTACCACGGGCAACACACAATCCCGGGCGCTCATGCTCAGAGCATCCGGCAACGCGCCGGCCAAGGCATGCAACATGGTGGAGCGGTGGCTGTACAGCGCGGCCTTGGGATTGCCGGTAGTGCCACTAGTGTAACACATGCTGGACGCCGAATTTTCATCAAATTCCGGCCAGGCGTACTCGGCGGGCTGGGAGCCAATCCACTCCTCATAACTGCGCAGACCGGGAATGCCAGTGTCGGCAGGCAGCTTGTCCGCGTCACACAAGGCGATGTAGTGTTTGATCGTGGTGCAGCGACCGTGCACCGCCTTGACGATGGGCAAAAAAGTCATGTCAAAGCACAATACCTGGTCTTCGGCATGGTTGGCAATCCAGACGATCTGGTCGGGGTGCAGACGCGGATTCAGGGTGTGCAGCACACGGCCCGTTCCGCTGACCCCAAAATACAGTTCCAGATGCCGGTAGCCGTTCCATGCCAGGGTGGCGACCCGGTCACTGAAGGCCAATTCCATTCGGTCCAGCGCATTGGCCACCTTGCGGGCCCGTGCGGCAACTTCTTTATACGTGTAGCGGTGAATGTCACCCTCCACCCGCCTTGACACAATTTCGGCCTCGCCATGGTGGCGTTCGGCAAACTCGATCAGCGATGAAATCAGCAGTTGCTGGCTTTGCATTAACCCTAACATGGGTGCTCCTTGAGGCAGTGGTGGTAGGAAGACATCATAGTCATGTGTAGTCAGGCTTTGTGTGGTTCTGACATCCGGTGCGAGTGTGCGCGCTCGGTCAGCCTCTGGCAATCGGTGTCGCCCGGACGACACTGCCCGTGTTTCAATACGACATGTTTGCGATTGCTCCCACACCAATTCACCGGTTCCTGCAAACCGAGGTCTGGTTTTCCGCGATGCCGGCGGGCCAACAACAGGCCATTGAGACACAAGTGTTCACGCTATCGGCAACGCGTGGAACCACCGTCTTGCCAGCCCAGGAGGCCACGCAAGGCTGGTACGGCGTGTTACGCGGTCTGGTCAAAATCTCGGGTCGCCCCACCGATGGACGCCGCTCGGATTTCCTGGGCGTGGCGGCGGGTGACTGGTTTGGCGAGGGTGCCGTCCTCAAAAATGAGCTCCGACGTTATGAGGTCGTGGCCCTGCGCGACACCGAGTTGCTTTGCCTGCCCAGTGCAACATTTCACGCGTTGTTTGCGTCGAACATTGCTTTCACTCAGTGCTTGGTTCGCTGCATGAATCTGAGACTGTCACAGGCCATGGCCATGATCGAGGCGGGCCGAACGCGAACGCCCGAGCAACGCATTGCCCTGTCGCTGAGCCGACTGTTCTGGAGCCGCACCCGCCAGCTCGACCTGACACAGGACGAACTCGCCAGTCTGGCCGGCATGTCCCGCCAAACGGCGAACCGGGTGCTGAACGCCATGCAGGACCAGGGCCTGATCAGCCTGGCCATGAATCGGATCAAGGTGCTGGACGACACTGGTTTGACGCGTTTGCTGGAGTAAACGCGTTTGATCGGTACTGCAGCCCCCACCGGCTTACCCCCAGCGCCCGTAGGTTTGGATCGCCTGCCAGACAATGGTTATATGAATGACATTTTTTCCGGCGCGGCCGTTTGGGAGGCAGGTTGGCGATGGAACAATAGCTTCGCAGCCCTCGGCCCCGAGTTTCACTCGGCGATGCGCACACAGCCTCTTCCCCAGCCTTATTTGGTTGGTCACAGCGCGGCAGCAGCAGGCTTGATCGGCCTGGCAGACGGTGCGCTTCTGTCTCCACACTGGCACGAGTATTTTGTCGGCAACCAGGTTCCCCACGGCGCGCAGCCGCTGTCGAGTGTTTACAGCGGCCACCAGTTTGGCGTGTGGGCTGGGCAATTGGGAGATGGTCGCGCTGCCCTCCTGGGTGAACTGGAGCCACCCACCGGAAACACTTGCAGCGCCCAGGAAATTCAGATCAAAGGCTCGGGGCTGACGCCCTACTCCCGTATGGGCGACGGCCGGGCCGTGCTGCGCTCCAGCATCCGCGAATTCCTGTGCAGCGAGGCCATGCACGCACTGGGCATCCCCACCACCCGAGCGCTGTGCGTGATCGGCTCCGACTACCCGGTCTACCGCGAACAGATGGAGACCGCCGCCGTGGTCACACGGCTGGCGCCCAGCTTCATCCGTTTTGGCCACTTCGAGCACTTTTGCCACCACGACCTGCACCCGCCGCTGCGCCGGTTGGCGGATTACGTCATCGACCGTTTCTACCCGCAGTGCCGGCTGGACACCCGGCTCAAGGGCAACCCCTATGCCAACTTCCTGCAGGCAGTGACCGAGCGCACGGCGCGCATGGTCGCCCAGTGGCAGGCTGTGGGTTTTTGCCATGGTGTCATGAATACCGACAACATGAGCATCCTGGGCCTGACCATCGATTACGGGCCGTTCCAGTTTCTGGACGCCTATGATCCCGGACATATTTGCAACCACTCGGACAACCAGGGCCGCTATGCGTTCGACAGGCAGCCAAGAGTAGCCTACTGGAACCTGTATTGCCTGGGCCAGGCCCTGCTGCCACTGATCGACGAGCAGGACCTGGCCATTGCCGCACTGGAAAGCTTCAAGACCGTTTTTTCACAGGCTTTCGATAGCTGTATGGCCGCCAAGCTGGGATTCACCGCGGTGCACGACGGACAAGGCGAACTGACAGAAAGCCTGTTGCGCCTGCTGACCGAACAGCGCGTGGACTACAGCATCTTCTGGCGGCGCCTGAGCCATTGGGTCGCGCAGGACGCGCAGGCAGAGCGCGCGCCGGTGTTGGACCTGTTTCTGGAGCGGGTCGGGATCGATTCCTGGTTGCTACAGTATTCAGAGCATCTTACGCATATATCACGAGGGCTGGCGGCCGATTTGATGCTAAAGACTAACCCCAAATTCGTATTGCGGAACCATTTGGGTGAATTGGCGATCCAAGCTGCCCGGAACAAGGATTTTTCTGTCTTGGGCCAGTTACTGGGCGTGCTGGAGCGCCCGTTTGAC
>CAZMXB010000155.1:3551-6708 GCA_964569855.1 uncultured Rhodoferax sp.
CAGCATCGCCATCAGCTGCAGTTCCTGACTATTCCACTGAGGAGATTTCATGACCTACCCCATCACCAAGACCGACGAAGAATGGAAAAACCTGCTCAAGGCCAAAGGGGCAGAACCGCATGCCTTTGAAGTCACCCGCCACGCCGCCACCGAGCGTCCATTCACCGGCAAATATGCCGACAACTTCAAGAATGGCACCTACCACTGCATCTGCTGCGACAAACCCCTGTTCACCGCGAATACCAAGTTCGACGCCGGCTGCGGCTGGCCCAGTTTCGATGCCGCCATCGCCGAGGGTGCTGTGGCCACCCGCAGTGACCGCACGCACGGCATGGTGCGCACTGAAGCGCTGTGCGGCCACTGCGGCGCCCACCTAGGCCACCTGTTCGACGATGGCCCGACCGACACTGGCCTGCGTTACTGCATGAACTCGGCCTCGTTACACTTCAGCCCTGCATGAAAATACTGATCGATTTCTTCCCTATCCTGCTGTTTGTCGGCGCTTACAAGTTTTACGACATCTATGTTGGCACCAGTGTGCTGATGGCGGCATCGGTGCTGCAGGTCGCCATCATGTATGCGGTGGACCGCAAAGTACCTGCCATGTACAAGATCACACTGGCTTTGGTGCTGATTTTTGGCACCTTGACACTGGCCTTGCATGACGACCGCTTCATCAAGTGGAAGCCCACCGTGTTGTACGGGGCCATGGCAATTGCCCTGGCTGTGGCCTTGTGGGGTTTGCGCAAGAATTTCCTGAAAATGCTGATGGGTCACCAGTTGGACCTGCCTGACAGTGTCTGGCACCGTCTCAACATTGTCTGGGTGGCCTACAACGCGTTCATGTCGCTGCTCAATGGCTACGTTGTGCTGAACTACAGCACCGAGCAATGGGTCAGCTTCAAATTGTGGGGTTATGTGTTTCCGCTGGCCTTCATCATTGGGCAGGGGCTTTACATTGCCCCCCACCTGCGCAGCGACGAGCACGACAAGACGGAGAACACCCCATGAGTCTTGGCCCGACCACCGCCCAGCTTGAACAGCGCCTGCGCGAGCGCCTGGACCCCACCCGTCTGGAGGTGCTGGACGAGAGTTTCCAGCATGCCGGCCACGCCGGCGCCAATGGCAGCGGCTATGGCACCCATTTCCGGGTTCGGGTGGCTTCACACTTATTTACAGGTCGCAGTAGGGTGGCCCGTCACCGGCTTGTGTATGATGCGCTGCAAGATTTCATTGACCAGGGCTTACACGCACTGGCCATCGAGACCGAAGAATCGCCCGATAGAAACGCGGTTTGACCCGCTGCTCTGGCACCCCCTGTTTGATAAATCCAATTGAATCCTTGAAGGAAATCGCATGAAGAAGCAAGTATTTTCCGCTCTGACCATTGCCGCTTTGCTGGCAACCGGTGCTACAGCGGCATGGGCCCAAAACGTGGCCATCGTCAATGGGGTTGCCATCCCCAAGGCGCGCGTCGACGCCTTGGCGCAACAGGTGGCCCGCTCCGGTCGTCCGGTTACGCCGGAAATGCAAGGCCAATTGAAGGAAGAAGTGGTTGCGCGTGAAATTTTCATGCAGGAAGCCCAGAAGCGGGGCCTCGACGCCACTGAGGACTACAAAACGCAGATCGAACTGGCCCGCCAGGCCATTCTGATTCGCGAGCTGTTTGGTGACTTCCAGAAAAAGAACCCCGTCACCGACGAGGAAATCAAGGCCGAATACGACAAGTTTGCCGCCCAGAACTCCGGCAAGGAATTCAAAGCCCGCCACATTCTGGTGGAAACCGAAGACCAGGCCAAGGCCATCATTGCCAAGCTCAAAAAAGGTGGCAAGTTTGAAGATATTGCCAAGAAAGAGTCCAAGGATCCAGGCTCCGGTGCCAAGGGTGGTGACCTCGACTGGTCCAATCCGGGCGGTTATGTGAAGGAATTCTCCGAAGCGCTGATGGCCCTGAGCAAAGGCAAGACCACAGAAACACCGGTCAAGACCCAGTTTGGTTACCACGTGATTCGCCTGGACGACACCCGTGATGCCCAGTTGCCGAAGTTTGAAGATGTGAAGCCACAGGTAGCCCAGCAACTGCAACAGCAGAAGATTGCCAAATACCAGGAAGAATTGCGGGCCAAGGCCAAGGTCGAATAAAAACCGATCAAGACAAATCCCTGAGCAAACACGACGCGGCCTTGGCCGCGTTTTGTTTTTGGGTTTGGGTTGAGGTTTGGTTTTGCGATACTTGGCTTTTTTCAGATCGGGCTCCCCATGAAACTGCTTCGTTACGGCCTTCCAGGCCAGGAAAAACCCGGTGTGCTGGACCCACAAGGGCGCGTGCGCGACCTCTCGGGTTTGATTGGTGATGTAGGCGGCACAACGTTGCATCCGGTGCAACTTGACCGCCTGAAGTCCCTGGACCTCAGTACCCTGCCCTTGGTGGCGGGCATTCCCCAGCAAGACCTGCGCCTGGGGCCTTGCGTAGCTGGCACCGGCAAATTGATCTGCATTGGCCTGAACTACTCAGACCACGCCGCCGAGGCGGGTATGCAAGTGCCGCCCGAGCCGGTGGTGTTCAATAAGTGGACCAGTGCCATCTGCGGGCCTGACGATGCGGTTCAAATTCCCCGTGGCTCCGTCAAGACCGATTGGGAAGTCGAGTTGGGCGTGGTTATTGGCCAAGGTGGCCGGTACATCGCGGAGTCAGAGGCGATGAAACATGTAGCTGGCTATTGCATCGTCAACGATGTGTCCGAACGCGAATACCAGTTGGAGCGCAGCGGCACCTGGGACAAGGGCAAGGGCTGCGACACCTTTGGACCCATGGGACCGTGGCTGGTAACCGCCGATGAGGTGCCAGACCCGCAAGCCCTGCGCCTGTGGCTGGAGGTGGATGACAAGCGTTACCAGAACGGGACGACTGCGACCATGGTCTACCAGGTGCCTTTCCTGATCAGCTACCTGAGCCGATTCATGAGTCTGCAGAGTGGTGATGTGATCTCCACCGGGACACCGCCCGGTGTGGGCATGGGTCAAAAACCGCCAGTGTTTTTAAGGGCTGGCCAGACCATGCACCTGGGCATCGACGGACTGGGCACCCAAACCCAGTTGGCAGTACAAGCCTAGGAGGAGTCCGGGCGGCAGAGCGTTCTGCGCAGGTCAAGGAGGA
>CAZMXB010000155.1:6718-11971 GCA_964569855.1 uncultured Rhodoferax sp.
AGGCGCCTCCACGAACGGCCCCCGACTGCTGGGATAATCCCGTTATGTCCCTGCTCGACCACCAACTCGAACTTCTGGCCCCCGCCCGTGACGCCGATATCGGCATCGAAGCCGTCAACCACGGCGCGGATGCGGTCTACATCGGCGGCCCGTCCTTTGGCGCGCGCTCCAGCGCCGACAACAGCGTGGCAGACATTGCCCGGCTGGTGCGCCACGCCCACCGCTTCAACTGCCGAATCTTCGTCACAATGAACACCATCCTGCGCGACGACGAGCTGGAGGGTGCCCGCAAGCTGGCCTGGCAGTTGTATGACGCCGGAACGGATGCCCTCATCATCCAGGACATGGGCCTGCTGGAGATCGACATGCCACCCATCCAGTTGCATGCCAGCACCCAGACCGACATCCGCACGCCAGAGAAGGCGCGCTTTCTGCAGGACGTGGGGCTGTCACAAATTGTGTTGGCGCGCGAACTCACGCTGAAACAAATCGCAGCCATCCGCGCACAAACTGATCCGCAGCGTTGCACGCTGGAATTCTTCGTGCATGGCGCACTCTGCGTGGCCTATAGCGGCCAGTGTTACATCAGCCATGCCCACACCGGGCGCAGCGCCAACCGCGGCGAATGCAGCCAGGCTTGCCGCCTGCCCTATCAGGTGGTGGACGACAAGGGTCGCTTTGTGGCGCACGACAAACACGTGCTGAGCATGAAAGACAACAACCAGAGCGAAAACCTGGCCGCCCTGGTGGATGCGGGCATTCGCAGCTTCAAGATCGAGGGGCGTTACAAAGACATGGGTTATGTGAAAAATATCACCGCCCATTACCGCAAGCTGCTGGACCAACTGATTGAAGACCGCCAGGACTCGGACCAACCAGTGTCCCGCGCCAGCAGTGGCACCACCACCTTCACCTTCACGCCTGACCCGAACCAGAACTTCAACCGCGAGTTCACCGACTATTTTGTGCAAGGCCGCAAGGAAGACATCGGCGCCTTCGACTCGCCCAAGAATCCCGGCCAGCCCATCGGTTTTGTGACACAGCTTGGTGCCAATTGGGTGGAGTTGGAACTGACCGACAAGACCATGGTCCTGCACAACGGCGATGGTCTCTGTTATTACGACCTGCAAAAGGAACTGGTGGGCCTGGCCATCAACCGGGCCGAAGTGGTGAACGCGACCAAAGGCCGCTGGCGCGTATTCCCCAAAGACAACGTGAACGTCCTCAAGGACTTGCGCAAGGGCACTGAAGTCAACCGCAACCGCGATGTGGACTGGGTGCGCGTGCTGGACAAGAAATCCAGCGACCGGCGAATTACCGTGTGGGCCGAACTGGCACGCACCCCCACCGGTGTGGCGCTGACCCTTACCGACGAAGACGGCAACAACGCCACAGCCCGCGTCACCCTGCCCCACACCCTCGCCAGAGACCCGGCCGCCAATGCCGCGCTGCTGGAACAACACATCGGCAAACTGGGCGCTACTATTTTCATAGCTACCGGTGTAAGTTTTACGAGGGCTAGCGACCTGTTTGTTCCTGCATCCACGCTCAACGCGCTACGCCGCGATGCGGTAGAAGAACTGGAAACCGTTCGCGCCCTGGCCCTGCCCCGTTTGCCCCGCGCGGCAGCAGTAGTGCCGCCTGTGGCATTCCCGGAAGACACGCTGACCTATCTGGCAAACGTGCATAACAGCCAAGCACATGCCTTTTACGCCAAACACGGCGTCAAGGTGATTGACGCGGCTTATGAAGCCAACCAGGAACTGGGCGAAGTCAGCCTGATGATCACCAAACACTGCGTGCGCTTTTCGCTCAGCCTGTGCCCCAAGCAGGCCAAAGGCGTGGTTGGCGTACAGGGCCAGGTCAAGGCCGAGCCGCTGCAACTGATCAATGGCAAAGAAATGCTGACGCTACGCTTTGACTGCAAGCCCTGCGAGATGCATGTGGTGGGCAAGATGAAAACATCGGTCCGGAATCAGCTGAGCCAGGCGGCAGTTGGGAACGTTGTGGCTGCGCCCGTGACATTCCACAAAGTGCGGCCGTTGCACTGAATAGCTCAAAACGAAAACATGCCGAGCGCCATACCCAGTACCCTTATCGCCTACTCAACCACAGACGGGCAGACGCTTGTGATCTGCGAACGCATTCGGACGATTCTTGAAGGGTGCGGCCGTTCCGCAGTTCTTTTTGACATCGGTAGCGGCGGGGCCTGCGATTTGGGGCCGTTTGACGCCATTGTCATTGGCGCCAGCATCCGCTATGGAAAGCACCGGCCCTGCGTTTTTCAGTTCATCGCGTCCAACCGGGACATGCTGGACCGCAAGCCCAGCGCATTCTTTTCAGTCAACGTGGTCGCCCGCAAGCCCGGCAAGAACACGGCTGAAACCAACCCCTACATGCGGGCCTTTTCAAGGAATACGAGCTGGATTCCGAAACTGGCGGGGGTCTTCGCCGGGAAAATTGACTACCCTCGGTACGGCTTCCTGGACCGGCAGGTCATCAGACTCATCATGTGGTTGACTAACGGTCCGACGGACCCTACTTCCTGTACCGAGTTCACCGACTGGAAACAGGTGGAAAGCTTCGCGCGGGAGATTTCAACCTGGAGGTAACTCCGTTACGCTGCTTGCCAGAGATGTCGCAAGTTGGTCGTTCCGTTTGGCGCCTGCTCCTGACAACCTCTGAATGACGATCAGGGATTGAGCAACACCGCCGTAGCTGCAAATGGCACCAGCGCACCATCCGTAATCGACAGGTAGAGGACCTGCGTGTCCAGGCTGCCGGTGGGTGTGAGGAAATGAAAATCGTCGATATACCCTTCGGCCGTGTCATTGAGCTGCTCGCCGTTGGGCCACAGGAAGTTGACATTCCGCGAGGCCCCCACACCCTCCCAGTCCTCAAACTCGACTGTGGTAGCCGGGCCCGTCGTGCGTGCATCGGCATAGATCAGCTTCTTGGGACCCACAAACGGCAGTGTGGAGCCGGTGGTTTTTCCTGTGGTGATGGACGGATCGCCAAAGTACATCTTGTAGCGCACATCGCCAATGTGCATGGGCAGTGCCGCCTGCGCACTCTTGAACGCCTTGGGGCAGCCCGCGCTGTCGTACTGCGGCACAAACGCCGTGCCATTCCACACCGCGTAGGCATGGTTGTGGCTTGCAGTCGTGCAGCCGCTGACCTGATCGATGGTGAACACCATGAAAGCTCCGGCTGCACCGTCCCAGCGCCAGTCGGTCAAGGTGGGCCAGGCAATCTTGTTCTGACGGGCTGCATTGATCTTGTTGGTGGGGTTGACTGCATCACCCGCCACCCCAATTACCACCGTGGCCGGGCAATTGCCGGTTGACAGGTAGTCGGCAGATGTGGAACAGGTGGTCGCCGCGCCCTTGTTGAAATCCCGTCCCACGTAGCCATCCACGCTGTCGACCGAATAGATGCGGGTTTTCCCGTCCACATCATTGGATTCAAAAAACAGGCGTACCTTGGCGCCCATGGCGGCTGACAGCGGAACCCCCTGCCCGGTCATGATGGATTTGATACCGCTGGTGGCAGTCGCAGGAGACCGTACGCCGCTGGTGCTGGCATAACTGGTAAAACCACTCAGATAGCTCGACGGATTGCCCGCGGACACCACCCCGCTGCTCGCCACGGACTGCCCGGTGACTCCCTGGGGACCGTAGTAAAACTGCACGGTGTTGGCGGCAGTGCCCGCTTCCGGCCCAAAGCGCGTGGCGGAGAGGCGTGCGTTGCCATCGGAAACCGGTTTGGTCAAGCCAGACACCGCGTTGCCGCTGCCTTGCAGTTGCCAATATTCTGCCGAAGTCGTAGCGCCTACGCCCGCAGACGAACCGGAACTGGTGCAGGCATTGTCTTTACACGCCTTCACCACCACCGCATAGGTGGTGGCCGACTTCAGCGGTGTCAATGTGGCGGTGCTTGCAGAGGCAGCAGAGCGGACACTGACGGCAGTGGTTGTGGTGGCCTCGGTGGCAACGATTTCGTAATGGTCCACGGTGTAACCATTGGGCGCTGTCCAGGCAACCTGCAACTTGCTGGAAGACCCAAAGCTGGCGGTGCCGACGTTCTGCGGGTTGACCGCCGACACAGTCACCGCACCAGGTGGGGTTACCGCAGCACAGCCTGCGTTGCCCAGAAAATTGGCCGTAGCCCCAAGGTCAACCAGCGTGCCACCGGTGGCGGCACCCAGCGCGATCAAGTGGCTATCCGCGAAATTCGTGGCCAGGTAATTGCGCGAATTGGCGTAATAACGGTAGTAATAGCTCGACACGCTTTGCGATGCCGTCCCAGCGGGTGCAAAGAAGGTCGGGAATGATTTTTCTGCCCAGTTGAAGAGGCAGTCCGATGCGGCGACGCTGCTAGCTGCGGGCGAGAACTGCCCCAACGCCGTCGCCACATTGTTGGCGTTGGTCATAAACCCGGAATGGTCACCGGTCGGGTCTTTCATCAGCAATTTCACAGTGGCGCCGTATTTCGTGACCCAATCCCTGGCGGCCGTCATGCCCTGGCAGCCGCTGAGGGTGGGGTCAGGGTCCAGTTCACCGCAGTACATCACCCACTGGACGCCGGCAAACGGCAAGCTACCGTAGGTACCCGCCACGACCTCCTGGTTGGGTGGAAAACCGGTGGCTGCACCGCCCGAGTTGGAGAGGATCATGCCAAAGTAGCGGTTGCCCAACGAAGTATCCAGCGCCGCCATGCCGTAAGAATTGGCTGCGCCACGGGAATAGCCGTGGAACAGGGCGGTACCTGGTTTGACACCCTTGTCCTTGAGAATCTTTGCAAGCAGGGGGTACATTTCGTGCGGCAAATAGTAGTCATTCACGGCTTCGCCGCCGCCAAACCACCATTGCAGGGCCAGGATGGCGTAACCTCGCGACTGGGCGTAGGGTTGCCACAGATAAAACTCGTCCGTGGCATAACTGGCGTGGCCATGCAGTGTCACAATCACGCCCGCGGGTGTGCCGGTAGTGGGCTGCCACCAGATGCTGAACGCCTTGTTGTCCGTAGTGTTTCGAATTTCGGCGGCATTGGTAACGGCGAACTGGTAGCGCGCAGGATTGGCAGTTTGCGCCTGGCTCAATAGGCTGACCGAATCGGCCCGCGCAGCCAGTGCGCATAGCGACAAAACTGCACACCCGAACCAGCCCATCAGACGGGTCATCATGCTGAGATCCTCCTGGTTCGCGTCCGGAACCATGCGCCCCGGTACCTGCAATACCTGCCTGCAATTTA
>CAZMXB010000156.1:0-11945 GCA_964569855.1 uncultured Rhodoferax sp.
CAAGCTGACGCCGCGCATTGCACTGGAAGCGATTGATTCCGACGTGATCAAGACCTATGTGCGCCTGGGCCTGGGCGTTGGGATCGCTGCCGAGATGGCGGTGCGCGATGTCATCGCGGACGGCGGTAAAAGCGGCCTGGTGGTGCGCCCTGCTGGCAACCTGTTTGGCCAGAATGTGGCCCGGGTGGCCTTCAAGCGCAGCGCCTACCTGCGCAACTTTGTCTACACTTTTGCCGAATTATTAAGCGACCGACTGGACCGCAAACTCATCGCCCGGGCGATGGATGGACACACCGAAAACTACGACTACTGATGACTCCCAAGCTAAGCTCGCGCCTTCCATCGGTAGGCACCACCATCTTCAGCGTGATGTCGGCACTGGCCGCACAGCACGAGGCCGTCAACCTGGGACAGGGATTCCCGGACTTTGCCTGTGACCCTGCACTGGTGGACCATGTGACCCAGGCCATGCAGGCTGGCCACAACCAGTACCCGCCCATGCCCGGCATACCAACGTTTCGCGAGGCCATTGCCAGCAAAATTGAAGCCCTGCACGGTCGAAGCTACAGGGCTGCGGACGAAATCACCATCACCGCCGGGGCTACCCAGGCCATCATCACCGCCATTCTGGCCATCGTGCACCCGGGTGATGAAGTCATCGTATTGGAGCCCTGTTACGACAGCTATGTGCCCAATATTGAGCTGGCCGGCGGCATAGCAGTGCGGGTGCCGCTGACGCCCGGCACCTTCCGCCCCGACTTCGACGCGATTGCCTCCGCCATCACGCCCAGGACACGGGCCATCGTCATCAATAGCCCGCACAACCCCAGCGCCACCGTGTGGACGCGCCAGGACATGCTGCGGCTGGAAGAAATTTTGGCGCCCACCAGCGTGCTGCTGATTAGCGATGAGGTCTATGAGCATATGGTGTTTGACGGTGTAGCGCACGAGAGCGCAACCCGTTTTCCTGGCCTGGCTGAGCGCGCGTTCATCGTCTCCAGCTTTGGCAAGACCTACCATGTGACCGGCTGGAAAGTGGGCTACGTGGCGGCCCCAGCCTCGATGACGGCAGAGTTTCGCAAGGTCCATCAGTTCAATGTGTTCACGGTGAATACGCCGATGCAATATGGCTTGGCCGCCTATATGACCGACCCCGCACCGTACTTGGACCTGCCTGCGTTCTACCAGCGCAAACGCGACCTGTTCCGTGCCGGGCTGGCCAACACCCGGCTCAAGTTACTGCCCAGTGAAGGAAGCTATTTCCAGTGCGTGGACATCTCGCAGATCAGCGACCTGGGCGAGGCGGAGTTCTGCCAGTGGCTGACCACCGAGATTGGTGTGGCGGCCATTCCGCTGTCAGCGTTTTACGGCAATGGTTTTGACCAGCGGGTGGTTCGCTTTTGCTTTGCGAAGCAGGACGCCACGTTGCAGGCAGCGCTGGAGCGGCTGCAGGCGCTGTAGCGATTGGCGGATAGGTGCGCAGGAACCAGGCGTGGTAATGCGTCAGCAGCGCGTCATGCGGTGTATGGATCAGCAAATCGCGGTACTGCCGCTCCTGCGCATCAATGTCCGACGTGCCGGTGTATACGTCGAGCAGTCGCCAACGGATGTCGTCGCGCTCAGGCGCAAGTTGCAACACCCGCTCATACAGAGGGGCGGCGGCTTCCAGCCAATACAGGTCAAAGTGCAATGCCTCAGCCAGTTGCAGGACGCGCACCACATCGTCAGGCTGCGCGGCCAGCCGGTCCTGCAGTTGTTGCAAGCGCCCATGCAGGGTGCCACTACCAGCAGCCCCTAGTTCCGGAGGGATTGTGCGATCCCCATACAAAGCAGCCACCGCAGGTTGGGCCGCGAATGCCGCAAAAGCTGGTGCGTACGGAAAACGGGCGTATTTTTGGATAGCCGCTCCGCCCTGCTCGGGCAAAACAAAGTAGGCGTGCCCCTTGGGCTCATCGACGAGCCACCGGCCATTCGCGTCACGCCACAAGAACACCGGCAAAACCGGCTGCCCGGGCTGGAACACCGCAACTGCCATGTCACCTTGTTGCCAGACGGAAAACGGCGTGGCCTTGTCATAGAACTGCGCCAGGCGCTGGGCGTAGGCGGGTGTAAGCTGCATTTCCATGCGGAAGTACCGACTGCCTTCGGTCACTAAAGGCAACATGGGGGAACCCAGGCCTTGGCGCAGAGCGCGCAGATAAAGCGTGGTCGACTCCACAGCTGAACCCTGTGGCTGGTAATCCTGGATAACACCCTTTGGCAGCTGAACCTGCACGGCTTGGGTCTTCTCCAGCGCGCCCGCATAGTCGCGCCCGACAATCCCTGCCCCACCCGACAGCTTTGCTGACAAGCCGTACGCCTTGCCCAGCGCCGCTGGCTGGAAATCCACCGGCGTGTGGCCCTCGCGTGCCGCCAGGTAATGCAAGCGCATGGTCACCATCAGCTCGGTCAGAAAATCACGCCTGGCATAGGGGTTCGAGGCCAGCATGTAGCTGCGGGCTGCCTGCTCCAATTGGTGGCACACCAGATCGGGGAACACAGCCTCCAGGCTGTAGGACACCTCGATCTTGAACTGGCGCTCCGCTTCGGACCACAGCAACAGCATGGCCTTGCCCTGGAAACCCTTGCCCAGGCCGTGCTGTTCAAAGAATGCCTGGGCCTGGCGCTCAATGGTCTGGCCCGGTGGCAGTGCATCTTGCAACACAACGGCCAGCCCTATTCCGGTGGCCTGCTGGAAGATGCGGATTGAGGCCAGCAGGGCGCGGTCATACTTCTTGAGCGGCGTGTCATTCACCAGCAGTGCCCTGGAGACAGAAGGCGGTTGCGGTGCACTTGCGCGCACCTTGTAGGCCCACCAACCGCCCAGCAAAAGTGCAACCAGTAACGCCGTCGTGACGGTCAATCGGCTACGCGTCAAAGAAAATCCAGGGCGCACAGGTAGTCAAAAAAGGCCTGGCGATTGCGCACTGATTCTTGGGGGAATGCGGACATCAGCAGGCTGTAGGCTTGGCGCAATTTCTGGCTGGATTGGTGCACCTCGGCCGTGAACGAGGCATCCCACCTTGCGCTGGCGGAGCCTGCTGCCAACTTGGCCTCAGAGAAGCCGAGGTGCTGTTGTACGGCTTGGGTCACCAGATCGGTGGCTATGCGCATTTGCTGCGTGGGCCTTAGCTGGCGTAAGGCCTCCAATAGCGCCGCGTAATCGCGCACCATGGCACGCAGCCGGAGTGCATCGCCGCGCTGGAGCGCATCAAGCCCATCGACACGCAAGACCGTGCCGCGGTCGGTCAGGGCAAACAGCTGGTCCAGCGACTCCACCTGGCCCCGGGGCAAGCGCGAGCCGGATGGGTCAAACACGGTACGTTGGTGGGGAATGGCCGCATAGGCCTGCTCCACCGTCAGGGCCGGGGCCGTCAACGGCAGGGCCGCAAATATGGCTAACCAAATGAAGTTGCGCATGGAAGCATTCTGCCAGAAGGCCGCACCTCACCCAACAGTGGGTACTCCTGGAAGTCGTATGTAAAAACAGCCTCTAGCCCTCGTGGAATAAGCGTTACCAGCTATCTAAACCATAGCAATGCTCCACCAGCCTGGCAGCAATGCGCGGTAGCGGTGTTCCCGGTAGCGCTCATCGAGCAGCAGTACCGCCCCGGTATCGGTCTGCGTGCGTATCACCCGCCCGGCTGCCTGCACCACCTTTTGCAAGCCGGGGAACAGATAGGTGTATTCGTAACCCCGCCCAAACCTGGCCTGCATGCGCTCGCAAATGGCCTGGTTCACGGCATCGAACTGCGGCAAACCCAAGGTGGCGATGAAGGCGCCAATCAGTCGCTTGCCGGGCAAATCCACACCCTCACCAAACACGCCGCCCAATACCGCAAAGCCAATGCCCTCGCCTTGCGCGTCAAACTGCCGCAAGAAAGCGTGACGACTGGCCTCGTTCATGTGGCGCTGTTGCGCCCAGACTGGCAGGCCCGGGTGGCGCTGTTGCAGCCGGGCCTGTGCCAACTCCAGGTAGTCAAAGCTGCTGAAGAAGGCCAGGTAGTTGCCGCTGCACCGCGTGTATTGCCGCGCCATGGTATCGACCAGCACGTCCAAAGTGTCCAGCCTGTCGTCGCGCCGGGTCGACAGGCGGTGGACAGTCACTGCCAACTGCGCAGGATGGAAGGGACAGGGCACGTCCAGGGATTGCGTGGTATCGGGCAGACCCAACAGGTTGGTGTAGTAGTCGACCGGGTTGAGCGTGGCCGAAAACAGCACCAGTGAATCGGCGGCTTCGATACGGGTGCGGATGAAGTGGGCCGGGACTATGTTGCGCAGGGTCAGGGCACACGCGCCTTCCATAGCTACTGCCTTCCTGCCGTCGGCTACCAGATCCATCTGCTGTTGCGAGCACTCAGTGGATGCCCTCGCCCCAGCCATGTTCAACTCACACAGCGAATGCTCGCCAAACTCCTCAGCCAGCGTGGCAAACGCCAAGGTCTTGAAGAAAAATGGCAACCAGGCGGCGGGCGTGTCAGCGGCGTGTTCGTTCAAGAATTCGCCCACTGCGCTGTTGAAGCGCTGAACGCTGCGCAGCCAGGCTTCGGGCACTTCGTCCAGCAAACTCCAGGGCTGAACGGGCTCTTCACGCTGGGCCAGCACCGCCATCAGGTCCCACTGGTTCAACACATCATCCGCAGACCTGCGCAGCACGCCCGGTAACTCGGGGCGCACAGCCACCGTCTCGGCACGCGTGAGGTCAGCGCTGTACATGCTGCAGGCCCGGCTGTAGAGGTTGTGCGCCTCATCCACCAGCACCGTCACACGCCAGGCATTGATGTGTGTCAGACCGTAGAGCATGGCGCTGCGGTCAAAGTAGTAGTTGTAGTCACCCACCACGACGTCGGCCCAGCGGACCATCTCGTGGCCCAGGTAATAAGGGCAGACCGCATGCTCCCGCGCAACGGTGCGCAGGCCTTGTTGGTCCAGCCAGCCGCGCTGTGCGGCAGATTCCCGGGCCAGTGGTAGCCGGTCATAAAAACCCCGGGCCAGCGGGCAGGACTGGCCATGGCAAGCCTTGTCCTTGTGCTCGCAGGTTTTGTCCTTGGCCACCAGTTCCAGCACCCGTAACGCCAGCCCGCGGTGTGCGCTGCGCACGGTGCGCAAAGCCTCCAGCGCAACGCCGCGCCCCGGCGTCTTGGCAGTCAGGAAAAACAGCTTGTCGGTGCCGCGCTCGGGCATGGCGCGCAATGCCGGGAACACCGTGCCAATCGTCTTGCCAATGCCAGTAGGCGCCTGCACCAACAGCATACGGGACTGCACGCAGGCACGGTACACACCCCCGGCCAGATCGCGCTGCCCCGGGCGAAACGGCAACTGCGGAAAAACCAGCGCCTGCAGCGCGGCATCGCGATTCTGGCGGTGGCATTGCTCACTTTGCGCCCACACCAGAAAGCGCGCGCACAGCGCCTCAAAGAACACCTTCAGATCGGCGGCCGTCCAGACTTCGGTGATGGGGTGCTCGGTCTGCTCCACCACGTCAAAGTAGACCAGACTGAGCGTCAGGTTGGTCAGCGCGCGGTTCTGGCATAGCAGCCAGCCATAGACCTTGAGCTGGGCCCAGTGCAGCGCGCTGTGGTTGGGGGCTATCGCCGTGACGGAGCCACGAAAGGTTTTCACCTCTTCGAGTACATTGCGCTGGGCGTCATAACCGTCGGCACGGCCCTTGACTCTCAGGAACGCACTGGCACCGTCCAACGCGCCGGAACTGGCACTGGCGCTAGCTCCACTGTAGGTTCCACTGAGCGCCACCTCCGCCTCGTGCCCGGGCGGTCGCCGACTGGCCACCAGTTGGTGGCCTTCCCTGCCCTGTTGCGCGCTGGGCGAGGGGGTAAAGCGCAGGTCCAGATCGCCGGCCTTGGCCGCAAATTCACACAGGTTGCGAACCGAGACGTTATGGCCGACGTCGCTCATGACAGCGGATCAGCAGGCAGGTCCGGCGCACACTCCAGCAGCATGGACTGGTCCGGCCCATCCGTACCCAGGTCGAAGCTGGCACGCAGCGGGGTGGACTTGGCCAGCACCATCCACAGCGCAAAGGGCAAGTCCGCCACGGCGCGTTTGGGTGCATTGCGCAGCACTTCCAGCCGCTCGTTTTGCAGCACCATCACGCCACATTCCTCGGGGATTTCATCGGCCTGTGCAATCGGCTGGCCCTTGCGGTCACAGCCCAGCACATACCAGCATTGGCCACCTGCGTCCAGGTAGCTATCGCGCTTGTCCTTGGATTTCAGATCGCCCAGCAGGTCGGCCCGGCTGACCTTGATCTCATGCACCACAGGCTCCAGGTATCCCGCCACCGTGGTGTTACGAATGGAGAACACGTCGGGCATGCAGATCTTCCAGCGCTTTGCCTCTTCTGGCGCAGACGGCAGCCGTGCACGTATGCTCAGGTCCGTCCAGACGATGCGCCCGTCGCGCAACATTTGCTGTGCCACGCGCTGCACCAGCATGTCATGCGCCGAGCGTGCCTGGCGGTTGCTGTGGAAGGCCTGTGCCAGGTACGAGATGCCGGTATCGGTTACCCGCACTTTGTCATGCCCACTGGGCTCCAGCACACGCTCCAGTAGGCCTGCCGCCAGCAACTCCACCTCAACACTGTCCTGGCACGGCCAACCAGCCGAGCGGTAGACATCGCGTAGCCGTCGGGCGTGGGGACGGCCTAAAGCAATGCTGTTGATGACAATGGTGCGGGGCATAGTTGGCAGTGGCGCTGGTACAAACGACTGCCAAGGATACTGGATAAACACCCAGTTATACAAGCGTCAAACAAACCGACCGCTGAAAACCAAAGGAGCCAAGCCAGGCGCGCCCACCGCGCTGTGGGCGACCTACTGAACACACCACCAGAACTCCAAGGCCTTGGCGGCCGAACGGAAGTGCAGGTGGCTTTCATGACCGAGGTGCCAAAGGAAGAAATGCCTCTAGCCCTCGTCAAATATCAATACTTTGCTCCAAAAGAAATAGCAATCCTGGCCTCCGTGGAGCGCGCGTTGCCCCGTCAAACAACATCTGTCTCAGAACCGTTTCCAGAACTTGGCGAAGTAAGAAGCACCATTCAGCCCGAACTGCACGCTGTCATAAATGAACCCGTTGTCCGTCTCGTTGGCATCCTGGCTCGTGGGCTTGATGTTGAAGATGTTGTTGCCACCCACCGTCAGTTTGGTGTTTTTGTCAAAGCTGTAGGTGAAGCTCAGGTCAGCCGATGTTTTGGGCTCGTAGAACGCATTGGGAACGCCGTTTTCCGTGCCCGAGAAGGTGCCCAGGGTCTGGCTGCCGAAGTGAATGATCTTGAGGTTGGTTTCCCACGGGCCCTGGCTGTAATCAAAGCCCAGCGTTGCCTTGGTGCGGGGGCCACCTTGCTCAATGAACAGGCGCTCGCGCTCGGACAGCAACACAGACTCATACCCCTTGAGGGACTTGGGGGCGTGCACGTTGACCACATCCGTCTGGCTCAGGTTCAGCGCAAGGAACGTGGACAGGTTGCCATCACCGAATTTGGATTTGTTGGAAACGGTCAGGTCCAGACCCTTGGTCTTGGTGTCAATGGAATTGACAAAAAACTGGGCCTGCCCTACGCCCAATCGGGCCAGAGTGGTGCCCAACGCGGGGTAGTTGTCGGCGTCAAACCGACCCGACAGACCAATGCGGTCGGTGATATCAATTTGGTACAAATCGGCGGTCACCGACAAACTCGTGCTGGGCTTGAAAGTCATGCCCAGTGCGTAGTTGTTGGAGTTTTCTTCCTTGAGCTTTGGAATGCCAGCTGCATTGGCAATAGCACCGCCGTTGGGTGCCAGCACCACATCCTGCGGCTGCCCGCTGATGAAGTCAGTAAACGTGGATGAGAAATACACCTGCTGCAGCGACGGTGCGCGGAAACCCGAACTCAAGGAGCCGCGAAACAGAATTTGCTCATTGGCTTTGAAGCTGGCGGCCAGTTTGCCGGTCACGGTAGAGCCAAAGTCGCTGTAATTTTCGGCACGCACTGCCGTTTGCAGCTTGAATCGTTCGGTCAGGTCGGTCTCGATATCGGCATAAACCGCCGTGCTGTCGCGGTTGCGGTTGGTGGCGTCGGCCGGCTGGAAGCCGGGAAAGCCCTGGCTGCCGGCGTTGCCACCAAAACCAACGCCGTCCGCGTCGATATAGGAGCCGGGCTCACCGGCAAAAATCTGATAATTTTCGCGGCGAAATTCAGCACCAAACGCAACGTTGGCTCCCAGGAAGAAACCGTCAAAGAAGCGGCTGACATCCAGGTTGGTGGTGGCCTGTGAAAACGAGAACCCACCGGCACCAAACACCGTGGCGCTTTTTCCAGCGCCGCCGCGCAGCAGGTCCTGGTTGGCAATGGAGGCGTTGATGGTGTTGGCAATGCGGTACTTCATGTCGTTGAAGCCGTAGGTTTGCGACAGGTCGGCGTTCCAGTCGCCGATTTGCCAACGGTGTCCCAGAATGGCGTAGCGGTCACTGATGTCGCCATTGATGAAGGGCACGAACCCATCGGGGTACATGGCGGCGGAATTGCGCGAGGGAATGTCGTCTGAACCCACCCCACCCCGTGCAAACGCTGCGGAGGATGCATCCCGGTTCTGTACGCCCAGCGTGAAATACAACTTGCCAGTACTGCTGGTGGGCAATTCGCCATTCAGGTACAGCGTGCCATTCTTGGACTGGGTGTCGCCAATGATGCGGGGGTTGTCGGCCTCGGCGCGGTTGGAGCGCCCCCGGTCGGAGTACTCGGCGGTGATGCCCAGTACGCCGTTGTCACCAATGCCGAATCCGCAGTAGGCCGAGGGCAGGTAATTCTTGCCGTCGCCCACCGAGTACTGGCTGTAACCCAGCACGGCTTCGCATCCCTTGCTCTTTTTCAGGCTGATGTTCATGACGCCGGCGATCGCATCCGAGCCATATTGCGCGGCGGCACCGTCCCGCAGGATCTGCACGTTGTCGATGGCCAGCACCGGAATGGCGTTCAGGTCGGTTCCGGTGTTGCCACGGTTGCGGGCTCCAAACAGGTTGACCAGGGCCGTGGTGTGGCGGCGTTTGCCATTCACCAGCACCAGCGTCTGGTCCGAGCCCAGGCCGCGCAACGAGGCCGAATCGATCAGGTCAGCCCCGTCGGCACCCGTCTGGCGGGTTGAGTTGAAAGAGGGCGACAGGTACTGCAGGGATTGTGACAAATCAAACTGGCCGCCCTGCTCAGAGGTCTTGGTCAGCGGGATGAAGTCAATCGGCACCGGTGTGTCGGTCGCCGATCCATTGACCCTGCGCGAGCCCACAATGGTGACACCTTGCAGCGCGGAAGCCGCGTCTTTGGCGATGGCACCGGTCGTCTGGGCAACCGCGAACGAAACGGGGGTCAATGCGACGACAGCCGCCGCTCCATATAGTCCAAAGTTCAGTGCTCTGCGCAATACGGTCATATTCAGCTTTCGATAAGGTAGGTTCGACGACAAACCGGAAATTTTATGGCGACACGCAAAAAATAGGCCATGCGGACTTACCTGTGTTTCTGTGGCGCCACAGCGCCCCATTTGGACCTGGTCAGGAGCTTTTGTCCTGGTTGGACACAGTGGGGCTTGCTTTGGCAGCTCTGGGCGGCGCAAAAACGACGCGCCGGGCCAGCGTCGTGACGGCCTGCCGGATATCGGACCGGTTGCTGCGTAGAAAGTCCTGCAGCAGCCTAGCAGGAAACGTATTGACGGCGACCACTATGTCCGCCACCACACGGCGGCGCGGCACCCCTTCATAAAGGCTGCCCAGCGTGGCGATCATGGCCACAAAAGAGCGCGACAGGTGCAGGTATTCACCGCGTACCACCAGACCCAGCTGCTGGGTGTTCGACATCAAATGCAGCAAGGTATTGGCACGGGTCAGCCAGCCTTCGGGGCCTTCCCGATACAGCATCCAGGCGAAGTCGTATGACAGCGGCTTGATGCTCTTCTTGTCCAGCGTACGCACCAAGGCGGCACGGATTTCGTCACGTCGGGCGATGGCCGCCGCGGGGTCGGTGCAGATCGCGATCAGCGCGTCGGTCATCAAGTCGGGGCTGGCCACCAGCGCGCCCTTCAGGTAGTTGAGCACGGGCAGGATCTTGCCGGCCAGTTGAATGGTGTTGCCCCAGTCAATCAAATGCAGGCGCCCGGCCTTGTCCACCATCACGTTGCCAGGGTGCAGGTCGCCGTGCACCTCCTGGTAGATGAAAATCTGGGTCAGGATGGTGAACAGAAACTTTTTGGCCAGGTCGCGCTGGTAGGCCACCCGGTCACGCGGCTTGAAGTGTTGCGCGGCGCGGGAGATGTTGACGGCGCCTTCAACGTATTCCATCTCGATCACACGCTCGGTGGCACGGTAGACCTCGGGCACGCGCCAGATCAGGCTGTTTTGTGCCCGGCGCGAGAAATTACTCTGCACCTGGGCTTCGCGCTCGAACTGCAGCTCATTGCGAAAACCTTCCACAAACCCGTCAATCTGATCGGTCATGGCCTTCAGAAAGGGCGTGAGCTTGCCGTGGGGCGCCCAGTACTGGCTGGAAACCAGCATCAGCCCGATGGAGGTCTTGCCCATCAAAAACTCGCGGTCCAGGTTGTGGCGTCCAATCTTGACGATGACCGGAATCAGGTGCTCCACACCATCGATCACCACGGGCTTTTTGGCCAGGTAGACCGAACCGATGGAACCCGACTTGATCGGTCGCTCCGCATCGAACCCGAAGTAGATTTCCTCGGGTGGCCGGCCAAAACTGTCCATCAGCGCGCTACGTGCTTCCTCAGCCGACATCGGTGGCACATCTTCCTGGAAGACCGACAATTCCCGGGCAATTTCATCCGGCAAGAAGTTGGAGGTGGCGGCGGCCACCTGCGCCATCTTGATGAAAAACGGCCCAAACTCGCGCACCATCTTGGCGACGATCTCGGCCTGACCACGAAAATCCTTGGGGTCGGCCTGAAAGAACGGGCGGATATAGCGCAGTGCCTTGATCTGTCGGCGAATGATCTTCAGGTCGCCGCGAACCACCTGCACACGGCGCAACAGCAGGTCCAGCCGGTCCTGATTGGAGTAATAAATGTCCTTGAGCTCGTTGATGACTTCCACCAGCAGCGGCTCGTAGGTCTTGAGCACCAGGCGGGTGATGTCCAGGCCGAGATCGGCCAGGCCCCGCAGCTCGGGGTCGGACAGCAGCTCGTGGAAAAAGGTCCAGAACTCGTCGACGATCTGTTGCGGGACCGGCAGCGGCGAACGTGCCACTGACTCGTTGACCACATAACGAATCAGGCTCTCGGTAGAACTCTCGTTAGGCAATACATTGCGCGAACGCAGGTAGGTGGTGAAACGCCGCGTCTGCTCGGTCAGCGGGTGCTCGTATAAGGCTTCAAAAATCCGGTCGAGTTCTCTGCTGAACTGAGGGCCTGTGATATGGGTCGCGCCACCGAGCAAACGCGTCATGGGGAGAAAGGCGGCCGCGACCTTGACGGTCGACCCGGGCAACTGCACCGTTTGTTTGGCAAGGTCTTTGACACCACGCATCAACTTGCTGCCGCCGGATCGCACGGCGGAAAGGCTGATCAGCAGTTTGTCGTCCTCGGCTGGCTCTTTTCTGGCCGGAGGTTTCCGCACTCGAGCCTTCGCAACCGCGCTCGCTGGCTCCGTGGCCTTAGGGCGCGCAGGCGTGACCTTGCGAGCCGTGCTCGGGGCCTTTTTTTTGCGCGGAATGGAGGTCTGAGACACAGAGGTTTCGGGGGAAAGCAGCGGGCAAGTAACCGGGGGCCGATTGTAAGGTCGCCATGCCTACGCTGACAGCTGGGCCCAGGCCTTGTCCAGACGCTTCACACTCACCTGCTGCGGCGTGCGCAACTCTTGTGCAAAGAATCTGACCCGCAGTTCCTCCATCAACCAGCGGAACT
>CAZMXB010000157.1:0-219 GCA_964569855.1 uncultured Rhodoferax sp.
GAGAAGGCCATCAACAGCGCCATTTTTCCTGGCCTGCAAGGCGGCCCGCTGATGCACGTGATCGCGGCCAAGGCGGTGGCGTTCAAGGAAGCGTTGGAGCCCGGCTTCAAAATTTACCAGCAACAGGTGCTGACCAACGCTCGGATCGTGGCCGAAACATTGACCGAGCGCGGCCTGCGCATCGTCAGCGGCCGCACCGAAAGCCATGTCATGCTGGTT
>CAZMXB010000157.1:229-11943 GCA_964569855.1 uncultured Rhodoferax sp.
ACCTGCGCGCCAAGGGCATTACCGGTAAAGAAGCCGAAGCCGTGTTGGGCAGCGCCCACATGACCATCAACAAGAACGCCATCCCCAACGACCCCGAAAAGCCCATGGTCACGAGCGGCGTGCGCATCGGCACCCCCGCCATGACCACCCGCGGTTTCAAGGACGTTGAAGCCCGCGCGACTGCCCACCTGATTGCCGACGTGCTGGACAACCCGCGGGACGCGACCAATATTGACGCCGTGCGGGCCAAGGTGCATGCCCTGACCTCGCGCTTCCCGGTTTACGGCTAAGCACGATGCAAAACGCAGTTACTATAATTTTGATAGCTGGCTGCGCTTGTTTTACGAGGGCTAGCGGCCAATTTCGCTTAAATACGTTGGCGGTGGAAGCCCTATGAAGTGCCCATTCTGCAGCCACTCGGAAACCCAGGTCGTCGAGACCCGGATCTCCGAGGACGGCGATTTCATCCGCCGCCGACGCCAGTGTGGCTCCTGCGAAAAGCGTTTTACCACCTACGAGCGCCCGGATGTCAATTACCCCGCCATCGTCAAAAAAGATGGCAGGCGCATTGAATATGAGCGCGCGAAACTCTTGGCTTCCTTCAATCTCGCGTTGCGCAAACGACCGGTCAGCACCGACCAGATTGACAGCGCCATCGAGCGGATTGAAGAAAAGTTGCTGAACCTGGGGCTGCGCGAGGTCCAGTCCTCTCGCATTGGGGAACTCGTGATGCGCGAGCTAAAGAAGCTCGACAAAGTTGCCTACGTGCGGTTTGCCAGCGTGTACCGCAGTTTTGAAGATATTGATGAATTCAAGACGCTGGTGGATGAGGTGCGGCGCTAGACCCGGTGTTCCCCCCATCCCCTGAAGCACTATTTCCAGCAATTGGCCACAGTATCGGTGCCGCTGACGCCGCGCTCACCGGTATGCGTCAGTGTCAGGTCCCCGCACTTTTCATCGGTCTGGATAGGGGTGGCCGTTAACGTGAATGTATTTGGTGCCGTCGCATCGACCGTTACCGAAATGTTGTACTTGGGAGAATCTGCGGGAACGGTTGCCAATCGGGCTGGAAGGGTGGCCGCTGCGCCGGCCTTGGTCACGGCCTACGAATCATTGGCCACATAAAAACGCTCCATGAACTGTTGTGCTTCCAGTAAGCCCGCTTTGCCAGCCGCACGATTGCCCCGCTGCACAGAGTTCTGATAACTTGGCAGGGCTATGGCCGCAAGAATCCCAATGATGGCGACCGTTATCATCAATTCAATCAAGGTGAAGCCCCGATGGCACTTTGGCCCTGCTATTGGATAGTGTTGCAATCCGTGTCTCATGCTTTCATTCTTTCGAAGGTGTATGGACGCATGGTCCATTAGATCGGGGGATTAATGATACGCCGCCAAATGCGGTCATAAGTCCGGGGCGGAACGATGCCACCTTCACAAATTGAGCCAGCCCATGCAACCGGCACCTTGTTGACACAGCAGGTTGTGCCCGGAACCGGCACGCAACCCCTTAGACGACATTTCAATGTATTGCTGTTTGCACTCGCATACACATCCAGACACATTCCCTCGCAAGCGGGAACTTCGATACACACCGTCGTGTCATCGGCGCAAAGACTGCCTTCGCCACAATCCCCTTGGCTACCACCACCGCCGGCACCACCCACCGCATCCACACCATTCGTTGTCTGGCTGCGCACAATGGCATCGATACCATCAGCGGCCGTCTTGTAGCCTGCAACCACGACATCCGAACTGTTGACCACGCCATCCCCATTCGTGTCGAATTGGCGGCCCGCAGTGCCGGAACCAATGCCAGCCGGAATCGCGCCGGACGCACCGGAAATGTAATCTGGCTCTACCGGAAATACCAGATTCACACCCGAACCGCTACCGGTTGCGCACACCGCCGGCGTACCTTGCACCGGAGCCACCGTGCTGACCAAGGCCGTGCGGAAGCTGTCAACCTGCGTTGGATAAATGACGCGGCCACCCGTAATGACGGATGTTTCGTCGGTATACCAACCCCGATTGGTCGCTGGGTTGACAGCTGAACTGGTGAAGGAATAGAACGTGCTTCCAGTTGCAGCCCCCGTACCGGCTACGGTCGACAGGGTCCTCACCACCAGATTGGAGCGCGACATTGGGCGCGTTATCGTGTCGCCCGCCTTGTCCCACACACCATAAATGGACTGGGTAGACACATCATCGGCATCCGCTGAGGTAAACAACTTCCCCGTTCCGAAAACCACCACTTGCCCGCCTAGCGAGTGGGCAAAAATGGAGGGGCTTGAGGTGATGGGTTGCGCCGTGCCGGAACCATCAGTCGCCGCGAACAACGCCGCGCCTCCCGAAACAATAAATTTGCTGGCGGCGGACGCATCGTAAGCAAGCTTCCACATCTTGCCCTTCAGGTCGCCCGCGTAAACTGTGGAAATGTAGCCCGCGCTGTCATGCACCAAGGTGACACCACCCAATCCGTTGCTGCCACCGGTATCAACGTTGAGCTTCTGGATGGCGGCCGTTTCCAGGTCCACAACAAAAAGAGTTGCGTAACCGTTGCTGCTTGAGAAACCGTTGCCAAAAATTGCTACCCATTTGCCGTTAGGCAGGACGCCAACCTTGATGGCGCTCAAGACATAACCCAAATCTGCATCGTTGGCGTCCGAAATTTCCCAGCGTACCGAGCTTGGGCCCAGATTGGCCAAATCCGTCACATCCAAGGCAAAAACAGCCCGCCCGCCAGCCCCCAGGGAACCCGTCAGGTAATTTCGCCAGGACGCGGTGCTGGCACCAGGGGCCTTGACGAAAGCATCGGACTCACCCAATGGGCCATCAACGAAGTACTGGTGTGGCAAGCCCAGGCTTCCGTAGTTTTTGTCTGCCAGTTTGCTCAGGTTGCCATACACCGCACGGGGTACGTAGGCAAATACCTCCTGTCCGTCGGTTAAAGCCGATAACGGCGTCGCTGCTCTGGAATCTTTGAATCCATGCAACATACCGTCATTGCTACCTGCGAACAACACGGCCGTGCGACCCGCCTTGGTGTTCAAGAACGTTGCGTACCCATTGGCCCCGCCCCAGGCCGGGTTGTTGTACATGCCGTTAAACGAGTTTTGCACCAACACTGGATTCGCGTTGACAAAGTCACCCAAAATGAAGGGCGAACCGTTGATATTGTCACGTGACCGGTACGGATAGCCTATGCCTTCCTGGCTATGGTCTCCGCGCAAAAAGTCTATAAAGTTGTTGGTGGTCGCGGGCGCTGTGAACGCACCCAGGGCCGTTTTGTTACCCGCACTCATGCTTGCACCAAAAACAGCACCAGCGGGTGTAGACAAGCCAGTGTCCCAGGTCACGATATTGCGCGCATTCCAGGCCGGCATTCTGTCTGCCGCTTTCCACATCGTTGCTCCGGACTGACCCGAGGCGTCCAGTGTGATTGCGGAGATATCACCGCTCCAGATCGTTGGCAGAAAAGTTGGAACGTATTTGCGGTTGGTATTGGACAGCACTGTAGACGCTGTGGCCACACCAGAATTCGAACCCGTACCACCATTCACGGCAGCCAGTGCAGTCTTGATGCCGCTGGCCAATTCACTCGGATCTTTCGCGCTGAAAAACTTTCCCCGGCTGTTCACCGCCGCATGCCACAGGTCATCCACATTCGGGGGACCCGAATCGGCCGCCACAGCGGGCCAATTAAGCGTGCCTCCTGTCAATGCAGAAAGGTCGGTGGCGGGATTCAACGTACCGCGCACACCAAGCCCCACGGTGAAATTGGTCATGTTCTGCCAGAACGAGTTGTTGTCACCCACCGGTGTCACGGCGTTGTCGATGCTGGGCTGCAAATCGTGGTTCCAGTAGTACATGGCCACATCTGCCAGACTGTTGCTATTGCTGTCGAGGAAAGGGCGTGACTTCAGATACTTGTAGCTTGAGCCGAGTCCGACAATGGTCGGACCATCGGTGTTGTCGACATTGCCCACAGACACGGCCGCTCCGTTCCAATACCCGTCCGTCATCATGATGTGAAAGGAACGCCGACACGTTTTGTTGTCCGCCACTGTGTTGGTGGTGGACGGGTCGTCGGTATAAGGCCCCCGGTTGTCGGTGCGGGAGTAGTAGTCACCAATGGCCTTCATGGCGGTTACCAATGGCGTTCCGCCACTGGCGGGCAGGTCTTCCAGCCACTTGAACAAATTGACCTTGCGCGGCGCAGTGAAGGCGCGAACACCGCCGCCGCCGTAAGTCGAACTGTTTTCAATCACAGTGGTGTTAACGCCATCAACGCTTGAAGATCCTTTGTTGATACGACCAAAACCCATCCTGAACGTATTGGCTTCCGGTGCAAAAGCTTCCATGATGGAGCCGCGCGCCAGCAGATTGCGGTTACGGTAATACGTAAACCAGTTGGCATAGTTTTGCCGTTCTTCTGCCTGCGTACAACTGGCCCCTGCACAATCCGCGCGAGCGGGGAACTTTGTAAACGGCCCGGCGCTGTTGATGGAATAACCCGTGTAATTGCCAGCCGCATTGACCGCCTTGAAGGGGCCGTTCGTAAAGGTGCGCTGCAATCTGAAATACACACCCGGGTCGTGCGTAACGGAACTATTGGTCAAACTCTCGCATCCACCGCCGGTGGCAGAGGCCGTGCTCGTCTTGGCATAACACCAGTTGCTGCTGCCACTGGGGGCGACATATTGTGTCAAGTTAACGTACGTGGCCTGCACCACGGTCCACGACGACAGTGCCGCAGGCCCCCCCGCCTTGCTAGTCACATTGACCGTCATCGAACCGGTACCGGCATTAAACGCGGTAATGCTGCCGACCATCCACTGCGTTGTTGGGGCGGCGGTCGAAGAAATAATTACGTTTTGACCTACGGTGAAGCCCTTGCCCGTTTGCGCCAAAGTCAGAACTTTGCTGCCCGTAGCAGGGGCCAACGAAGTAGTGGAACTGGCCGTTCTCGCCAGCAAGGGCGGGCTTTCATAGGCGGTGTTGGCTGGAGAATTGGGACGTCGCGTCACACCATCGTCATTGAACCATGGCTGGTAACGAATCTCCGGGTTGTAAAAAACAGTGTTGGTGTCGGGCGAGCGCATGGCTTTGGCCACCCAATTGGTGGTGGCCAAATTGCCTGGGATGGTGCCGGAAAAATTGGTTCCGACGTTGTAGTTGTCATTGGGGTCCCAAATCACCGTTCGGCTATTGACCGGGTTGGCCGTGGAAAAAGTGTCCGACGCAAACACGGATTCCGGCATGTGCTGAAAGGCCATGGAGCCTGAATCGTCCATGGTCAGCATGATGTTGGGCGGCACACCGGTTCCGGATTTGGTCAGCAGAGGACTCTGCGCCGGAACCTGGGCCAGTGAAACCGCACCAGCAGCCACCAGCATCGGCAACAGAAATCGCGCCAGACTGGCTGATCGGTTGGATGGAACACACGTAGTCATAATTAGACCTCCAGTGACTTCAAGGGAGCAAATTGAGTATGGACTGCAGCCATACAACCGAGCCCCGGATGGTTTTGCCATTGCCGTCGGCTGCATAGTCCGGACTGAAACCACGGGCTGTCACCACAGTGATTTCGTAGGTTCCGGTTCCCGATGGCCTGGCCTGCCTTTCGACCACACATTGTGGTCGGGTTGGCGGCAATTCGGTGTTGGCATTGCCAAGCTGCGCATCAGGCACCGTGGTTCGGGTCGCCGATGCCCGGCCATTGTTGGCAGTCCACGTCAATGAATGCTCCCAACCCGAAAGCGCAAACGTGGTGGTGGGAACAACATTTGTTCTCAGCGTGGCGGTACGCGCTGCAGAGGCCCGCTGCAGTTCTGTTTCGCAATAACGCAGCGCCGCTTCCGCGTACTGCTGCGCCGTGCTTTCCAGGCGCACGTTGTTGGTGACACGTTGCTCCGAGGTTGCGCTGCGCATCGCGCTGGCTGCCGTGATACCAATAACAATCAGCATGATCAAGACCACGATGAGTGACATTCCTTGGTCGGGCCGTTGCTGACCAGCGGGGTTTGGCAAAGATTGCGGGTGCATGGTCTGGGCTTCCATCAATACGCCATCTTGGACCGCAAAGTTGCGGTGGTGAAGTAAGCCCGGCGCAGATAACGGTCGGTCGAGGTTTTGGTGACCGAATCGCAGTCGAGGTAGGTCAAGGTGTCCTCATTGCCAGCGGCCACCGCGGTTTCGGTGAACACGGGTTCTGAACTGCGCATCAACAGGCAAATGCGCACGCTGATTACTTTATTCCACTCTCCAGGCGTTGCCACGTTGGCGGCATTGACGGTTGACAGCGTTGTGTTGTCCTTGCCGGCCTTCGCGTACCGAGCCACCTGGCGCGCCGTGGCACCCTGTATGCCGTACCAGACTTGCATGTCCTCGACGTTTTCCAGCAAAGGCTGCCTTGAACCGGCGTTGAAATTGGACGCGCAATACAGCTCGGGCCGCCCGGACGGGCCAGGGGCGACGTAGTAGCGGTTTCTGGCCACGGCAAATGTTGCGGTTCCAATGGGGTCCAGCCCATTGCCCAAACAATCGGACGGCTTGAACGGCCCCGCACCGATCTTCACCGTATTCATCAAATCGGCTTCATAAACCACACCAAACCCCGATGTGGTGGGTGTCGACGTAGCGCCGCACGTCAGATTGGTTGCCGTCGGGTCGGCAAAGGTGCTGGTGCCACGGGTGCCATCGCAACCAAAAACCGCAGTGGCCGTCAGCGCTGCCAAGTTGTAACTGACGACCATATTGGGTGTGGCAGGGGTGCCGGTATTGACCAAGCCCGCCGGAGCCGAATACCCTGCCAGCTGAATCTCGCGCGACAGCATGCTCAGGCCAATTTGTGCATCCTGGTTCATTTGGCTCAAGGCCGTCTGGTATCGGCCGGCTCTGCCAGAGCCGACGAAACTGATGATCACAGCCCCGACCACCACCAAACCGATAGCCATGGACACCATGACCTCGATCAGGGTCAAGCCCCTGGCTCTGTGCAACTGAGGTGCCGCCTTCATAGGTTGATCCTGAAAAAACTACACCGAATGCTCTTGTCTGTCCCCAGGCTGAAGTCGCTGGAGCATTCTTTGGTGGCATTGCGCGCATCGGTCGAGTTTTCATCGGCGTTGGCAACGGCAGGATCACGCCATGCGATCCAGACGTTGGCACCCACACAGTTGGCGACACAGCCTGCAACGCCCAAGGCATTCACTATGTTGATAATCGCGGCGCCCTCAGGCAATTGGTCCCAAACCAGAAGTCGCCAGGTTGCCAGGTCGTACGCGGCCAACTGGGCGGCGGTGCAGGTATTGGCATAGGTTTCACAGCTCGTATCGTGTGTGCCATTTCTGGCACCCGCACTGGTCGCCGCAGCCACCACCGTGGCCATGTCGGTCTTTTGCTGGTCAAAGTCTTTGCCGTTCGTATCATCCATTACATAACTTGCCAGGCCCGCCTTGTTGGCCCTGATGCGCTCTGACAAATCTGCAACCAGGGAGGTGGCCGTGCCACGGTACTGCGACATCTTGGAGTAGCGAATGGACGCTACATTGGCCCCGGCCAAGGCCAGCAATCCGATCGACGACAACAAGATGGCCACCAACACTTCAATCAGCGATACCCCGCGCACACGCCTGGCAACACCACGGCGACCAGATTTCGGAAAATATCCCTTCAACATGCTGACGCTCCTTCAACGCGCAGGCTTGGGCGACCCTGCAGGCTGATGCACACCAACCGGGTGCTGTTTGCCGGCACTGTTCCGCTGGGGGTTAAAACCAGACTGACATCCGCCGCTTTTGACCAGCCGTTGGCCTCGTACGTAAACTTAACCCGTGTATTTGACGGGTTTACCGCTTGCTGCATCGTGCCAATGTTAGCGGGGGGTTGCTGCACACGAACAACCTCATCCTCTGCGTCTACCACCCCATTCCCGTTAACGTCTGCAAAAACAAGCCAACCGTTGATCCAGTTGCCTGCTGCGCCCGAACAGGTGGTGGTGCTGTTCGTAGCCAGGCTGCACATGGACACCCTGGTTGAACGGCGCAGAGCCTCGCTTCGCGTAAAACGCAAGTCATCGACAAACGTCTGTGCTGCAGCTTGAACCGACCGCTTGACCAGCAAGGTTCTGAAGCTCGGGACGGCCAACGCCGCGACAATAGAGGCGATCGCCATGGTGACCAGCAACTCAATCAAAGTAAAGCCGTAAAGGCGATTTTTCATGCCTCGAGGTTATCCCATTTGAAGCTCTACCCACAAGCATTGGCAGACATTCGGTGCAAATGCCCCGCCGAACGGTAAACTGAACTGACTTTACTCTCAACCTCTCATGGAATACCCTTGATCGAACGCGCACTTGAACTGGCTACGCGTGCCCGCTGGCTGACCCCACCCAACCCGTCAGTGGGCTGCGTCATTGCCAGCGCGACGGGGCAGAGGCTTGGAGAGGGTCACACCCAGCGGGTGGGCGGCCCTCACGCGGAAATCATGGCTTTGCACGATGCTGCGCAGCGCGGCCAGTCGGTGCATGGAGCCACTGCTTATGTCACTTTGGAACCCTGCGCTCATCAGGGCCGAACGGGGCCCTGTTGCGACGCTCTGATCGCTTCGGGGATTAAAAAAGTCGTGGCCTCCATTGCCGATCCGAATCCGCTGGTGGCGGGTAAGGGCTTTGCCAGGTTGCTGGCAGCAGGCGTTGAGGTTGAAGTGGGGCCGGGGGCGGCAGCCTCGCGCGCACTCAATATCGGATTCTTCAGCCGCATGCTGCGCAAAAGGCCCTGGCTCCGCATGAAAGTGGCTGCATCATTGGACGGAATCACTGCATTGGATAACGGAGTCAGCCAATGGATTACCTCACCCGAGGCCAGAGCCGACGGCCATGCCTGGCGTGCCCGAGCCTGTGCTGTGTTGACCGGCATTGGCACCATCAAGGCAGACAACCCATTGCTGGATGTTCGGCTGGTTGACTCTCCACGCCAACCCCACTTGGTCGTCGTTGACAGCCGTCTGGAAACGCCGATTGGCGCCAGGCTATTCGACGTCAAGCGGACCGTCGTGATTTACGCAGCAGTGCCAAATGCCGAACGCAAAGCGGCGCTGGAATCATGCGGAGCCAAAGTCGTTTACTGTCCCGGGAGCGTGTCTGGCATGGAGAGCAAGGTCGACCTCGCCGCGATGCTGGGGGATCTTGCACATCGCGAGATGAACGAACTGCACGTCGAAGCCGGCGAAAAACTGAATGGATCCTTGCTGCGTCACCGGCTGGTGGATGAAATTGTCGCCTATCTGGCGCCAAAGTTGATCGGTACTGGACGTGGCATGGCTAACCTCCCGTCCCTGACCAGTTTGGATGGCGCCTTTCCCCTGACCTTCGAATCAGTTGAGCAAGTTGGTGTGGATGTGCGCCTCACTGCTCGCTACAGCGGCGAAGACGCATTTTGATTCGCCTCAAATCTTGATGTCAGAATCAATAAGCGTTGCCGGGGCCGCCACTTCACGTGGGGTCGAAGATATTGCGCAGACACCAGCCGTCGCTGATGACGGGGCCGCAAGTCGTTGGGTGGCATTGCTATTGGGCCTGATGATGATTCTGGTGCCCGCAGTCGGCATGCCCAGTGAAGAGATGCTGCAGGACACTCTCAAGTCGGCGATTGTGTCGCTGATGACCATCGGTGCAGCGTTGGTCTATTTCGCAATGCCGCACCGTCGCGAGCACCAATGGGTATGGCACACCCTGATGTGGCTTCCCATTGCGCTCGCCTTATATGCAGTTGGAAGCACGGTCTGGTCCCACGCATACCTTGGTGGCGTTGAAGCCATTCGATGGGGCTTATTCAGTCTGCTCCTGTGGCTGGGCATTAACGTCAAACTGGAGGATTTCGGGGACCGAGTGATTTGGGGGATTCACTGGGGCGTAACCATAGCTTCGGTTTGGGCGGCACTGCAGTTTTGGTCAAACTTCAGCCTTTTCCCGCAAGGTCCCAACCCTGCTTCAACATTTATCAATCGGAATTTTTTTGCCGAATATGCCGTGTGCGCCTTGCCGTACTCGGTCTATCTCATGATTCAGGCGCGGGATTTTCGACTCGCGCTGGGTCTTGCCGTCATCATCGGCTACAACATCGTTGTGCTCATGATGACCGGTACCCGATCGGCGTTGCTGGGATTGTCGATTTATATCGTGGTCGCTCCCATTTTTGTATTCCTGTTCAGGCAGCAACTGCCCCTCGTTCGCTGGGGCGGCAAGGGAATGGCAATGTTGGCAATTGTTCTGGCTGGGTCCATCATGTCTTTGGGCTCAATCGACGGCAACAACCCGAAGCTGATTGCAGAATATGGACGTCAGAACGCAATTGGCCATGCTGTTGGAAGAACTGCATCTGTCGTTCGACCCGATGAGTACGCTGTCGGCACTTTCTCCATCCGAAGGACGATGTGGGCCGCGACGGGCCGAATGATCCTTGCAAATCCGGTGACTGGCGTTGGTGCGGGCGCGTGGGAGGTCTTCATACCGGTGTACCAGGTTCCCGCCACGCAAACGGAGACTGATTTTTATGCGCATAACGAGCTATTGCAGTTGCTCGCGGAGTACGGCATCGTCGGGTGGGTTTTCATAGCTTGCCTGCTCGGCTATCTGGCCATAGCGGCGTGGACCACCATTGCGAATCGAAAAACTGTGATCGGCGGCCTATCTCCCCTGCGGCTCACCGCGTTGGCCAGCGTTTTGATCCTTCTGGTGGTGAGCAATGCGGGCTTCCCATGGCGCTTGGCCAGTACCGGCGCGTTGTTTGCGCTCAGTCTGTCGTTGCTCGGGGCAATTGACGCGGCAACGGGCCAACGAAGTGCACTTTTCGTACGCACGGTTGCGTGGAGCCGTGTTCAAAGGTTGTCGGCAATCGTTATTGCATCGACTTGCATGTTGCTGGCGCTTTACACCACAGAGCGCGCCGCCGAATGTGAGAAAAAACTGATTCGGGCGATCAAACTGGCAATGGCTATCTCGCGTTCAGGGACCTCTGCGAATCCTTATTGGGACGAAGCCAAGATTGAGGTACTTGCCCTCACGCAGCAAGGGATTGCAATTAACAGCCACTATCGCAAGTTGACGCCAATCATTGCGGACGAGTGGGCTCGCATGAACGAATGGGAAAACGCACTGGGAGTTTACGAAACCATCCTTGAATCGCGGCCCTATATTGTGGCGATCGTTGCTAACATGGCTCGAGGACACTTGGAATTAGGCAATTTCGCCAAAGCCGAGGCCTACCTCGAACACGCAAACCAGCTTCAGCCGACTGCACCGGGAGTCCGTTCGCTGAATGCACTGATGAATTTCCGACTGGGAAACGATGCGGTGGCAGGCATGCAGATCAAGGAACTCTTTAAAGACCATATTGTTGACTACGATATTGTGAATGCGGCGTATGCGATCGGCTCAAACACCCGCGACTACCCTTTGATGGTGCGTTCTTTAGAACTTCGCATGAAACATTGGCCTCAGGAATCGGTGGACTGTTTGCTGAAGCTCGGGGCGCTTTACGCTGAGGAATCTCCCATTCACAGTGAATCACTAGCCTTGCGTGCCTTCCAGTCAGCGATGGCTGCAGCTCCCGGGCATCAGAAGATCGAAGTTAGCGAGAGAATTCCGCCAGCTTACAGACGGTGACCGAGAACACGCGTTGCGTTTCACAAATTCACCTGCCTCGCCAAGAG
>CAZMXB010000158.1:0-5786 GCA_964569855.1 uncultured Rhodoferax sp.
TGGTCAATCGCCATGTCTGCACGCCAAGGGCGAGTAGCAGGAACAGCGAGGCCCCTCCAAGCAGTTTGCCTGCTAGCGAGGCGAACAGGTCGCTCACCGCAGCGCCCTCCGGCAAACAGCCTGCTCGTCCTTGCGACGGTTAATGAGACCAGGATAGACGGCACGCACGCCCGTCTTGCGGTTCTTCGCGCTGATGAACCACGTCGGCAGTGCGTTGCAGGCAGCGGCGATGTTGCCGGCGTTGACCAGCGGCGCGTACTTGTCGCAAGTCCGCTCGGGGCCTGCATTGTAGCTGGCGTCCAGCAGAGCCCCGTAGACCTGCGTGTAGCGTGGCCAGTCAGGGCCGACGAGGGACGGCATACATTTAGCTAACACCGGGGCGTAGTCGCGGGCCATGCGGGCGCGCAACTTCGTTGCGCACTCGTCCTGCGAATAGACGCGCGAGGGGTCGACGTCCTCTGTCTCCCCGTAGCATTGAGTCAAGATATGGGCCGGGTCTAAATATGCTTTCCCCCGGTAGCCTTCCCAGCGCTCGGCGATGGGTGATGCGACCGCGACGGCAGCGGTAATGGCCAGCCCGATTGCGCCATGCTTCTGCGCAGGCGTCAGGACCGTAGCCGGCCTGCCAGCCGCCGCGTTGCGCTGGCGCAGGGTTTCCAGTGGGCTAGGCACCGCGCTTAGCTTCCATCTTCGCCTGCAACTTGGGCTGCTTCCAGATGCGCGCGATCAGCGTCGGCGCCGTCACGATGGCAGCGATCAGCAGCGCCAGCGGCAGTTGCAGCGTGGAGGGCACGAAGGGGAGCACGCCGAGCAGGACAGCCCAGTGCAGGCCTACCAGCGCGACGATCAGATTGACCGCAGCCGTCACCCACGTCGTTGCGCTGTGCCAGAGGACGGTGCCCCAACTTTCGATCAGTTTCACGGCCTATCCCTTCTCGCAGACTGTCGTCGACTTGTTGAGCACGGCGTAGAGCCGGCTCACGTAACGACCGGTGATGGCCGAGCGGAACCGCACTCGCCGACGGAAAACATCGCGCAGGCGAGTGGGGAAGCTAATCTTCGTCACGGCGCGACCTCCGCTTGGCTGGTATCTGCTTCTTCAACTGAAGAACCAGCGAGGACATATCGCTCGGCAGTACCGGGTCGGTAGGGAAGGCGCCCTGCAACACCCGCTGCCAGCGTTCGAGCGCGGCGCTATCCGGGTCGTGCTTGCGCAGTTCGAGGGCGAGACCGGCGCCTGCGTTGCAGACGCGGGCGACCGTGCCTCGAAGGGACGCGACGTCGCGGTGCAGGGCCTCAAGATCGCTCTCGATGCGCTCGCGGTACTCCCGCTCACGGCGTTGGAGCGATTCTTCCCACTCGCGCATCTTGGCGGCGCGCCGTTCGTCACGCGCACCCTGCCAGTTCAGGAGATAGGCTATACCCCGGCCAAGCGCGACCAGTATGGCCAGTATGCCTGCCGCCTTGCCACCTTCAACCAGCATCGAAGCGTCCATCGGCATTCCCAACCCCTTCATGGCGCCAGCGGCTGTTACCCCGCTGGTGCCGCCACGAGACGCGAGGAGCGAACTACACGTCTCGGTGGATTCAGTGACCATGCGTGCTGAGGATGCCACCCCGAAGCCTCCTAAACCGTCATCGTCGCAGCGAGCCGGAACAGGTTGTCCAACGCGCCGCTGCTCATGCTTACCGAAGCGGCTGCCGCAGCGACCAGCGCGTCGTCGCGGCGAACCTCAACTGCGTATTCCCACGCCTCCTGCGCTTCTTCCCCGGCCGCCGCGACAAAGGCGTCGACCTGCGCCTTTAGCCCCGCCTGCCGTAGCGCCCGACGCATCTGGAGCGGCGTCACGGCCTCAGGGACCGGGTTGGCGGGCGCCTGCAGAACCTCCGACGCGCGGGCAGCGGCTTCCTCCGAGGGGGTCAACTCGCGGCCAAGTCTCATGTCGAAACGCGGCATCGCTTACCTCGCGTACAGTTTTATGGAAGTGGCCGATAGTGTCCCGTTTCCGAGTTGCACGCGAACACCGGTTATACCGCCCGTGCATAGAAAACTGCCGACTGACTGGAACCCCGAGCCGGGGGCGTTCAGGTACGCGGGACTGGACCCGGCGTCCTGGCTGACCGCTCCGATGAGTTGGATAAGGTCTCCCCGGTAATGCGGGAGAAAAACATTACCCCTCATGGGCGCGCTGGCTATGGATTCCGAGATGGACTTCACCGTCGACCACGTCGACCCATCCGGGGATACGGCGAGTTGCATCGACCCGGCGGTGCCCGCGTGCGTAGCGTTTATCTCGATAGCCAGGTCCGAGTAGGACGACGATATGGATGTAAAATCCCAAGGCCCCGCGCCGGTCGACGTGAGCGTAGCCAGCAACGTCCACGCACCAGCCGCAGCGGGCGTCGCCCACGCAGCAGTTGTGCCATTCGACGTCAGCACTTGCCCGCTGGTCCCGATCGCCAGCCGCGTGCCGCTGTTGGACCCGTTTCCGACGATAAGATCGCCTGTGGATGTGATAGGCGTGGCGATGGTGATGGACCCTGCACCGTTGGTGATGCTGATGGCCGCTCCAGCCGTCAGCGTCGCTTTGGCCAACGTGTTTCCGGTCGTATTGCCGATCAGCAACTGGCCGTTGGTGTACGACGTCTGCCCGGTGCCGCCGTTCGCAACGCCGAGAGTACCGCCGAGGGTTATCGTACCGGCGCCTGTGATGGGGCCTCCGCTGGCCGAAAGGCCCGTGGTGCCGCCGGATACCGCGACAGACGTGACCGTGCCCGATCCGGAAACCGTGATATACTCGACGTCGGTCGTGCCCGCATTGACCGCGAGTACCTTACCCCCGTTGCCCGCGTAGGACGGCAGTATGGCAGCTCGCGCGCCGGCAGCATTGCCAGCGCCCGTACCGCCGCTGGCAAGCGCGAGGGTGCCGGCGAGCGTCAGCGTCCCGCTGGATGTCACGGGGCCGCCGCTGAACGACAGCCCCGTAGAGCCGCCACTGGCGTCGAGGGAGGTCACGGTGCCCGTCGCGGCGGCGATATAGGCTACATCGGTCTCGCCGCCGTTAACTGCGAGTACCTTGCCTGCGTTACCGCTGAAGCTTGGCAGGATGTTGGCCCGTGCGCCGGCCGCCGTCGCGGCGCCCGTGCCGCCGTTGGCCACCAGCAGCGTACCGCCCGCCGTGATCGTGCCGTTGAGCGTCACGGGGCCGCCGCTGAACGACAGGCCCGTCGAGCCGCCCGAGACATTGACTGACGTGACGGTGCCCCCGCCGACGGCTGCGAACAGCGTCGACAGTTGCGCCTGGTACGTCACGCCTGACAGTACGTAGACGATGGTCCCGTTCGTGTTGGAGCCTGCGTATAGCGGGAGTTGCGTCGTCCGCGTCGGGATGAGGTTCGACGGCACGGTGCTCATAGGACCAAATATCCTTCGCCGTCCTCGGTCAAAATGAACTCGTCTCCGTCCTCGGAGATGTACCCCGCCGGATTCGTGCCGATCGGCGCATCGGGCCGGGGGTACCGCACAGCGATCTGATCCGGGGAGCGCGCGGGCAGCCGCCACGGGTCGAACTGGTCGACGCAACCCCGATCGCGGCAGGCGCGAATGCCGGGATTGTTCGGGTCGGGCACGAGCTCGGTGATCGAGCGCTTCATGTGGCACCGGTCGCACACTGCGATGCTGAGCGACGTCAAGCCGCGCGTGTCGAGATAGAGGCTCACCGCGTATAAACTCCGATCGCAGGGACGATGTTGACCGGCGAGTGGTCGCTTTCCTCCTGCTGCGCGACATACAGCGCGCGCTCAGCCTTCTGGTCGAGCAATGCCGAGCGGTTGAGGTCCGCGTCAGGGTACTCCACGACCAATTTGGCCGCGAGCATGGAGACGACGGCCTCGAACCAGCGCTGGGGGACGTCGAGCGTCTGCGTCATGCTGCCGACATCCATGATGTAGCGATGCCGCCATGCGACGATCTGACGGACTTCGGCAGCGTCGTTGGGTGTTGGCCACAACCGCATGATCGGCTGCGGCATCTGCCGATCCATCCAGTATTGCAGCGGCTGGCTGGACGTGAAGCTCTTGTTGGGGAGTTGCGTGTAGTCGTCCTTGTTCAGCACGCCGAGGGCAATCTCGGTCGGCGAGTTACCGGTGTAGACGAGGCTGAACGACAGCGTGCCGGAGGTTGCACGCACGCGGAAGTAGCGGGAGGCGACGACGGTACTGATGTCGAACCATGTCCACTCGCCGGCCGAAGCATTGGGCGTCTCGCTCTGGACCGTGGACCACGTCACCCCGTCGTCCGAGCGCTCAAGGGCGATCGGCACGGATGCTGCCGCCCACTTGACCCCTACGGTCGTCACCTCGGTATCGGTCGTGAACTGGATGGTGCGCGTGGTGGATGTGTCGACGTCGGTGCCCGTGACCTCTTGCAGGTAGCGCAGGTTGGCGTTGAGCACGTCGACCGTGCCGACGCCCGTAGGCACGCTGTAGTTGCCGTCGTAGAGCGGCAGGATCACGCGCTCGATGCACCACAGCGGCGCACCTTGATTGGCAAGGTCCGAGAGCAGGAGATAGAGCGAATCGTTGGCCGTCGAGATGTGCTCGGCCGTCAGGCGTTCAGCAGCTAGCCCCGCGCGCCGCGAGGCATGTTCGATAACCTGCCGCGTCGTGAACGTCGTTGCTGAGATGGTTCCGCTGGTGGCCATGTTCCCTATCTGCTTTCACAGCAGCGCACCATGGCCGGCACACCTTCCGTCGGGCTGACCCTAGCAAAGCGTGGGTCGGCTAGCAAGGTGCGTCAAGTCTGGAGCCGCGAGTCCGTATACTTGAGCCGTCCCCAGCCTTGGCTACCGCCGAAATAGAACAGCCCGAACTCATTGGGGTCCGCCGCCCAATTCCACAGAGTTCCCCAATAGTTGTCCGGGAACTGCGCGATCCGTTTCCAATTGACCATGCCGTCTACCGAGAGCCACGCCCCCCAAGACTCATAATGCGGGGCTGTCTGCGATCGCGCGCCGTAGACCAGCACGGCGGGCGGAGACGCTGGGCTGATGCCGGGGCCGCAGGCAAGCCCGAGGAGCATGCCCATCGTACCGGTTCCGAACACGGGATCGGTAGCGACAACATCCGTCCACGTTGCCATGGAATCGGCCGAGTACCGCACGCCGCTGGCCCCATCACCGGACGTGAAAAGCCACTTGCCGGGGCCGTAAGGCACGAGCTGCCCATGGAAGTAGTCGACAGGTCCCGTGATCCACGTCGATCGCTTGCGCGTGACGCTCATGGTCTGCGTGCCCGTGTTGTAGTCGAACTGCCAGCATCCGCGACTGGCCACGATATTCGGGTCCGAGTTGCTGACGTCGTCGTCAGGCTGGTACAGATAGAACCGGTTGGCGGTGTAGGGATCGCGGACGAGGAAGCGCGCGGTGGCGTAGTACAGCGGCATGCCCCGGTTGGAGCCGCCCCCGTAACTCAGTGTCGTCCATGTCAGACCGCTGTCCTTGGTCCAGATAACGGGGCCGTTGGCTTGGCAGCGCTGCACGAATACCGTCTTGGACAACGCGATGATGTTGCCGGCGCCGATCCCTCCGTGCTGACTGATGATGGACCCCGGCATTGCGTGCCATGTCACGCCGTTATCGGTGCTGTATCCCCCGATGGATTGGGAATTGTCGTTAGGCACGTAGTTGCACCCGACGATGAAATTGGGGTCTTCTGGCGCCCAATCGAAACTGCCGCCGTGCCCGAAGGAACTCGTGATTGCCGGCCGTGCGGGGTAGGCGAGGCCG
>CAZMXB010000158.1:5796-9730 GCA_964569855.1 uncultured Rhodoferax sp.
CCGGAGAGTTCTGTTTCGGAGTATGCCGTGCCGGAAATTTCCTGCAGTCCGTTCGCGTTCGAGAACGTGACCAGCGGCAGTTTGTAGAGACGTGACGTTGCGCCGTTCGAGAAGCGGGCGATGACGAAGCCTTCGCGGTCGTGGACCCCGCCGATCAACGTACCGTTGGGGGTGACGCCCATCATCCCCGAGATCATGTTCTCGACGCCCGCGCCGGCTTCAAGCCAGTTGATCGACGAACCGTTGGTAGGGGGGTTGTCGACGTAGGCCATGCCGATGCCATCGGCCATCCACAGCCGGTTTATATTCTTCTGGAACTCGATGTCGCCATTGGATTTGAAATAGTTGTCGGTGTTGGCGATCCAGCCGATGTTGACGGGAGTGACGGTGGATAGCGCCTGACTGGTCCAGGTGCCTCCGCTGTCGGACGAGAAGTACGTCCCGCCGCCCGCGTCTATGCCGTAGAGGTGACCCGCGTTGTGCGGGGAGATAGCGGTCGTCTTGAATGTCGCGCCTGGTGCCGACCACGTCGAGCCGTTCCACCGACGATAGGTATTGGCGATGCCTGCCGCATCGAGGCCCCCAGCCCACCCGGCGAGGTGGACGTAGCCGTTCAACGGGCTGACTTTCATCGAGCCCGGAGTGAAGGTCGAGGTTCCCGCCATCAGGGACCACGACGCCCCGGCATTGGTGGAGCGGTATACCCCGTAGCCGGGAATGTAGATGTAGATGCCCTGGGTCCTGCCGCCGGTCACCGTCGAACTGCGATCGAAGGCGATGTTGTACCTGCGGCGCCCGAGCGAGCGAAAGGCCCCGTCGTAAATTTCGATCTTGGCGACGGTGACGCCGGAAATCTTGATGTCCTCGCCATGCACGAACGTGCCGGTGATCGACTTCACGTAGATCACGCCGTTCGGGAACCCGCCGGACGTGCCCGTATCGCAGGCGTCGTTGAACAGCACCGCCGTAGCGCCCGAGGTGCCCCCGGTGATCGTCGCTCCCACCGGCATCGACCCGGTGCGGGTGTTGAAGTTGGTCCAGTACAGCGTGATAGGCGCCGGGAGGGTTCCGGTGGAGACCGTCGTCCAGTTCGTACCACCATCCACGGTGTATCGAATATCGTTGATGCCAACCCACACCACATTGGCGTTCGCCGGGTCGATCGCCAGCGATTTGCCGATCATTTTCGTCGAGAAATCGTTGCTGTCGTAGGAGGTGTCCTGGGGGTAATTGGTCCTTGTGACGACGCCGTTGACCGATTTGAAAAGCCAGGTGCATCCCATCATGTAGCTGACGGTCGGGTCCGAATAGCAGATGTCTATGTCGTAGGTGCCGCCGCCCGCGCTGGCCATCCAGTCGTCGTTGGTCATGTCGTAGTTGTCGTTGGGCCGCAGGAACCGCGTCCACGAGCTAGCGCTCGGCCCTCTGGTCCACCCGCAGGCCACATCCGCACCCGTAGCCATGGTCCCGTCGTTGGCGCTCGGCGCCAGTCGCGTGTTCCACCCGCCTTCGCCGATAATCGAGTCGATACCTACGTAGGAGCCGACCACGGTACTGGTGCTGGGGTTATACGCCACCGGTCAATACTCCCACTGCACGTAGCCGCTCGGCGGCGAGCCGAGAACCGACGTCACGGTCACGCCGACCCCGAACATGGTGTAGAACGCATACGCCGGGGTCCACGGCACGCCGATGCCGCCCGTCCCGGCAACGGGATCGCCGTAGACCGGAACCCCGTTTTTCGTGAACCAGACGGCGCGGGCGCCGAGGGTGTCGTCGTGGAAGCACAGACCGATGATGTCGCCTTGGGCGAAGGGCACCCCGGTCGCGATCAGTGAGGAGCCGTTGGGGTAGATGTCGCCGGACTGATAGTAGCCGATGGACCCGAAGGAACCTCCGGGGAACGAGGTGACAGGCCACGAACTATTGGTTATCGCCATGCCCGCGCCCTGTCCGCCGGTAAGCGAATCCAGGCGCCAGGCAGCAAAGCGCTTGATCACGCCATCACGGCTGAGAAGGCTGCGACCCCCGGACCACGCCCCTCCAGTACCTTGAGCGGCGGTGAGATTGCCATTGGACAGGGTGATGCCCGCAGCTTTGTCGCTCGGGTTCCACACCACAGGGCCGGCCGCCGCTGCCGTGGTGAAGCTGCCGCCGGACACGGTGCCGGTGCCCGAGGTGACGTTGAACGCGCCAGACGAGGCCACGTTGCTGTTGTTGGGAGCGTAATCCTGCTGGAAGTAGTGCCCCTTGTACGAGGTCAGCCGCTCGTACACCGCATAGGCGTAGTACGTCGTCGAACCGGAAAGGCCCGACACCGGGACAACCTGCGCCCCAGACACGGATACGGCTTGGCTGCCATAAGCCGCCGCCCCGGTCCCGGCTTTGAGCGCGGAGACGCTGGGGGGCGTAGCGCTGGTTCCGACGTACCAGTAGAGCGTGCCGTCCGCAGCATTGACGTTGATGGAAAGCGTACAGGCTGTGTCTGTCACGCTGCCGGAACTGAATGCGCTTATCGTGGTGGTCTGGCCGGGCGTGCTGACGCCGTTGAAGCTATTGACGCCCGCACTCGGGGTATACGTGGACCCGGTAGCGACGCCGCCGGTCGCCCCCGCGAGAAAAGCCGTTGGGGTCGGAGCTGCCAGCGTCGAGAGAAGCACGCTGTAGTACAGGACACCCTCGCCCGTGTCCGACGTGACGCCCAGATTGGCCGTCGAAGCGCTGGCAGCCACGGCGGTCGGGCTGGAAAGCACAGGCGCTGTGGCGTCCCCGTGGGTAACGATATTGGACCACGGGCCGTAGTAGAGCGAGGCGCGTTCGATGCGCTCGCGATAATACTGCTTGCCGGACAGGATGGATGACAGCCCCGGAAAAGCCTGCGATCCGGCCCCGACGACGATAGACTGGTCGAGGACAACAGAGGTGAACGCGGCGTCGCTTGCCACAACCAGTCGCACATTGTCCGTGGTCAGGGTCGATATGTCGAACACGGCATTGAGTTGCGGCGGGTAAGTCAGTTGCGGCCCTGCCATGCTGATGGCAGGCGCGAGAAGTGCGGGGTCGTATGACGGCCCACTGCCGCCGACCCCTTTGGCGAGCCCGCTGGCCCCGCTCCACAGGCCGGCGTTGCCTCCGTATAGACCGGGGTTGCCCCCGTAGAGGCCTGCGTTCCCGCCATAGAGCCCGGAGGTCATGTCAGGCCGTGATGCCCGACTGGATGATCGTCAGGCGTGCCGAGCCTGTGCTGGCCGTGGCCAGCGCGAGACGGATGGCCAGCGGTGGATAGGCGTAGTTACCCTGCCTGCCGACCGTCTGCGAGACCATGTTGGTGTCGGGGTGATCGAACCACGTCGGGGTGATGGTGCCGTCGAACACGTTGTCGAGCGTCTGCTGCACGGTCCAGGTCGCGGTGCCAGAGACCGCGACCTGCAAGCCGATGCCCAGACGGGCGTAGGGATCGACGACTACCGGGTTGGAGTAGACCGTCGATCCCGACGTGTTGTTGCTCAGGGTGACTACCGTAGGCTTCATGTTGCCACTCCTGAGCCGTTAGCGTTCCATCCAGACGTCGATACGATCGCAGGTCAGCGTGCGCGCGGCAGCGGAGCCATTCTGGACGGCCAGACTGACAGTCGTGATCGCGTCGGGCAGGTACGCCGAAGTGGCCGACAGCGACCCGACGGGAGTGCCATTGAACGAGCAGTAGACCGTGCTCTGCCCGTCGTAGTACCACGCTAGGAGCACGAACGTATCACTCGCGATGGTGCCGATGTTCGCGATCGAGGTCGAGCCGGTGGTGGCGTCCTTGCGGCAGATGAACTGCACCGCCGTCGTGCCCGAGGCCTTGAGGAAGTAGATGCCGTCGGTGACGTCGAGCGGAGTCGTGTCGACAACCTGCAAGCCGACCACGAAGGCCGCGAGCGAGGCATCGTCG
>CAZMXB010000158.1:9740-11863 GCA_964569855.1 uncultured Rhodoferax sp.
CCTGTAGCCGGGTCGAGAACCACGCCTGCTTGCCAGCCGTGAAACTAAAGGCCGCCGGCGTTTTCTGGATCGCGTTGAGGTCGTTGTTGGCCGCGCTGTTCACCAGCGCAAGCCACCCGCCATCGCCGGCCGTGAGCGCTTGCGTCGCGGCAGCTTGCGTTTCGGTGATGACCCAATCGGCCGCGATGAACTGATCGAAGTCATTCATATAGGTATGGAGTGAAAGGCCCGTCGGGATCGGCAGATTCGCGAATAGCGACGAGTTGGGCGAAGCGTTCACCCCACCGGGGAACCGCGTCACGACATTGTTCGGAAGTGGCATGAATGGTCGTCCTCTTGTTTGAGGGCGTCCGAGCAGTTCTGACTATCTGCGAGCGTCCGGCCTGTGTCGGCTGGTACGCTCGCGGGCTTAGCATAGGGTGTAGGTGTTGGCTAGAGGGTAATTCTGGCGCTGCCGTTGGGACAACGCCCTGTAGGGTCTTGGCTAGGTGGGTTTGCGCCAAATCCAGTGCTGTTGGCCGACGCCGAGCACTTTCCGGTATCCTTGCGCCGCGACCCACTCGTTTTCGGTCATGGTCTTGTCCCTCTTGTTCTGGACCTCGTACCGCGTGATCCGGGGACGGCTCTCGCTGTGGTAGTACCAGTAGTCCGGCGGCGTTATCTTGAGTAGGTCGAAGCCCGCCTGTCGGTACACCGAGCCGTTACCCCAACGCAGGTCGCAGTAGGAGTGTATCTCATCCGGGCCACGCTGATCGACAAACTCACCTAGCAAGCTGGTGAAAGCTCCGTGGACGCGCCCTCGGGTAGCGTACCGCATCAATTCTTGGCCTTCGGCCTTGTACCGAGCCAACCCAAACGACATGCACGCAACCATCGTGTCGCCGGAAAACAACCCGTAGGCAACGTCCGGGTTCTTCCCGCGTCCTTGGGTATGCACCTCGTCGAAGAAGGCGTTTGCCTCCGACCGAGAGACCTCTCGCCGGGTGCAGTTACGGGCGCCTAGTGCCTTCGTGGCACCGAACATCGCCTTAAGGCGTTCCTCAACAGCCGAGCGCCTTCCCAGCCACTCCCAATCGAAAAGCTGAATCAGCCGAACGCCGGCCCGCTCCGCGCGCTCCCACTTTTCCCGGTGCTTGTTCCCGACTGCTTCCTCCAGATGCCAGAAAGAGCCGTGATACTCGATGCCGAGGTTGCGCTCTGGCACCCACGTGTCGATGTGGAGACCGCCAAGTACCGTGCGGTTTTCACGCTCCACCCGCACCCCGAAGCTCTCGACGAGTTCAGTCACTTCCCTCTGCGCGTTCGACACGTTGGCCCCGCAGATGGGGCACCCGTGGCCCTGCAGGTGGACATACGCTTTTTGCTCAAACTCCCCATGCTTCTGGCATACGAGAACCGCCGTGTCATGGGAGTGCTTTGGCAGCTTGGCGATGGCGTACTTACCTTGGTGAATGCGCGCTGCCCGTTCGGCATACGATGTTGTATAGTCAGCAGTGCGTGCGGCACCCATCGCGACCCGTTTGTTCTGCCAGCAACTAGGGCAGCCGTGCCCCTGCAAATGCAACAGAGGCTTCTGCATGAAGGGGCCATGCGCTAGGCAGCCGATTTCCACAGGGGTGTGGGTGTTCACGTACCGAACAGCTGAATAGTCGTAGAAATCGCCGTGCACCTTGCGAAAACCGGCGATGGGGTCCTGCGTGCGCCTCTTCTCCTTGAAGACGGTTTTGCCACATTCCGGGCAGCCTTGCCCGAGAGCCATATGGTTAGCCGCCATTTGGGTGAAGAACGCCTTGTGGACGTTGCACCAGATCGGCACCTTGCTCTTGCTGCCGTTCCAAGCCGCCCGCGTTTCCGGGCGGCTGTAATCAAGGTCCTTATGCTTCGCGTTGATGGGGTTCAAAAAGTCCGTGCACTTGGCGACGAAGTTGTCGAAGGTGAGTTTGTGGGGTTGATCGCTCCTTGCCATGAACGTAGTCATATGCGAAACACCCTTAAAGGGTCAAGCGCAAAAAGAAGGCCCCCGAAAATTAATTCGGGAGCCAGTAATTTCGCAGATAAATCAAGAACTTCTCAGAGGCCGGCGGTCCCGAAGACTGCGCGCGGGTCGGTCCAGCCTTCCTTAT
>CAZMXB010000159.1:0-10341 GCA_964569855.1 uncultured Rhodoferax sp.
ACCAATGGCATGAGCCAGTATTCGCGCAACGAGCGCAACGCCAATGCCGGCATCGTCGTCGGCATCGAGCCTGCCGACTTCCCCCGTGACGAGGCCAGCTTCGTACAGGCTTTTGGCCCGGTGGACGGCGCGCGCTATGCGCGGGAGGCCGCCTCTCTGGCCGAAGCCCACCCGGCTGGCAGCGCCGCCGCCACGCATCCATTGACCGGTATCGCGCTGCAACGCACGCTGGAGTCGCGCGCCTATGCGATGGGCGGCAGCAGCTACGAGGCACCCGGCCAACTGGTGGGGGATTTCATTGCGGCAAAGCCCTCCACTGCCCTGGGCTCCGTGCAGCCGTCCTACAAACCCGGCGTCAACCTGGGAGACCTGGCAGCCAGCCTGCCCGCCTACGCGATTGATGCCATCCGCGAGGCCCTGCCGGTCTTCGGGAAAAAGATCAAGGGCTTTGACATGGCGGACGCGGTGCTGACCGGGGTGGAGACCCGCACTTCGTCCCCACTGAAGATGCCGCGCGGCGACAACCTGCAAAGCACCAACGTTGCGGGGCTCTACCCTGCCGGCGAAGGCGCCAGTTACGCCGGGGGCATCCTGTCGGCTGCGGTGGACGGCATCAAGGTGGCCGAAGCCCTGGCGCTGAGCATGTTGGTCGCCTGATACAGCGGCTGATATTGCGCCGGTGGCAGCCAAGCCAACCGTCAGCCAGGTTTCCGTCTTGCCGACCAATCTGCAAACCCGTTAACCAGCCCGCGCACGACCACATCGTGGCTCGATAGGTGGTGGCTTGGTCTGCGCACAGTGGTGGCGCAGGATGCTCTAGGTGTTTACGCTAATGCATCATTTTGTGGCACACAACTTGTTCAAGTTGGTGCACTCGAACAACACGAGGCGGAACCCATGCCGCGGGTTGTCAGCCGAAAAATGAGGAGAACTTCATGAGCGTTCGTGAGTTTGATATCGCCGACGAAGCCGGCCACGACTTTTCTGAAATCGAAAAGCGCCTGGGTGTATCCCGTCGAACTTTTCTGAACTTCTGCACCGGCGTAGCGGCGTCGATTGGTCTGGGAACGAAGTCGGCCCTGGCCATGGCCGAGGCGATCGCCAATCCGGGACGCATACCGGTGATCTGGCTGCACGGGCAAGAGTGCACCGGGCCTACCGAGTCCCTGCTGCGCTCGGAGCAGCCGAGTTTTGAACACCTGATCCTCGATCTCATTTCGCTGGACTACCACCAGACACTGGACGCCGGCGCCGGTCATCGTGTGGAAGAGATCAAGCGGGAGACGATGAAGAAACACAAGGGCAAGTATTTGCTGGTGATCGAGGGTGCCATCCCCACGGGCCAGAACGGCATTTTTTGCAAGATCGGTGGCCAGACCATGATGGAAGCCACGCGGGAAGCTGCCGAGGGTGCCGCCGCCATTGTGGCCTTCGGCTCCTGCGCGAGTTGGGGTGGCGTGCAATCGGCTTCACCCAACCCCACCGGTGCTACCGGTGCCCCGCAATTCCTCAAAGACAAGACCGTGGTCACCATCCCCGGCTGCCCGCCCAATCCGGCCAACTTCCTGGGCACGGTGCTGTACTTCGTCACCTACGGCAAGCTGCCACCCATTGACGAGAAGGGGCGTCCGAAATGGGCCTACGGACGCTTGATCCACGAGAACTGCTACCGCCGGCCCCACTTTGATGCAGGGCGCTTCGCCACCCAATTTGGCGATGATGGACACAAGCAAGGCTGGTGCCTTTACAAGCTCGGCTGCAAGGGGCCGGAAACCTACAACAACTGCCCCAGCCTGGAGTACAACAATGTCGGCGGCGGCGTCTGGCCCATTGGGGTGGGCCATCCCTGCTTTGGCTGCTCCGAACAGGGGACGGGCTTCAGCAAGGCCATGTTCAGTCTGTCCGATGTCAAGACCCACACACCACCCAATGTCTTCCCCATCATTGCCGAGCGGCAGAACCCGGGCTCGTCCACCATGGTTGCGGCGGCCGCGGTTGCCGGCGTTGCAGTGGGCGCACTGATTGGCGCCGCAGCGGTTACCGGCAAAAAGCTTGGCGACAAGGATGCACAGGCCTCGCAGGACCCTGGCAAAGGGGAGTGAGCATGAAGCGCAGACAATTCTTCAAGACATCGCTCGGCGTTGCGGGTGCCGCACTCGCGAGCGCGACCGCGCATGCCAGGCCCAACCTGGAGCCCGCGCCCGAAGCCGTCGGCATGCTGTTCGACTCCACGCTGTGCGTTGGTTGCAAAGCATGCGTCAGCAAATGCAAGGAAGTCAACGGCATGCCCCCCGTGCCCCTGGGGGACGCCATCCAGTCGGACTTTGCGCTGGATCTCTCACCCTGGACGCTCAATGTCATCAAGGTGTACCAAGATGGCGCGGGCGCCCAGAAGGATCGCGAGCAGAACGGCTTCGCGTTCGAGAAGCGCAGTTGCATGCACTGCGTGGACCCGGGCTGCGTGTCGGTTTGCCCGGTCTCGTCACTCACGCGCGACCCGTTGACGGGCATCGTCAACTACAACGCCGATGTGTGCATTGGCTGTCGGACCTGCATGACCGGTTGTCCCTACAACGTGCCGCAATATGACTATAACAACCCGCTGGGCAAGATCAACAAGTGCGAGATGTGCAACCAGAAGGGTGTGGAGCGCATCAGCAAGGGTGGCATGACCGGCTGTGCAGAAGCCTGCCCCACCGGCGCGACCCTGTTCGGCTCGCGTACCGCGCTGCTGGCAGAGGCCAAGCGGCGCATGACCCTCAAGCCCGGTCAGGTTTACAACTACCCGATGGGAGACGTGCGCAAACCCGCAAGCTTCCACGAGAAGGCCGCTCCGCAATACCAGAACCACGTGTGGGGCGAAAAGGAGGCCGGCGGCACCAACGTCATGCACCTGTCGGCGGTGTCCTATGACAAGATGGGCATGCCCCCATTGGGCGAACGCTCCTACGCATCAATTTCAGAGGGCGTGCAGAGCACCGTGTACAGCTACATGGCCCTGCCGGTGATCGCGCTGGGTGGTCTGAGCTGGATCGTCCGGCGCAACACCGAAAACGCGGACGACAAGGAAGGGGATCCAACATGAGCCACCACGCCGTACTGCGTCGTCCGGTACTGACACGCCCATTCCTGATCCTGGGCGCTTTTGCAGGCATTGCCATTGCCCTGCTCATCGTACGTTTTGCGACCGGAATGGGGTCGGTCAGCAACCTGAGTGGCGGCTACGCCTGGGGCATCTGGGTGGTGTATGACATCGTGGTCGGAACTGCGTTGGCGTGCGGCGGATACGCGCTGGCCGTCACGGTTTATGTCTTCAACAATGGACGCTACCACCCGCTGGTGCGTCCGGCCCTGTTGACCAGTCTGCTGGGCTACGCGCTCGGAGCCGCGGGCGCCTTCATCGACATGGGTCGTTATTGGAACTTTTACAACATGTTCCTGCCCTGGCAGGTCAACACACACGCGGTGATGCTGGAAGTGGGCCTGTGCGTGTTTTGCTACGTAGTGGTGCTATCTATCGAGTTTCTGCCAGTGGTCTTCGAAAAGTACAAGGCAGAGGCGCTCCAGAAGAAACTCGGCGGAGCACTGTTCTTCTTCATCGCGCTGGGCATCCTGCTGCCAACCATGCACCAGTCATCGCTGGGCAGCTTCCTGATTGCCATGGGATGGAAGGTTCATCCCCTGTGGCAAACGCTGGAAATGCAACCCCTGCTGGCGATTCTTTCGGCCTTCACCATGGGCTTTTCAGCCGTCATCTTTGAGGCATCCCTGGGTTCGGTCGGATTCAGGCGGCAGCCCGAAACGCCCATGCTGGCCGGACTGGGCAAGATCATCATCGGGCTTACGGCGGCGTTCCTGGCAGTACGCTTCGTTACCCTGCTTTTGGCTGGCAAGCTGGGGCTGATTTTTGCCTTCGACCTGGGCAGTGTCATGTTCCTGATAGAGACTGCCCTGTTTATTTATCCGGTTGTTGTACTGAGTTCGCCCGTGCGGCGTGCCCAGGGTCGGCCTTTGCTTTACGCAGCCGTCAGCATGATGCTGGCCGGTGCGCTGTACCGTTTCGATGCCTTCTTGATCACTTTCAATCCGGGCGAAGGGTATAGCTACTTCCCGGCTCTGCCCGAGATCCTGATAACAGTCGGTATGGTCGCCATCGAAATCATGGCTTACCTGCTCATCATCAAGCAGTTCCCGGTTATGGCTCGCGAAGAGCACTGAACGCCTGACATCCCATTCGGTCGAGGAGAATTCTTGTGGCAAAACGCATAACAGTAGATCCCATCACCCGCATTGAGGGCCATTTGCGCATTGATGTCGAGGTGGACAATGGCCATGTCACCAAGGCATGGTCTTCCGGGCAAATGTGGCGCGGTATTGAAAAGATTCTGGTGGGGCGCGACCCCCGCGAGGCCTGGTCCTACACCCAGCGCTTCTGCGGTGTATGCACCACCGTGCACGCCATCACCTCGGTGCGTGCCGTCGAAAATGCGCTGCAGCTGGAGGTTCCGGTCAACGCCCAACTGATCCGCAACATTATCCAGAGCGCGCATGCCGTGCAGGACCACATTGTTCATTTCTACCATTTGTCCGCGCTGGACTGGGTGGACGTAACCTCCGCGCTCAAGGCCGATCCGGTCACCACCTCCAAGCTCGCAGAGTCCCTGTCCGATTGGCCCCTGAACGGACCGCACGAGATGAAGGCGGTTCAGGATCGCCTCAAGACCTTTGTCGGCAGCGGCCAGCTTGGGCCCTTTGCCAGTGGTTTCTGGGGGCACCCGGCCATGAAGCTGCCGCCCGATGTCAATCTGATGGCCGTGGCCCACTACATGCAGGCACTGGACGTGCAAAACCAAGCCAACAAGATTGTCGCCATTCTGGGTGGCAAGAGCCCCCACATTCAAAACGTGGCTGTGGGTGGGGTGTCCAACTCCGTCAGCCACGACGCCCCATCGGTGCTGAACATCGAGCGGCTGATGCTGATCAAGGGCTTCATCGACAAGCTCGGACATTTCGTCAAGTCCACCTACCTGACCGACGTGCCCGCCGTTGGCGCCTTTTATCTGGACTGGACCAAATACGGCGGCGGCATCAACAACTACCTGACGGTTCCGGACTGCCCGCAGGACAGCAAAGGCACGGTATTTGATTTGCCGGGCGGCTACATCAGTGGCGGCGATCTGAAGACTTTCAAACCCATTACGACTTTCAACGACACCTACTTCCGCGACGGCGTGGCAGAGAGCTCCAAGCATGCCTGGTATGTCGGCGACAAGGCATTGCACCCCTGGGACGGCGAAACCGAGCCCAATTACACCGACTTCCAGGAAAACGGCAAGTACTCCTGGGTGAAGGCGCCCACGTTCTACGGAAAACGCGTCGAGGTCGGGCCCCTGGCCGACGTGCATGTCGGCGTGGCATCCGGAAACAAGCGCTATATCCAGTACCTGAACCAGGCCATCGGCACCATGAAGGCGGTCGGCAAGCTCTCGGACGTGCCGCTTATTGCGCTGCAATCGACCATAGGCCGCCACGCCGCGCGGGCCGTACGCTGCGCAGTGATGATGGATACGCTCAACGACCAGTGGGAAAAGCTGGTGGCCAACATTGGCAAGGACCAGACCACCTTCAACGCGCCGGTTTTCCCCAAAGGCGAGATCAAGGGCGTAGGTTTCCACCAGGCTCCACGCGGGGCTCTGTCGCACTGGGTGGTGATTGACAACGGCAAGATCAAGAACTACCAAGCGGTAGTGCCCAGCACGTGGAATGCTGGCCCGCGGGACGCCGACGACCAGCCCGGCCCCTACGAAGCCTCCCTGATGAACAACCCCATTGCGGACCCCGACAAGCCACTGGAGGTGCTGCGCACCGTGCACTCCTTTGATCCGTGCATTGCCTGCGCCATTCACATGTTCGACAACGAGCAGCGTGAAGTCGTTCAGGTCAAAGCGTTGTAGATCGCTCACCCAGGGCAAGACATGAAGACGACCGGAGAGTTCAAAAGCATCTTGGTCATCGGCATGGGCAACGTGCTGATGCAGGATGAAGGCATCGGCGTGCGCGCGGTCGAGGAACTGGACTGTCGCTACGAATTCCCCTCCCATGTCCGGATCGTCGATGGCGGCACGACGGGTATGGAACTGTTTGAGCCGATGCGCACGGCTGATTGCCTGATCGTTGCCGACGCGGTCAATTTTGATCGGCCACCTGGCAGCCTGATTCGCATCGCAGACCAGGAAATCAACGCCTTCTTTCAAACCAAGATTTCCAACCACCAGCTCGGCCTCTCCGATCTGTTGGCTCTGATGGCCATGCGGGGCGAGACACCGCGACGTGTAGCCATCATTGGCATGGTTCCGTATGGGCTGGAAAACCGCCTTGGGTTAAGCGAGCCGGCGGCGGCTGGCCTGGATGCCATGGTTGACATGCTGGTGCAGGAACTGGCCCTGGCTGGCATCCGAGCCATGCCACGCCAGCAAGTGCGCGTCGGGCATTGGCACCACCAGGCTGACCTGGAGGAGCAGGCGGCATGTGTGTAGGAACACCCGTTCAGGTCGTGCTGAGCCGTGAAGTGATGTCAGTGTGCCGCGGGCGCAATGGCGACGTCGAGGTCAATATGCTTCTGGTCGGACAGCAGCCGGTTGGAACCTGGGTGATCGCCTTTCTGGGCTGGGCGCGCGAATTGATTGATGAACAGCAGGCAAAAGACATTGACCTGGCGCTGGACGGTCTGCAACAAATCATGGATGGTGCCGACGCCATTGACGTGCCCCATCACTTCCCGGGGCTGGGCCAAGCCCTCGCGGAGGCCGGCTCATGAATGCAGCGACCCCGGAGCAGTTTGAGGCACGTGTCGCCAATTTGTTTGAGCGTATTCACCGCGAGCAGATGGCAGGTTTGCCCCTGCTGAACAAGGCGATCAGCGTAACGACGTTGGGCTTCCGGGAATTCGAAGGGCGCATGCTGGGCCTGTTGATCACGCCCTGGATGATGAGTCTGTTGCTGTTCCCAAAGTCTGGAGACAACTGGAGCACACAGGCGCTGGGAAGCAAACATGTGATCGCTTTCCCCGGTGGCAACTACCGCTTTATGATCAATGTGATTGACGAACTGGGTGTCTGCCAGATGCACTCCCTGCATTCTCCGATGCACCCGTTCGGCAGTCAGGCAGCCGCCGTGGCTGCGGCTACGGCGTTTATGGACAAGTTGCTCGTCATTCCGCCGGGTGGTGTGCAACATGACCCGGTGGATCAGGAACTGCTGGGCAAGATTTTGCGCGGTGAGAAGGTGCCCGCAATGGACAAAGACGGCAGTCTCATCCCAGAGCCCAAGTCCCGAGTCAGTGACCCCAAACCCAGCCTTACGGAGACTACTTAAATGAAACCCCTCACATTCCAAACGGTCGCCAGGTTGACCGCAACCGGTTTACTGGTGCTGGCGGGCAGTGCGCATGCACACACCGGTCACGACGCATCGGGTCTTGCTGCTGGCCTGGTTCATCCCTTGGGGCTGGATCACATGCTGGCCATGCTGGCGGTGGGTCTGTGGTCGGTCAGGGTGCTGCCAGCTCAGCGTGCCTGGCAAGGCCCTGCCCTGTTCATGCTGGCACTGGTGGCCGGTGCAGTCTTGGGTATGCTGGGCTTGCAGTTTGCCCTGCTGGAGCAGTTGATTGCGCTGAGCGTGGTGCTCTTTGGCGCCATGCTAATGATGAGTGTGCGCCAGGCGCCGGCCATGCTGGGGCTGGGCGCAGTCGCAATGTCGGCTTTGGTACACGGCATGGCCCACGGTGCCGCGGCACCCACCAGTGCATTTGCCACTTACGCATGTGGCTTCCTGGTCACCACCGCAGCGTTGCATTTTGGGGGCGTTGCCGCAGGCCTGGTTTTGCGTACCTTCGTGGCACGCCAAGCCGGCGCGGTAGTGGTGACGCTGGGTTCCGTTCTGGGGCTGACCGGGCTGTACCTCGTGAGCCAGGTATGAACACCGATGAGCCTTGCTGGTCAGTACCTGCTGCGTTCCGGGAGACAACCCAGCATCATTGGCTCACGACCTGTCATGGGCGGCGCACGCCTGGGGCGCCTGCTACGTGGCCAGCAAGGCGAATCCGTGGTGCAGATGCTGGGCAGTGTGCTCACGCTGTGCGCGCACGCGCAACGCCGCACAGCCCGCATGGTTCTGGGGGCGGCGCAGCAACAGGAGCACGCACACGTCGCGCCTGAGTCGACCCGTCTCCTGCAACTGGAAACCGCGCGCGACCATTTGCGCGCCATGGCGCTGGATTGGCCACAGCGCCAGACAGGCGCCACGGCCAACCCCGCAATGCTGCAATGGCTGGCGCAATGCCCGGTGCCTTTGGCGGCGCCCTCACAAGCATTAGCACCTGAGCAAGCTGCCACCCAACAAGCGCAATTGCAGGCTTGGCTGGAATCGACCGTTCTGCAGATGCCCATTAGCCAATGGTTCACGAACTTCCGCGGTGAGGACGCCTTTGCCACCTGGTGCGCCGAAGCTGCGCAGCGTGCCGCACCACTGCAATGCCTGGCGGCCTGGCACACAACGGCACGGCGCCTGCAGCCACCCACCCGCACGCTGGACGTGCTGGATGCCAATGGTGCGCAACAAGCGGAACAGCTGCGCGCCATTGCGCAAGAGCTGTGCGCCAACCCCGACTTCGCTCTGCAACCACTGTGGCTGGGAGCCTGTGCAGAAAGCGGCGCATGGAGCCGCCTGCGCCATCGGCAAGCGCCAGGCGACGGGTTCAGTGCGTGGAGCCGCCTGCAAGCACGTTGGGTGGAACTGCTGGAGTTGGCCCTTGGCCCCGTTGAACCGCAGCCGACCTTGTTGCACAGTGGCGCTTTGCCCCTGGGTGCCGGCCAGGCCATTGCCTGGTGCGAAATGGCGCGTGGCTTGCTGCTGCATTGGGTGCAGTTGGACGAAGAGCACCGCGTGCAGGACTACCGCGTGCTGGCGCCCACGGAGTGGAACTTCCACCCGGACGGCGCTCTGGCAGAGGCCCTGAGCCAGCTCGATCCTCACGACGCAACGGCTGCATGGTGCCTTGCATCGGCGTACGATCCCTGTGTGGAATGCAGTGTCAACATTCAGGAAATTCGCCATGCATGAACTCAGTCTGGCCGGTGGCATTCTGCGCGTGCTGGAGCAAACCCGCGCGCGCGACCCGTTTGAGCGCATCACCCAACTGCGCCTCGAAGTGGGCGCGTTGGCCAGCGTAGAAATTGAATCGCTGCGCTTCGCTCTAAATTCCATAGCTGCCGACACCGTATTGGCAGGGGCCATCATCGATATCGACCAACCACCCGGTAGCGCCTGGTGCCTGCCCTGCGGCCAGAGCGTAGCTATCACGTCCCGTCTGGATGCCTGCCCGCTCTGTGGGGGCTACCAACTCCAACCCACCGGCGGTACCGAGCTGCGGGTGGTGGACATGCAGGTTGAATAAACTAAACCTTGAACAACAAAGGAACATGCCATGTGCGTCGTTTGCGGCTGCAGCAATACCGGAACCAGCAAACCGGATTCAAGTCCTGAAGTTCACCCCACCACCGGCGACTTGAACTTTGGCGCGGGCGCGGCCCGGGTGTCGGTGCCCGGCCTGAGCCAACAGCGCACCATCAAGATCGAAGAGGATGTGCTGGGCGCCAACAACGCTGTGGCCACGCAGAACCGCGCCCACTTTGCCGCGCATGGCGTGCGTGCGCTGAACCTGGTGTCCAGCCCCGGTTCGGGCAAAACCACGCTGCTGTGCGCCACCATCCATGCCCTCAAACAACACGCACCCAGCCTGGCAGTGGCGGTGATTGAGGGCGACCAGCAAACCAGCTTCGACGCCGACCGTATCCGCGCCACCGGTGCCCCTGCCATCCAGGTCAATACCGGCAAGGGTTGCCACCTGGACGCGCCCATGGTGGCGCAGGCGTTTGCGCAACTGGCCACGCATGAACACGCCCATGAACATGAACATGAGCACGGGCATGCGCACCCGCATGAGCATTCCCACGATGACCACCACCATCATGGACACGAACACGGGCACAGCCATCACCATGATCACGACCATGGGCACGGCTACCACTCTCACGGCGCCCAGTCACTGCTGTTCATCGAGAACGTGGGCAACCTGGTGTGCCCTGCCCTGTGGGACCTGGGCGAAGAGGCCAAGGTCGCCATCCTGTCGGTCACCGAGGGCGAGGATAAACCGCTCAAATACCCCGACATGTTTGCCGCCGCGCAGCTGATGATTCTCAACAAGATCGACCTGCTGCCGCACCTGAGCTTTGACGTGGCGCGCTGCAAGGACTACGCACGCCGCGTCAACCCCGGCATCAC
>CAZMXB010000159.1:10441-11780 GCA_964569855.1 uncultured Rhodoferax sp.
GACCTGCACCCCGACTTCTTCAGCACCCACCTGGCCCTGCGGCTGGCGCACGAACTGGGGGTCAGCGCCATTGCCGTGCAACACCACCACGCCCATATCGCGGCGGTGCTGGCCGAACACGGCGCAAGACACGGCGAGGAAAGCGACACGGAACGCGACATGGCGCGCCCGGTGATCGGCATCGCGCTCGATGGCGTGGGCCTGGGTACGGACGGCGTGGCCTGGGGCGGTGAAGTGCTGCTGGTGGATGGCGCACAGTTCACGCGCATCGGCCATCTGAGCCCTTTGGGCTTGCCCGGCGGCGACATGGCCGCACGCGAGCCCTGGCGCATGGCGGCGGCTGCGCTGGACGCCTGTGGCATGGCCGAGCAGATCGTCCCGCGCTTCGCACCCACCGTGGGTGAGCAAGCGGCACGCACCATCCACACCATGCTGCAACGCGGACTCAATTGCCCTCAGACCACGGCCGCCGGGCGCTGGTTTGATGCGGTGGCCGGTCTGCTGGGTTTGAGCGTGCGCCAGGAATTTGAGGCGCAGGCGGCCATCGCGCTGGAGCAGGCGGCGGCGCGCTACCTGCAGTCCCACACCCTGGAAGTCCGCGCCAGCGACTGGGCAGTGGCACCAGACGGACACATCGATGTCCGGCCCCTGCTGGTATCCACGCTGATCGCCGCCGACTGGCACAATCCCGCCGCAGTAGATGAGGCCGCCGCGCGCTTTCACCTGACCCTGTCCGACGCCCTGTGCGCCCACGCCATTGCCCAGGCGCACGCACACCAACTGCGTGATGTGGCTTTGGGTGGCGGTTGTTTCTTTAACCGCGTCCTGACGCAGCGCATCGTTGCGCAACTGGAGTCTGCGGGTTTGAACGTATTGCAAACCAAAAGCCTGTCTTGTGGCGATGCAGGCCTGGCGCTAGGCCAGGCCTGGGTGGCTGCCCATCTGATGGCAACAGGCGCGAGTGTTATTGGGGTCAGATTCCAATAACACGGGTTGCAGCACAACTTCACATGAAAATCCCGCCACAGCCCTCGTGGAATCTGCGTAAGTAGCTACTAAACCGATAGCAAAGTAATGCAAACAAAAGAGACCAGCCTTTGCCCCAGAGACATCAAACATGTCCATCGGCACCAAGTTGACGATTTCGTCATGCTTGCCTTTTGGTATCCACTCGGATACATTTAACCGCATGAACACCTTTCAGCGTTCAGATGAATTTGATGCTTGGCTTGCGGCATTGAAGGACCGACTAGGCCGTGCTCGCATCGCTCTTCGCATTCGTTCTGCCGAGCATGGCAACTTCGGGGACTGTGAACCGGTCGGCGAGGGAGTTTCTGAA
>CAZMXB010000160.1:0-11706 GCA_964569855.1 uncultured Rhodoferax sp.
GCAAGCAGTTCCGCCTGCGCGGCAAGGGCATCAAGGGCGTGCGCTCCAGCTACCCGGGCGACCTGTACTGCCACATCGCGGTCGAAACGCCCGTCAAGCTGACCGAGCATCAGCGCAAGCTGCTGCGCGAGCTGGAAGATTCGCTGAAGAAGGGTGGCGCCAAGCATTCACCCACGGGCAGCAGCTGGACCGACCGGCTGAAGAGCTTCTTCAGCGGCTGACGCAAGCCCCCACGCTCCCTCACGCCGTGTAGGTCGCTGCCCCCTGAGGGGGCAGTTTCGCCTTGGGGCGGCCCGGCGGCGAAACCGTTGCCCCCACGCTCCCCGCTGCACGTGGTTCGCTGCCCTTTCGCGACTTCGACGCCTTCCTGATGTCCCTGTCCCAGGAGAAGCGCAAGAAGATCCGTCAGGAGCGCCGCAAGGTCGCCGAGGCAGGCGTTACCTTCCGCTGGTCAAAGGGCCCCGACATCACCCTGGCGGACTGGGACTTCTTCTACCGCTGCTATGAGCGCACCTACCTGGAACATGGCAACGCCCCCTATCTGAACCGCGACTTCTTTCAACGCATGGCCGACACCATGCCCGACCACTGGCTGTTGTTCACCGCCGAGCGCAACGGAAACCCAATTGCTACTAGTTTGATAGCGTTAGATACATATTCAACGAGGGCTGGGAACCTGAATGCCACGAGAGACTGGGCGGCAATGCGTTCTGCGCAGGTCAAGGAGGAGCCCGCAAAGCGGGCGCGGGACACGGAGCAGAACGCATTGCTGCCCAGTCTCGCCGACGACAACGACAACGACAACGACAACGCAAACGTAGCCTACGGCCGCTACTGGGGTGCCTTGGAGCGTGTGGACTGCCTGCACTTTGAGGCCTGCTACTACCAGCCGCTGCAGTGGTGCATAGAACACGGCTACCAGCGCTTTGAAGGCGGAGCCCAGGGCGAGCACAAGATGGCACGCGCCCTGCTGCCGGTCAAGACCACCAGCGCCCACTGGCTGGCGCATCCATCGTTTGCGGATGCCGTGGCGCGTTTTTTGGAGCGCGAAGGCCAGGGGATCAGCAACTACCTCGACGATTTGGAGCAGCGCAGCCCTTTCAAACAGGGTGCGGTTGAACGCTAATTCGGGCTAGTGCAGCATCGCGTCCAGCAATGCCCGTTTGGTTGCGCAGCGTGGTTCATCCCAGCAACTTTTGAACACTTTCAACACCTGACCCTGACGAGAAATGGTGATCTGCCAGGGTCTTTTCATCATGACCACATGCACATAACTGGCGAACGCTTCGGCAAAGTCATCGCCGGGGCTGGTGGCCCCATACAAACTGGTGAAGTTGGTTTTTTCCAGGTCCGAATAGACCGCAACCATATCATCGGCCGACAACTTGGCACCGACGTAATAGGCAATACGCTGGCGCTGCTTGAACTGGCTGTCAAACAGGCTGGCGTAAGTTTCGTTCGTGCGGTCCTTCTGCCAGGAGAGTTCGAAAAATGGGTAGCGCGGAGCAGCTACCGGCATTGACCGCTGCTGTGTCCAGGGCGGATGCAGGGTGTTGCCGATAGACAGGACATGAGCCAGTTCATGCAGCAGGATGTACTGGATGGCATTCTTGCGCTTGTCCTGGTCCGGATGTTCCAGTTGGGCCTGCAGACGATAGTCGCGGTGCCACTTGAAAGGTGTACTTTCTTTCCAGCTGGCCCAGCCATTGGCGGTATGCGCGCGCAACAGACCCAGGTCGAGCACGATGTAACCCGCCACGGGTTGCTCCGCACTGTCAAAGACCACGTCGGTGTAGCCTGTGCCACCCAGCCCTTCGACAAAATAGATACCCAGCAGGCGCGTCGCGAACAAGGCCCACACCGACCGGGGCAGCTCCTGGATCGCCGCACGCACGTCACTCATCAAGGCGGGGTCTGGGGTCACGCCGCGCGGCCGATCCGGAAAGTTGCTCTGGATGTTGTCCAGCGTCAAATATTCGACCAACGCACTCGGGGCCTGGCCCAGGCGTTCATCCAGGGGTTTGTTGCGTGCAGATTGCCAGAAGTCCATTTGGCGAACCGGATGGCGTCGAACCGCGTTGTCGATGCAGGCCAAATCCTTCATCGCACACGGCAGTCGCGGTGGCGTTGGTTGCGCGAACGCTGTACCCTGGAACCATGACAGCAACAAGCCCAACAGCATCGGCACCCATCGTGGCTTGATCATCACCGCATCCTCCTTCCGTATTGGAGGCAACACTGTATCCGATGGCCTTTACCCCGAGGCTGTCAAAATCAAACCATGCGTTCACCCACGGAAAGCCCTGCCCCCATCACCCATTACGAAAATTTTCCGGTGGCTTCCCTGCTGTGCCCTGCACACTTGCGCGCACCCATCGCTGCCATTTACCACTTTGCCCGTACCGCCGATGACATTGCCGACGAGGGTGTTGCCACGCCACAGCAACGGCTGGATGAACTTCACGCGTACCGGCAAGACCTGATCGCCATCTGTGGTGGCCCGTCCGTCAACTCGGACACCAGCGATCGCTGGCCTGAGGTCTTCGGCCCACTGCAAGTCGCACTGCAAACTCACCACCTGCCCCCCCAACTGTTGCACGACCTGCTCGACGCTTTTGTCCAGGACACCCGAAAGTCGGCCACAGCGCAGGGCTACGAAACCCAGGCTGAGTTGCTGGACTACTGCCGCCGCTCGGCCAACCCGGTGGGCCGTCTGCTGCTGCACCTGTATGGCGTGACAGACGCGCTGGCGTTGGAGCGCAGCGACGCCATTTGCAGCGCCTTGCAGTTGATCAACTTCTGGCAGGACCTGAGTGTGGACGTTCCCCGGGGCCGGTACTACCTGCCGCGTGAAGACTGCGTGCGGTTTGGTGTGAGTTCACACGACATTCTGGCACAGCACCAAACCCCCGCCGCTACACTATTGATAGCTGCTTGTGTAGATTTTGCGAGGGCTAGCATGCAATTTGGCTCGCCACTGGTGCACCAGATCCCAGGTCGCGCGGGTTGGGAGCTGCGCCTAGTGGTTCAAGGGGGCCTGCGCATTCTGGACAAGATAGCGGCCCTGCAATTCGCCACCCTGAACCAGCGCCCCGTCCTGCGCTGGTGGGACGTGCCGGTAATGGTTTGGCGAGTGATCTGGATGTAAGTCAGACCACCTGTGGCTGCGGCTGTGGGTGCTCGGCTTCCCAGCTGTGTACCCAGCCGGGGAACGCGCTGAAAATCATCGGCTTGCTCATGAAGTAGCCTTGGGCCTCGTCGCATTGCAGTTCGGCCAGCAGGGCATAGATGTGGGCGTTTTCGACGCCTTCGGCCACCACGGACAGGCCCAGGTTGTGCGCCAGTTCGATGGTGGAGCGCACGATCTTGGCGTCACTTTCGTCCTTCTCCATGCCCATCACAAACGACTTGTCGATCTTGAGCTCGCCCACTGGCAGGCGCTTGAGGTAAGCCAGGGACGAATAGCCGGTTCCAAAGTCATCAATCGAGAGTTTGTAGCCGCTGGCAGCCAGCTGGTTAAGGGTCGCCTCTGCACGCTGGGGGTCGTCCATGATGGCGCTCTCGGTGATTTCCAGGCAAAAGCCGGTGCGCGGAACCCCATACCGGTCCAGCAGGGCATCAATTTTGCGCGGAAAGTCCAGATCCATCAGGTCCCGCGTGGACAGATTGATGGCAATGCGCAAGCTGCCGCCGGCCGGCTGCAGATTTTTCCACTCACGTGCCGCAGCCTCCAGCATCCACAGGGTCAAGAACCGTACAAAACCGGTTTGCTCGGCAAACGGGATGAACTGCATGGGCTGCACCATACCCCTGACGGGGTGGTTCCATCGCACCAATGCTTCTGCTGCCACCACGCGGTGGTCACGCAAACTGATCTTGGGCTGCAGGAACAGATTGAGTTCGTTGCCATCTATCGCCTGCCGCAGCTCCGACAAAAGGGACAGGGTCTGGGCACTGGCGGAGTCCAGCGAAGGGTCATAAACCTGGATATCCAGGCTCTTGCGCTTGGCCACATACATGGCGACTTCGGCACGACCGAGCAGCACATCCACATCGCTGGAGTGCTCGGGCCAGCAGGCCACACCGATCGCAGCACTGAGGTCCACGGTCTGGCCCTCAAGCGACACGGGTTCGACCAATGCACGGCTGACTTGCTCGGCCAGCGCCGCTGCCTGCGCTGCATGTGCGGCTTCTGCCAGCAGCGCGAACTCACCGCCACCCAGCCGCGCAGCCAGCGCCCGGTGGGTTGTGCCCAAATGCTGCAAGCGCTGGGCGACGATTTGCAGGACCCGGTCGCCAAAGGCATATCCCAACACATCGTTGATGTGCTTGAAGCGGTCGAGGTCCAGAATGATCACCCCAAAGGATGTGTCACCGGCTTGCGAGCGCCTTTGTGCTTCGTGCAGTGCTTCGCGAAACTGCGCCCGGTTGGGCAGGCCGGTCAGCCGGTCCCAATAGGCCAACTGTCGAATCTCGGCCTGGCTGGCCTGGATATTCAGGCGCATGCGGTCAAACGAGCGGGCCAGGTTGCCGACCTCGTCCTGGCGACCGAAGTCTTGCACCGCCTGGCTGTAGTCACCACGGCCCAGGCGCTCGGTGTCGGCCACCAGCAGATCCAGCGGGCGCGACACCCGACGCGCCAGAGCCGTGCTGCCCAAGGCAAACAAGACCACACCTGCCACGGCAATGACCAGCAGCACCACCTTCATGCGTTCAAAGTCGGCGCGGGCCCTCGCCGAAGACCGCAGCAGGAAGGTCTGGAGATCGGGCGAAGACGCATCCAGCGCCACCCGGCGCACCGCATACTCGTCGTCCCCCAGAGGCGCCAGCGCCACCCCGTCCGCCCGGCCCAAAAGGCTCTGCAGGTCTGGCGCCTTCAATGTGGAGTGCACAATCTGCGCGATTGACGCCGCCGACCGGTTGGCAATGACCACATGGGCACCCGACAACACATGCAATTCAGAGGCCAGGGCCTGGTCTACCGCAAAACCCATCAGCACCCAGCCGACCAGTAACGGAGCCTTTACGGGCACCAGCACAAACTGATGAACGCGGCCCCGCACCAGGGCCATTCGCCCCTGCTGGGCACCCTGCGCCATCGACTGCGCCAATGCAGTCATGTCGGGCGGCAAGAGGGCTGCGTCCTGCGGATTTGCAACCGCTTGCACGGCAAACTGCGTGTCCAGCGAGGCCGAAATCGTGGCACCAATCCGAGCGCCGCTGTTTTCAAGCGCCGACTCGATGGTTTGCCCGTCGCCCGATGTCACGGCATCACGAAAACCAAAGTCAGATGCCAGCACCGACGCACCCGCTGACAGGCGTTGGGCGTTTTGTTTCACCAACTGGGCCCATACTTTTTCATCAGCGTCGAGTTCACGTTGCAGGTTTTGCTGCACACTGGTTTCAATGCTGGTGCGCACCACCACCTGCACGGCGAGCTGAATCAGCAACAACAACCCGACCGACAACAGCACAATGCGCCGGACCATGCCCCGGCTTTGAAGCAGGGCGCGCATGCGCAGCATAAAAGTCAAGGTTTGGAGCCCTTCACGTCAACCACTACCGGGGCGGGATCCGTGGCCCCGACGGTCAGGCTTTGCTCCAGTGCGGCGGCACCGACCGGCAAACTGGTATGCCAGACGCGCAACCTGTAACTTCCAGGGGCCACATTCGCCAATGCCACCTCACCGGACTCAGTGGACTTGCCGTAGTAAGGCGTCTCCACCACAACCACCCAGGCCGTCATGTGGTCGTGGATATTGCAACCCAGCACAACAATACCGGGGCGGTCAAAGGACACCGGACTGGCCGCGGTACCGGTGTAGAGCTTGAGCTCGAAGGTCTTGGCGGGTGAAAACGAATAAACGTGGTGGCGCACCGTGTCCCGGTTCGGGAACTGCACCTGGGAGCCCACCGGAATGACCGTGACGGACGGCACAAATTGCTTGCCTACCTGCGCAATTTCCGAACCACTGGCCGGTTTAACCAAGGCTTTGGCGGCAGCCGACTCCAGAAACACCACGGCATCGGTCAACGAGCGCCCCGCACCGTCTTGCACCCGAACCCGCACAGTGCCTGCCAGCGCCGCCTGCGACAGGCCCAGACTAAAAGCCAGGCACAGGGCAAATATCCGCATCGTGTGCGCCATCTCAGGGAATCACGGCGATGCCGACCAAGGCGGCGCCCGTGCCGATAGTGCCCAAAACATCCGCCTTGCCTGACTCCAGGTTCACAAGGTACAGGCGCGTCGGACCTTGTGCGGTACTGCGCAACGCCGCAAAGGCCGCGCCGCTGGTGTCTGCGATATCCATGGAAGCATCCTGCACCGAGCCGGTGCCCAGCGCTCCCACCGTAAACAGTCGCCCGGTGTTGGGCGATACCACCGGCTGTGCACCCTCGGCCGAGCCTTGGCGCACCAAGGTGCCTGTACGCCCATCAATGGCAAAATTGGTTGTGATTTTTTCGTCTTTCTTGTTGTAGGTGTAAGCCGCAGCCAGTAGCTGGGGCTTTTGCCCGGCCTGGGGGTCCCCTGGCCCGTAATCAAGAGGCGTATCTACCGCTACCAACACACCAGTGTCGGGGTGCAGACGCAGATTCTGGCCGGTATTGCTGACCACGCGAATACGGTCCGCGGCAGGATTGAAATCGAATCCAAATGCAGCACCTTCCATGGCCGTGGCAATCGGCGTGCCACCCACGGGTGTCAGCGCCCCGCTCTCGGTGTTGATGGTGTAGACACGGCCACTGCGCGACAAAGTGAACAGGACCCCTTTGGACACGCGGTAGTCAATACCCACCAGCGCCTCACCCGATGGCAAGCCCTTGAGTGCCACACGTTGCAAGATCCGTCCGGGTTGGCCCGCGTTAAGGGTCAAGAGCTCCAGGCCCTGGGTCAGCGCATGCACAGTTTCTTTGCGTGGCGCCCCCACCAATGCCCTATCCGTACTGCAACCGGTCACCCACAAGGCGATTGCCATCACTGTCAAGGCCAGGGGGCGATTCGGTTTCTTCATCAATGTGTTCCTGTGCAAGGGTTGGGACTGCCCGCCACACTATACTGCGGCGAACATTTTCACGCTGTTTTTTGGACAAGCTGCATGGCGTGGGCCAACAACCGCGCGTCCGGCGCCTTGCAGGGCAACCATCCACGCCATCAGCTCAGACCCGTCGCCCATCGTGACCGATTTATTGACCCAATTCTTGGCGCCATGACTCCCGCGCAATACGTTCAGCAAAAAGCCGCCGCCTCAGGTAGCAGCTTTTATTACGCCTTTTTGTTCCTGCCCGCCCCCAAACGCGCTGCCATCACGGCCTTTTATGCGTTTTGCCGTGAAGTTGACGACGTGGTGGACGACATGGTGGACGCCGGTGTGGCCCAAACCAAGCTGGCATGGTGGCAGTCCGAAGTGGCCAAATCGTATGCAGGCCAACCCAGCCACCCGGTGATGCAGGCGCTGATGCCACAAGCGGCAGCATTTGGTATCGAGCAACGCCATTTGCAGGCCGTCATCGAGGGCTGTCAGATGGATCTGCAACAGACCCGTTACCTCGACTTCATCGGCCTGCAACGCTATTGCCACCTGGTGGCCGGCGTGGTGGGTGAGGTGGCGGCTCGCATCTTTGGCCAGGCCCAGGCACAGACCACGGAATACGCCCATACTCTGGGCCAGGCGCTACAGCTCACCAACATCATCCGGGATGTGGGCGAAGACGCCATGCGCGGGCGCATCTACCTGCCAGTCAATGAACTCAAGCAGTTTGATGTCAAAGCCCATGAGGTTTTGAAACGCAGCTATTCCGACCGTTTCACAGCCTTGATGCGGTTCCAGGCCGAACGTGCCCACGGCCTTTATGACCAGGCCTTGGCGCTGTTACCTGACGAGGACCGGCGCGCGCAAAAGCCGGGGCTGATGATGGCCAGCATCTACCGAGCGCTGTTGCGTGAAATCGAGGCCGACAACTTCCAGGTTCTGCACCAACGCATCCACCTCACCCCGCTGCGCAAAATGTGGCTGGCGTGGAAGGTGCAAGCCTTAGGGAAGCTGTGAAGGTTGCCATCGTCGGTGGGGGCTGGGCGGGGATGGCGGCTGCGGTCGCTGCAGTCCAGGCAGGGCATACTGTCACCGTTTTTGAAGCGTCTCGCACGCTGGGCGGACGGGCGCGGGCGGTGCAGGGCACCTTGCCCGACGGAACGCCGGTGACGCTGGACAATGGCCAGCACATCCTGATAGGCGCCTACACCGAGACGCTGCGTGTGATGCGTCTGGTGGGTATGGACCCTGAATCGACTTTGCTGCGCCAGCCACTGGCTCTGCCCTTTGCCGACGGTACCGGGCTGCAAACACCGGCCTTTGCCGCCCATTGGCCTGCCCCGCTGGACGCCATCGCCGCCATTGCCACGGCGCGCGGTTGGAGCTGGGCCGAGCGCCTGTCTTTGGTGAAGGCTTCACTGGCTTGGCAATGGCGGGGTTTTCGCTGCGCGTCAGAGCTGACTGTCGCGCAGTTGTGTACCAGCATTGCGCCCCGCGTGGTCCACGAACTCATCGCACCACTGTGTGTGTCCGCCTTGAACACCCCGGCCGAACAGGCCAGCGCTCAGGTCTTTTTGCGGGTGATGCAAGACTCTCTGTTCGGTGTACGCGGCGGCTCTCACCTGCTGTTGCCCCGCACAGACCTGACGAGGCTGTTTCCAGCCGCTGCCGCAGACTGGCTGACCCGCCAAGGCGGGCACATCTACATGGGACATCGCATCACCCAACTGCGCTGGCACGCTCCCCATTGGTTGCTGGACGGGCAAGTTTTTGACCGTGTCATATGGGCAAGTTCATCATCCAATGCGGCTCTAGCCCTCGTGGAATGTGCGCAAGTCGCTCCTGAATCAATAGCAAGTGAATTACAGACTTGGGCGACCATGACGTCCAACTTGCGCTTTGAAGCCATCGCCACCGTGTATGCCTGGGCGCCCCGGGCCAGCCTGCCCCACCCCATGCTGGCGCTGCGCAACACGCCCCAAGCGCCTGCCCAGTTTGTGTTTGACCGGGGTCGATTGGGCGGCCCAGCGGGTTTGTTGGCCTTTGTGGTCAGCGCCAGTGATGGCTCGCGCGAGGCGTTGCAGGCAGCCGTGTTGGCGCAGGCCGCCACCCAGTTGGCGGGCCTGGGCTTGTCGGCCCTGCAAGTTGTGCAAACGGTGGTGGAAAAACAAGCGACCTTTGCCTGCACCCCCGCCCTGGTGCGACCGCCACAGACCATCGTGCCCGGCCTGCTGGCCACCGGTGATTACGTGCAGGGGCCCTACCCTGCCACGCTGGAAGGTGCGGTCCGCAGCGGATGGGCAGCAGGAAACTTGCCTTAGGTCAATTGTTTGCAAGGTGCGGCTGGTATCGCGCCACCCGCTGGACTACGATGGCGCCATAACCCGAGGCAATCCACCGGCCACCCGGTTTGTGCGATGGTGGGTTACAACAGCTCATCGGAGGTAACCCCATGGAAAGTTATGACTTGCCCGCACTCCTGAAGATGGTCGTGGAGTGCAATGCCTCAGACCTATTTTTGACCACCGGCGCACCACCCCACGTCAAGGTCGGCGGCCTCGTGCAGGCCTTGCCGCTGCCGCCATTGCAGGTGGGCCAAACCAAACGCCTGGCATATTCGGCGATGGACCCGGGAGCCATTGCCGAATTTGAACGCTGCCTAGAATGCAATATGTCATACACGCTGGACGGCATAGGCCGCTTCCGTATCAATATCTACCAGCAACGCCATGAAACCGGCATGGTGGCGCGCATGGTGCGCGGGAATATTCCCAGTTTTCAAGCCCTGGGCTTGCCTGCGGTGCTAAGCGAACTGGCCCTGCGCCAACGCGGTCTGGTGCTGGTGATTGGTGCGGCGGGTTCGGGCAAAACCACCACCCTGGCCGCCATGGTGGACTACCGCGCCATTCACCACCCCGGCCATATCCTGACCGTCGAAGACCCCATCGAATACCTGTTCCACCATGGTGCCTCCACCGTCGACCAGCGCGAAGTCGGCGTGGACACGCTGAGTTTCTCCGAGGCCCTGCGCAACGCCATGCGCCAGGCACCCGACATGATCATGATCGGCGAAATCCGTGACCGCGAAACCATGCAGCACGCGATTGCCTACGCCGAAACCGGGCACCTGTGTGTCTCCACCATGCATGCCAGCAATGCCAGCCAGGCGATCAAACGCATTCTCAATTTCTTTCCTGAAAGCAACCATGCCCAACTGCGCATGGACCTGTCGCTGAACCTGCAGGCCATCGTGTCACAGCGTCTGCTGCCCGGCATTGGCGGCAAGCGTGCTCTTGCGACTGAAGTGCTGCTGCAGTCGGCCCATGTGTCGGACCTGATCGAACGCGGGGCCGTCGACGAATTGCGCCAGTCGCTGGAAAAGACCAGCGTCATGGGCACCCACAGCTTTGACCAGTCCTTGCTGGAGCTGTACCAGTGCGGGCTGATCGAGCAAGAGGTCGCTTTGGCCAACGCCGACTCGCGCACCGATCTGGGTCTGCGCATGCGCCTGCACTCCTCGAATGACCCGCATTGAACTGCCCCGACAAGGCCCACCATGACCGTGAACCGCCTGACCCGTAGCGAACTGCGTTTATCCATCGACGGCGCAAGCCTGGGTTTTTCCGATACGTCGGAGCTGGCACAGGAAACCCTCCCCTGGGTCGGCCAGGAGCGTGCGCAACAGTCGGCGCAATTCGGTTTGGGCATGGAACAGCCCGACTACAACCTGTTTGTACTCGGCGAAGTGGGCAGCGGGCGCTCGTCCCTGCTGATGCAAAGCATGCTGGCGATAGCGGCTGATCGGGCGGTCCCTCCCGACCTGTGTTACCTGCACAATTTTGATGCACCCGAGAGGCCACGCGCCTTGCGCATGCCTGCAGGCCAAGGCCGCCAATTGCGCCAGTTGATGCTGACCCTGGCCCACACGCTGCAAATCGAGATTCCGCTGCGTCTGAACAGCGAAGACTTTAAAGCCGAGAGTGAACGCATTCGCAATGCCTACAAGGTCGAAGAATCCAAGGCTTACGCCGAGCTGGACTGTTTTGCGGAAGCCCGCCATTTCACGCTGTTTCGTGAATCGGGTCATCTGGTCTTCACGCTGATTGGCGACGCGGGACACGCCCTGACCGAGAGCGAGGCGCGGGCCCTGCCCAAGGAGCGGCGAACCGAAATTGACCTGGCGGAGCAGGAGCTGCGCACTGAAATTGCACGTTTTCTGGAGAAAACACGGCCGCTGGAGCGTGTCATGAACGAAGCCCTGGCCGCGCTACGCCGCCAAAGCGTAAAGCCCTTTCTGGACCATGAACTTCAGAATATCCGGGTCAGCCTGAAGAAGCAGATCAAGGACTCGGTCAAGCTCGGCGCCTATTTGGACCAAGTGTCGCATGACGTGCTGGAACACCTGGAACTATTCGCCCCGGCCAATGAAGACGAAGACGAACTCGAACGCCGCGCGGCCTTGGCGCAATTGCTGGCCTGTTACGCCGTCAATGTGGTGGTGGACAACGCCGGGCGCAACGGTGCACCGGTCATCGTCGAACAAAACCCGGTGTTTCGCGCACTGTTTGGCAGCATTGAATACCAGGCCGAGGAAGACGTGTTGATGACAGACTTCTCCCGCATCCGTGCGGGCAGTCTGCTCAAGGCACATGGCGGTTTTTTGATGCTGCACTTG
>CAZMXB010000161.1:0-11668 GCA_964569855.1 uncultured Rhodoferax sp.
TGGGCTCCAAAATCGACAGTCGCACCATTCTGGACCAGATGGGGGCCGAGGCCTTGCTGGGCATGGGCGACATGCTGTACATGGCCAGTGGCTCCGGCCTGCCCATCCGCGTGCACGGCGCCTTCGTCAGCGACGAAGAGGTGCACCGCGTGGTCAATTACCTCAAGAGCCAGGGCGAGCCCAACTACATTGAGGGGGTTCTCGAGGGCGGCTCTGTCGACGGCGAAGGCGAATCCGGCGTTGATGGCAGTGGGGGCGGTGAAAAAGACCCAATGTACGACCAGGCCGTTGAAGTAGTTCTCAAGAACCGCAAGGCCAGTATTTCCTTGGTGCAGCGCCACCTCAAGATCGGCTACAACCGCGCTGCCCGCCTGGTGGAAGACATGGAAAAGGCGGGCTTGGTCAGTTCCATGAGCACCAGTGGTCAGCGCGACATCCTGGTACCGGCAAGAAATGAATAGACCAATGAGCTTGCGGGACAGATCTTGAGCTCTGTCCTCAACTTGAGAGTTTTTTCGGGTCAGACCACTTTGCGTAGCAAATGTGCTCTGACCCCAACTGGATAAACAATGAAAATTTTCGCTACATTTTTAATAGCTGCTTGTGCACTATCCGCGAGGGCTGGCGGCCTGGAAAGCCTGGAGGCTTTTATCAGGACCGTGAAAACGGCGCGCACCGACTTCACGCAGACCGTGACCATGCCGGCCAAAGAGGGACAGTCCGCCCGCAGCAAAACCTCGAGCGGCACGTTCGAGTTTGCCCGCCCCGGCCACTTTCGTTTTGTCTACAAGAAGCCGTTTGAACAAAGTATCGTCGCTGACGGGCAGACGTTGTGGCTTTATGACGTTGACTTGAACCAGGTGACGGCACGCAAACAGTCGCAGGTGCTGGGTTCGACGCCCGCTGCCCTGATCGCCTCGGCCACGGATATGCGGGCCTTGCAGGCGGACTTTGGCCTGTCTGCCGATCCCGATCACGACGGACTGGAGTGGGTGCGGGCGGTGCCCAAGGCCAAGGACAGTGCCTTGCAAACCGTGCGCGTCGGTTTCAAATCGGGTGAACTCGCCGTCCTGGAAATTCTGGACAGTTTTGGCCAGCGCTCCAGCTTGCGGTTCTCCGGCTTTCAGGCCAACCCTGCGATCGACGCCACCGTCTTTCAGTTCAAACCACCAGCAGGCGCAGACGTGATTCGCCAATAGGCCGCGCGGCTGAGAGACTGATCTTTGGTCAAACCATCACCGACGGCTGGTGGTATGGACGGCGCTATGGGTTGCCGTGAGCGGGGCGATACGCGGCAAGATGACCGTGATGTGGGTGCCGCCGCCCGGCACTGATGCAATCTCTATGCTGCCGCCCATCACTTCATGCACGATGTTGTAGACGATATTCATACCTAGCCCTGAGCCGCCCTGGCCCAGCTTGGTGGTGAAGAAGGGGTCAAACACCCGCTTGCGTGTGTCCTCGTTCATGCCAATGCCGTCGTCGATGAAGTGCAGCACGATGTCCCCGAAACCCTGGGCCTGAACCAGCAACTGCATGTGGCCCGCACTGCGACCTTCAAAGCCATGCTGCAAGGCGTTGCTGACAAAGTTGGTGATCAGTTGGCCTAAGGCACCGGGGAAACTGTCCATGGTGATGCCATCGGGCACCTCAACCGTGAGCCGGTAGGGCGTGTTTTTGTACATGGGTTCCAGCGTCAGGCAAACTTCGCGCAGGGTGGTTTGAAGATCAAACATGCGGCGCTGGTCGCTGGACTGGTCCACGGCCACGCGCTTGAAGCTGCTGATCAAATCATTGGCCCGGCTCAGTGCACGCATCAGAATTTCGGTGCCACGGCTGGCGGCGTCAATGTAGTCGAGCAGGAACGAACGGCGCAGTTCGCCCCGGTTGTAAGCCGCCGACAGTTCCTGCACACGGTGCTGCAGGGTACTGCCAACCGTTACGCTGTTGCCAATCGGTGTATTGAGCTCATGGGCGACGCCTGCCACCAGGGAGCCCAACGCCGCCAATTTTTCAGATCGGACCAGTTCGGTTTGCATGGCCTGCACCGAGCTCAGCGCCAGGCTGAGTTCGTGGTTGGCGATTTCAAGCTTTTCGGTGCGGGCCTGAACGCGTAACTCGAGTCGCTGGTTCATGTCCCGGATTTCCCGCTCTGCCAGGCGTTGAAGCGTGACATCCACCACGGTGAACAGATTCAGCTTTTGCGCACCGGTCTGGATCGTGCGGCCCGACATCAGGCAGGTAACGGCGTGTCCGTCGCGGTGCCGGTGGATCACTTCAAAGCGGTCCACACGGCCGCCTTGGCTCAAAGCATCGCTCACTTCATCGCGCTGCGAGGGTCGATCCCAGATGCCCAAAGCCAGAGCCGTTCGGCCAATCACTTCGTCCAACTGGTATCCATATTGTTGAAGCCAGGCGTCATTGGCTTCAATAATCTGGCCAGTGTCAAATTGCACCAGCGTATGGGGTACCGGCGACTGCCGAAACAGGCCAAAGAATTTGGCTTCGCTCTCACGCAGCGAGTGTTGGGCGGTTTGCAGCCGACGGATATAAAAGATCAGGAAATAGGTCAGCGCACCGACCAGCGCGACGGTCAGACCCGCTAGCAGATTGCGTTCAAAAGTGCGCCGCTCCCAGGGCGCCAAGATGTTGGCGTAATCACGTGCGTAGACGGTGGTGATGGGAAAACCGTTGAGCTTGCGGTAGGTGTAGAGCTTGGGGCCAGGGTCGTCGTCGACAAAACTCTCGTCATCAAACGAGCCTTCCACCGCGTCGGAGCGCAAGGTCGCCAGGCGCGGTTCGTCTGACACGTCACGGTCCACGTAACGGGCCTCGAACGGCGAGCGTGCAATGATGAAACCCTGGTCCGAAAGCAGGGTGACACTGGCATTGTTTTCCTTGGCGACGCGTGAATAGAGGGTACCGAAATATGCCAGGCGAATGTCCACGCTGACCACCCCCAAAGGCTGGTTCGCCGTGTTGTACAGTGTGCGGGCCACCGGTATCACCCATTGGCTGTCGTAGGCGCTGGCGTAGGGGTGGCCGACCACGGCGTGTTGGTCCCTGGGGTTGTTCAGCAAATACTGGATGTGGGCGTGCCGGGACGCCTGGGTCGCGTGGGTCGGAAAATCGGGCGAGCTGATCCAGCTCGTGCCCTGGGGCGATACGTACTGCAGCGCCTTGAGGTGGCGGCTGTGACCGATGTCGTGGCTGGCGACAATTTTCCGGATGGCAGCAGGATCACTGGTACTGCCACTGCCCTGCACCACGCGTGCCACGCGGTCCAGCGTGTGCACGGCATCCTGCAAGGTCTGGCTGGCATGTTCTTCCAATAACCGAACCGCCACCAGACCGTTGGTGGTCTCCGAGGTCAAGGTTTGGCGCTTGTCCTGGGCAACAGCCCACCAGGTTTGCCCGAAGATGGCACAGGTGGTGACCACTGCAAATAGCAGCAGGGCCAGCCGGGTGCGCGACAGGGTACCGCTGGCGGCGTCTGGCGGGCTCACCGCTGGGCTCATTGCACGCGACCCTCTTTCCAGGCCTGCAGCAGTTGCTCGTAGGCAATGGTTTCGCCGCGTGGCTTTTCGTTCGCCAGTTTTTTCCAGGGTGCTCCCCTGTCGGACAGCACCTGGGCCGGATCACGCCGCGCGTTGAGTCGGGGTGTGCAATACCGCATGCCCGTCTCCTGCAAATCGGCCAACACTGCGTCCATCGCCTGGGCCAGGGAATCCATGGCGATCTGGGGCGTTTTTTCGCCTTTGACGGCGGTTGCCACATTGGCCCACCACAGGCGCGCCATACGCGGGTAATCGGGCACATTGGTGCCCGTGGGGGTCCAAGCCACCCGGGCCGGGCTGCGGTAAAACTCGACCAAGCCGCCGTAGCGTGCTGCATTGCGCGTGAAGTAATCGTGTTTGATGTCGGATTCACGGATGAATGTCAGGCCCACGATGGATTTTCGCAGCGACACCGTCTTGGAGGTGACGAACTGCGCATACAGCCAGGCGGCCGACATTCTGGGCAGCGGGGTGGATTTCAGGAAGGTCCACGCCCCGACGTCCTGGTAGCCGTTTTGCATACCGGTTTTCCAGTAGGGGCCATGCGGTGATGGTGCCATGCGCCATTTGGGGCTGCCGTCCTGGTTCACGGCCTCGGTGCCAAGCTGGGTCAGTGGGGCCGTGAAGGCCGTGTACCAAAAAATCTGCTGCGCAATCTGTCCTTGGGCGGGCACCGGGCCGGCGTCGGAGAAGGTCATGTTGACAGCCTCGGGCGGCGCGTATTTTTTGAGCCAGTCCACGTACTGGGTCAGCGCAAAGACGGCAGCCGGGGAATTGGTGGCGCCGCCGCGTTCTACCGACGCACCCACCGGTGTGCACTGGTCGTTTGCCACCCGTATGCCCCATTCGTCCACCGGCAAACCGTTCGGGATACCCTTGTCTGCGGCTCCAGCCATCGACAGCCAGGCATCCGTGAACCGCCAGCCCAGCGACGGATCACGTTTGCCATAGTCCATATGGCCATACACCGTCTTGCCATCGATCTCTTTCACGTCGCGGGTGAAAAAGCTGGCAATGTCTTCATACGCAGACCAATTCAGCGGGACACCCAGCTCGTATCCAAATTTCGCGCGAAACCGGGCTTGCAAGTCCTTGCGGGCAAACCAGTCGGCCCGAAACCAGTACAAATTGGCAAATTGCTGGTCTGGCAACTGGTAAATCTTGCCATCGGGTGCGGTGGTGAAAGCCATGCCGATAAAGTCCGCCAGATCCAGCCCCGGGTTGGTGAACGCCTTGCCAGGCCCGTGCATGAAATCGGTGAGCGGAACCACCGATCCGTATCGGTAATGGGTTCCAATCCGGTCGGAGTCCGAGATCCAGCCGTCGTACTCGGATCGGCCACTTTTGATGGCCGCATACAGCCGGTCCACCAAATCGCCCTCGGGCATGATGTCGTGCTGCACCCGGATGCCGGTGATTTCCTGAAAGGCACGGCTCAGCGTGCCGGACTCGTAGTCATGGGTATCAATTTTTTCCGACACCACACGAATGCTGGTGATACCCTGGCGCTTGAGGCGTTCAGCCGCCTGCATGAACCATTGCAGCTCCGCCAGTTGCTGCTCCCGGGTCAATGAGGAGGGTTTGAACTCCTGCTCTATCCAGCGTGTGGCCGCCGCGGTGTCGGCCCTGCAGGGCGTAAGCACCATCAGCGCCATGGAACAGATCCAAACCAACATGCGCATGCGCAATGCCTTTCGCTTTGAGTCTGCGCCGCGATGGAGCCGACGCCGTTTGGACTATACGCTGGAAACCGCACCAACTTAAGGCGCGACAATACACCATGCGAAGTCATTTTTCAGGCACGACCGGACACCAGCGATTGGCGTACGGCGCCCTCGTCGGGGGCCTGGTGGCGGCATTGCCGCTGCCCATGGCCTGGCCCTCAAGGATTCTGCTGTCGTGGACCGCGGGTACCGCCGTTTTTCTGTTGTTGGCCTGGTGGCTTGCGGTGGAGTTTGATGCCGGACGCACGCGCGAGCGGGCGCAGGCGCAAGACCAGTCCGGCCTCGTGTTGTTCATCCTGTTGCTGCTGTCGGTGTTTGCCAGTTCGGGCGCCATTGCAGTCATGCTGCAGCACGTGAAAGATCTGGCCACCGCGCAGCGCCTGGGCCATCTGGCCCTGTCCATGGCGGCGCTGGCGGCCTCGTGGCTGCTGATGCAGACCATTTTTGCCTTTCGTTATGCCCGCCTGTATTACCAATCGGAGTTGCGCGGCCACCCGCAGGGTGCCGGGCTTGAGTTTCCCGGGAAGCAGGCCCCGGACTATTTTGATTTTCTGTACTACGCCCACGTGGTGGGCATGACGTCCCAGGTGTCGGATGTGGTGGTGACCGCGCGCCACATGCGCCGGCTGACGCTGCTGCACAGCGTGACGGCGTTTGCGTTCAATATGCTGGTACTGGCCCTGAGTATCAATGTGATGGCGGGGGCTATGCAGTAATCCGCCTATTTGCGGCTTAATTTCACCAGCCCGGTGGACAGGCTGGTACCTACCACGATGACCAGGCCACACACCAGCATCCACGGTGTCACCGCCTCACCCAGCAACAGCACGCCGTAGATCACCGCAAAAACGGGGATCGCAAAGGTTACCGACAGGGCCCGCGACGGCCCGGCCCGCTCGATCAGCCGGAAATAGAGGATGTAGGCCACGGCCGTGCACAGCACCCCCAGCGCCAGCACGGCAGCCCAGGCTCGCGTCGAAACGGCATGGTCCGGCCAAAACCACCAGGTCAAGGGCAGCAGGGCGACGGCGGCACCGATCTGGCTGCCCGCGGCCGACACCAGAGACGGCAAACCGCCCATATGGCGCTTGGTAAAGCTGGCTGCCATGCCGTAACACAATGTGGCCAGCAGGCAGGCCAACACCGCCCAACCACTGGCATTGCCCGCAGCATCGGGCTTGAAACTGGCCTTGTCCCACGCCAGCAAAGCCACCCCAGCAAACCCGATCAGAAGACCCAGAATGCGTGATCCATTGGGCCGATCCTTCAGCCACAGCCAGGCAATGACAGCACCAAACAGGGGCACCGTGGCATTCAAAATGGACGACAGGCCGGTAGAAATGGACAACAGCGCGTAACTGAAACAGGCAAACGGAATGGCCGAATTCAGAATGCCCACCACCAAAGCGAGCTTCCAATGGGTGAGCAACACACCAACGTGTCCGCGCGCCCACAGCAGGGGCAGCAGGAACGCCGCTGCAATGCCGACCCGTATGCCAGCCGTGGCAAAAGCGCCGAACTCCACCACAGCCAAACGCATGAACATGAAGGACGCGCCCCAAATGGCGGCCAGCAACACAAAGTCGAGCTTCCAGGGTTTGGGGAGCCCGTTTGTTGACAGCGGTTTGGCGGTTGCGTTCACGGTGCGCTTTCAAGTTGCAGCAACGCGATTTTGCGGTCCACGCCGCCGGCATAACCGGTCAGGGCACCGTTGCTGCCAACCACGCGGTGGCAGGGCACGATGATGGAGATCGGATTGCGGCCCACGGCGCCGCCCACGGCGCGCACGGCGGCGGGTTTGCCCATTGCCTGGCCTATGCTGCCATAACTGGTGGTGGCCCCGAAGGGGATGCCCAGCAGCGCATGCCAGACGGCTTGCTGAAAGGCTGTGCCGTCGGTCAGATCCAGTGGAACATCAAACACAGACCGTTCTGCGGCAAAGTACTGCTGCACCTGCTCAAAGGCCTGGTGCAGCACCGGGTGACCCGTGGCCAGCGGCCATTTACTGGTGTCAGGCGCATGTTTCTGGCCGTCAAAACCAAGCCATACCAGGGCGCTGTCATGCGCTGCCAGTGTCATGGGCCCCAGCGGGCTGTTTAATGTGCAACGAACGGTTTTGGTGGAGTGTTTCATGGCAAATGAGGCTCTAGCCCTCGTGAAATTTACGTAAGTCGCTATAAAAAATATAGCAAATGAAGGACGAGTCAAATTGGTTTCGCTGACTCAGGTGGTTGGGTTTGCGCAGGTCTTGGTCCAAAGCGTGGCGCAATGGGCGGCGCAGCAGGTTGCGCCAGTGTGGCCCAGGCCCGCACCACGGCATAACTGCGCCACGGCTTCCAGCGTTGCGACGCGGCTTCCGCCGCCACGGCCAGCTGTTTCGGATTCCTGTTGGCGGCTTGCACACCCAGGGCTTTGTGCAAAGCGACATCACCAGCTACAAAGGCGTCCGGCCAGCGTAACGCGCGCATGGCAATGTAATGCGCTGTCCACGGGCCGATGCCGGGCAGGGCCTGCAAAGCGGCCAGCGTTTCGGCAATGTCCACGCCGGGTTGCAACAAAAGGCCGTTGCAGGCCACTGCCTGCGCCAGGGCCTGGATCGCCCGTTGCCGCTGACGCACAATGCCCAGTTGGCCCATGTCCTCGCCGCTGGCCTGGCACACAACGTGGGGTGCAGGGAACAGGCGGCGCGGGCCATGGCCGGGTTCGGTCAGGTTGGTCCCGAAGCGCTCAACCAGGCGTGCGCCCAAGGTGCGGGCGGCCTGCACGGTGATCTGTTGGCCCAGAATGGCACGCACACCCAGTTCAAAACCATCCAGGCAGCCCGGCACGCGCAGACCTGCGGAACCCGGAAAGTCGCCCAGCAAGGCGGCGTTGATGATGGAAGGCTCCGCATCCAGGTCCAGCAGTGCGCGCACGCGCGCCAGCACCTGTGGCAGGGCGCCACTCAGGCTGGGGCTGATCTGCAAGACGACGCCGCACCGTTCGGGCACAAACTGCATCTTTAACCAGCCGCTGTGCACCTTGCCGGCCACCGTCAGCGCCAGGGTTCGCGCCAGCATCAGCTTTTCGGTGTCGACGGCTTCCATACCCTCGATCTGGCGGGTCGCAAAAAACTGCAGCATCGCGGCCACGTCATAAGGCGGCCGGTACGCGCACTTGAGAACAATGCCGGCCGTGTCCGAACCGGGCGTTCCCGGCGTGCTGGACTGGCGTAACTGCCGGGGTGGCAGCCGGTAATGCTCGGCAAAGCTGGCATTGAAGCGCCGCACGCTGGCAAAACCACTGAGAGCCGCCACCTGGGCGACGGGCAATGTGGTGTCGGTCAGCAGGCGCTTGGCCATCAGCAAGCGCCGTGTCTGCAGGTATTGCAGCGGGGAGACCCCCCAGTGGGTCTCGAAAATGCGGCGCACATGGCGTTCACTGACGCCCAGGCGGGTGGCCAGGTCGGCCATAGACGGTGCGCCGTCGCTCCACAGGCCTGGTTCGTCCAGCAGGTTGGCGGCTTGGCGGGCCAGGATGAACGAAGCATCCTGGGTCGACCAGGGGTGCAAGGGGTCGGCTTCGGCGGCCGTGCTGGCCGGAGCCAGTTCCGGGCGGCAGCGCAGGCAAGGTCGAAAGCCTGCCGATTCGGCTTGCGCCGCCAGAGCATAGAACTGGCAGTTTTCGCGTTTGGGTGTGCGCACCCGACAGACCGGTCGGCAGTAAATGCCGGTGGAAGTCACGCCGGTAAAAAAACGCCCGTCAAACCGCGCATCACGCGCCTTGAGCGCCAGGTAGCAGGCGTCGCTGACGTCTTTGGTGTTTTGCGTGGCAATCGGATCGGGTTTGGGGGCTGGCATGGGTTCAATCATACGCAGCACTTTGGTGTGAAATAGCCGTTTTCGGACATGTGGTTGGGTGCGACGGTTGGCTGATGGGGTCAGTCGTACACTGCGTTGCGGCAAAAAAAATTGCTCGATCACAGCCCTATGGAGTTCTTGCGCTTCAACGCACCCGACGCGGACGCTCTGGCGAAGAGTATGGTCGAGACGCACCTGAAACTTGAACAGGCATGCGCTTGTGGTGACGCTCTGGGTGCCGTCGAACACGCGGCGGATTTGGGCAGCATGCTGACGACGGCGCGCCGCGAGGGTGAAGCACTTGTCCTCATGCAGAAACATCTGGGCGATGCGTCATCACTGCCCGCCGCCGAACCGATCGGCTGGTTCTGGAATGCCTACGCCACCGCACTGCAATACGCGGGCCGGACCAACGAGGCCCACACCTGCTTCGCCAGGGCGCTGGAACTGTGCCGTACCCATCACTGGTCCCGCCTGCGGTCGTTTGTGTTGCAGCACTGGGGCAGGAGTCTGGTGGAGCAGGGCGCGTTCGATCAGGCACAAGCGTGTTTCACGGAGGCGTTGAACATCCGCATCGAACGCAACGACCCTCGCCAAGTGTCATCGCAGCACGCACTGGACGCCCTGGCGCGGTTGCGCGGCCCATCCGGTTAAAGTCTTCGCGATGCCAACCCCGCCTCGGGACCAGACTTCAAGCGGCCCTGGCTTCACCAAACGACCCAAGTCGCACTCTGTGTCTGATCGAATGAATACCTACATTGCTTTCTTCCGGGCCATCAACGTCGGTGGCAAGAACCTTCTGCCAATGAAGAGCCTGGTTGCCATTCTGGAGGGCATGGGTGCAAGCAAGGTCAGGACGTATATCCAGAGTGGCAATGCGGTGTTTCAAAGTGCTGAAAAGAGCCCCGCACAATTGTCCAGCCAATTGGCGGTCGAGATCAAAAAGAACCACGGATTTGAACCGCTCACTTTCATTCTCAGCCTTGAAGCGCTGCAGAAGGCATGCGCAGACAACCCCTTTCCTGAGGCTGAGGCTGACCCACAGAGTTTGCATCTCAGCTTTTTCGCCGCCAAGCCCCAGCGGCCTGATTTGGACAAACTGTCCAGCCTGAAGCGCAACAGTGAACGGTTTCATTTGGGTGATGGCGTGTTTTATCTGCACGCCCCAGAAGGCGTGGGGAATTCGAAGCTTGCTTCAAGTGCCGAGAAACTTCTGGGTGTGCCGATGACGGGCCGCAATTGGAGGACGGTTTGTAAAGTCGTGGCGTTGGCGGTGGACTGAACGGCAGTGACCGGTGCTCAGCTATATTGAGCCGTTATGCATTCACGCCCCTTCATCCGGTCCGCTTTGGCCACTGACGCCAATTGCCTTGCCGTTTTGACAACCCAGGTCTGGCTTCATACCTACGCAACTGATGGAATTTCAAGCGAAATTGCGGATTACGTGCTTGCTCAACTCACGCCCGGGAATTACCTTGCGCTGCTGGCCGATCCATCGACCAAGGTCTGGGTCGCCGAGTGCGGTGGCAACCTTGTCGGTCTGGTGGTCGTCAAGTTTGGGGTGCAGTGCCCGACGAGTAACCGGTCGACAACCGAGCTGCAGACGCTGTATGTTCAAGAACATTTCGCCGGCCAAGGCGTCGGCAGTTTGCTGCTCCAAACGGCAGAGGAAAGCGCCCACAACCTGGCCCAAACAGCGCTTTGGCTGACCGCCAATAGCCGCAATTCCAGAGCCCTGGCGTTTTACAAGCGTCATGGCTATTGCCAGATCGGAACCACCTACTTCGCGTTGGGGCAAAGTCAGCATGAAAACCATGTGCTCATCGGTCCCGACCCATTGTCTCAGTGCCCAACGCATTCCAGGCCATCGGTCGTCGTATGAAATTCGCGGTTAGTCTTCATGAATCTGGCCCCCGGCCCTCGTGAAATAAGCTTAACCAGCTATCTTTATAGTAGCAATTCAACGTCCCTGCGATCGACGTGAACCCAGACCCAGCGCGGGCGGGGCGGATGTTGGGGGCGATTTCGGAACCGCAGGTTCATGAGCCCCCGGCGTCCGCTCCGCCCGCGCTGCGAGCACCAATACGGCCTCCACACGCCCATCCAAACGCAAGCCCCGGGCTCACAAGCGGACCTACAATCCAAAACAGGCAAGGCATCAGACATTCAACCCTTGCTTCCGACCACTTTGCACAGGGAAAACACATGCAACTCTCCTCCAGCATCTTCAAGGCCTACGACATCCGCGGCATCGTGCCGTCTACCATCAACGAAGACGTTGCGCGCGGTCTGGGCCGGGCGTTTGGCACGGTGGCCATGGCCGAGGGGGAAACCACGGTCGCCATTGGCCGCGACGGTCGCCTGAGTGGCCCCGGGCTGGTCGAAGCCCTGATGGCCGGTTTGCAGGACGCCGGGGTTGGCGTCATTGATGTGGGCATGGTCACGACGCCCATGCTGTACTTTGCCGCCAACACGCTGTGCCACAGCGGCATTCAGGTCACGGGCAGCCACAACCCCAAGGACTACAACGGCTTCAAGATGGTGCTGG
>CAZMXB010000162.1:0-7633 GCA_964569855.1 uncultured Rhodoferax sp.
GGAGCCCGCAACGCGGGCGGGGGACACGGAGCAAAGCCCGCTGCCGCCCGGACCGTTACCCCTCGCGCTGGTCCTCATGCTGGCCCGCGTGCGACCTATGGCCCTGCACCGGCCTAACGCCCCCCCGAGCCGAAACGGCGTGGGCGCCAGCTGCGTGGTGCTGCCCGCCGGGCCGTGGGCACGGGTGATCGACTTCTTGCCACTGCGCTTTCCAGGCGTCAGCGCGGACACGTGGCTGCAGCGCCTGCATGCGGGAGATGTGATCGACGACCAGGGCCAGGTGCTCAAGTCGGACGCACCCTACCGCGCCGGACTTCGCCTGTACTACTACCGCGCCGTGGAAGTGGAGCCATTCATTCCGTTTGAAGCCACCGTACTGTGGCAAGACGAGCATCTGCTGGTCGTGGACAAACCGCATTTCCTGCCAGTTATGCCCTCGGGCAAGTACCTGCAGGAGACCGTGCTGATCCGCCTGAAAAACGCGATGGGGATCGACGCCCTCTCCCCCATCCACCGCATCGACCGCGACACCGCCGGGCTAGTGCTTTTCTCCAAACAATTAGCCAGTCGGGGCGCCTACCAGGAACTGTTTCGTACGCGCCAGGTTGAGAAATCCTATGAGTGCATCGCACCGTGGAACCCGGCCTTGTGCTGGCCGCTGAAACGCGAAAGCCGTTTGGCACCTGCTGCCCACTTCATGCAGCAGACCGAAGTGGACGGCGAGCCCAATGCATTGACGCACATCAACCCAATCGAGGTGCTGGGCAGATTGGCCCGTTACGCGCTCAAACCGGTTACCGGCCAGCGCCACCAGTTGCGCGTGCACATGGCGGCTTTGGGTTTGCCTATCGTGGATGACGGCATCTACCCAGTACTGACGCCAGAGGGCTGCGCCAATTACGACCGACCACTGCAGTTGCTGGCCAAGAACATTGCATTTACCGACCCCTTGAGCGGCGAGGCGCGGCTTTTCGAAAGTCAAAAAAAATTACGGGGACTGGCAGAAGTTCATCATCAAACTTCTGCCTGCCCCCCGTAAACATTACACAAGCTGCTATCCCATAGATAGCAACTGCTTCAGCCGTTTATGACCACTGCACCTTGCCATTGGCGCTGTACCAGGCGTCCACCTTGGCACTGACCTCACCCTCGATGCGTGAGCGTTTGATTTTCATGGTCGGCGTCAGGAAGCCGTTTTCAATCGTCCAGGGTTGCTGCGCGATCACAATCATCTGCAGTTTTTCATGGCTGACCAAATCGGAATTGACATCCTTGAGCAGTTGCATCAGTTGGGTCTCGACGTCCTTGCGGAAGGCGGGATCCTTTTGCTTGGGCCGGATATCTTCCGCCAATACCACCATGGCGTAAGCCGCCGGTTGACCCAGGCCAGAGACCATGCTCATCTCGATCAGCGGATGTGCGTTCAGGCTATTTTCAATCGGCGCCGGCGCCACGTATTCTCCTTTGGAGGTCTTGAACAACTCTTTGACCCGTCCGGTGATCTTCAGAAGGCCATCGGCACGGCGCTCACCCCGGTCACCAGTGCGGAAGAACCCATCGGCTGTGAAGACCTCGGCATCCAGATCTGGACGTTTGTAGTAACCCACGAGTTGCCCAGGGGACTTGATCAGAATCTCGCCTTCCTCGCTGATGCGCACCTCTACGCCGGGCAGGGGCACGCCCACACAGCCAGGCATGTTGATCTCAGGTGTCGAGTTGTGCGAATAGGCAAAGTCCTCGGACATTGCATAACCCTCAATCATGTTGAGACCCAGACGGCGATACCAGTTGATCAGATCTGCCGGAATAGGCGCCGAGCCACTGCCAGCCAGCAAGGCCTGATCCAGGCCCAGGTTCTTGAGAACCTTGCGTTTGACAATACCGCCCAGAATCGGAATGCCAAGCAGACGGTTCAACTTCTTGGGCGGCATCTTGGCGAACACCCCTTGCTGGAACTTGAGCCACAGGCGGGGCACGGAAATAAAGGTCGTTGGCCGTGCGCGGTTCAGGTCCGCAACAAAAGTGTCAAGGCTTTCGGCAAAAAAGACATGGGTCTTGCCGTCCACAAAGGACGCGCACTCCACCCAGGCACGCTCGAACACGTGCGCCAACGGCAGGTAGGACAGGATGCGGTTGTCGTCAATGTCCCCGATGCGGGACTTGATGTCTTTGGAAATGTTTTCGCTGACCTTGGTGATGCGCTCAAAGCTGTGCATCACGCCTTTGGGTGTGCCAGTCGAACCGGAGGTGTACAGCAGAATGGCGATATCCTTGCCGTCCCGGGCAATACGGCCGGTCAGCGGCTTGGTGCGGCCCACGATTGCGTCCCACTGCTCATAGCTGTTTTTGGGAGCCAGGGGAAAGGAAATACAAGGCAAGGACGCTGGAATACCCGGTTTTTGCTGAGCCCAGGTGTCAAGCTTTCCGACAAACAGCATGCTCGCGCCGCTGTGCTCCAAAACATAACCAATGGTTTCTGCGGTCTCCGTCGGGAAAATCGCGACGGTGGTGCATCCGGCCATCCAGATGGCCAACTCGGCCATGAAAAAGTGCGCGCAGTTCTTGGACAACAGCGCAACCCGGGAACCGGGTTCAAATCCTTGCGACTTGATGTGTGCCGCCATGCGACGCGCCTGATCCAGCGTCTGCTTCCATGTGTAATCAATTACCTGTCCGCCGCCAATAGGTTGCGTGAGATAAACCCGGTCCGCCAGCTTGGCTTCATGGTCATACACATAGTCCAGAATCAGTTTGGGTTTAGCCACCGCAGGTCTCCTTGTTGATTGAAGGCAAAGAATACCCTATCGCGCACGCCCATGACACCGGGAAAAGCCCCTATATGCTATAGACAGGGCTCTCCAGTCTGCACATGCCAACCGGTATATTCGGTGCTCGTTCGGTTGCTCCGGGTCGTGCGGCCGCCCCCACTCTCTTAATGGAATTCTTTTTGACCTCTGACCGTTTGGCCGACCTGTCACTGGCGGTTTTTGAAAAAGTAGTGGGCACAACACCCGGCTTTCGCCCGCGCTTGGGCCAGCACGAGATGGCAGCCTGCGTAGCCGCCACTTTGGCCCGCGCAGACTTGGGTGAACACCCGGAACCGACCAAGGCGATTGCCGTCATACAGGCCGGCACTGGCGTCGGCAAGTCGGCGGCCTATGCCGCTACTGCCGTGGCCCTGGCTCTGGAGCGCAAAACACGGGTGCTGATCTCCACCGCCACCGTGGCACTGCAAGAGCAATTGATGACCAAGGACCTGCCCGCGCTGGCCCAGACCATGGACAAGCCCTTTGTCTTTGCGTTGGCCAAGGGCCGCGGGCGCTATGTCTGCAAGCTCAAGCTGGAGCGCCTGGTGGGCAGCGGCGGCGCGCCTGAGGACCTTTTTGATGCCGACGACGATGCACCGAAGCCCGCCAAGTTCGGCTCGGTGTTGTCGCAAGAAGAAGCCGAGGAGCGACGCATCCAGCTGTACGAGTCCATGGCCACCCTACTCGCTGCCAACAGCTGGGATGGCGACCGCGACACACTGGCGGACGCGCCCGATCCGCGCGACTGGTCTGGCGTGGCCGCCGAGCGCCACACCTGCACCGTGCGGCACTGCCCGCGCTTTCGCGACTGCAGCTACTACGAGGCCCGCACCCGTCTGGCCGAGGCGAATGTGATCGTCGCAAACCATGACCTGGTGCTGGCCTCGCTGGGCATGAAGACCCTGCCCGAGCTGGACAACTGCCTGGTGATCTTCGACGAAGGCCACCATCTGCCCGCCGTGGCGCTGGACCAGTTCTCCAGCAGCATGGACATGAGCAACCTGCGCTGGCTGGACAAGCTACCCAAGATTGTGGGCGAGGTCAGCAGCGCCCTGCACCTGCAAGCGGGCGAAGACCTGGCCACTGTCACCAGCCAGCTCAAGGGTGCACTGACCCAACTGGCCCGCATGGCCATGGACCTGGTGTGGGCCCGGACCGGCCAGAACGCGCAGGGCGGGGGCCAGGATGGCACTTTGCGTTTTGCCCATGGAATATTGCCCGAAGGCCTGACCGAACCCGTGTTGCAAATCCACGCCCAAGCCACGGGCTTGTCCAAGGCACTGGAAGCGCTGGGCCTGGAGGTCAAGGCCGTGGCCAAGGAAGATCCCGGCCAGGCTACGTTGTGCGCCCAGCTCTACGCCAAGATGGGTGCACTGGCACCGCGACTGAACGGCGTGGTGTCCACCGCCGGCCTGCTGCTGGAACATGGCCCGCAGCCGCTGGCCAAATGGTTGCAGGCCGAGAGCGAGCACGGCTACCTGACCATGACCGCCCACGCCTGCCCGATCGTGCCCGGCGACTTGCTGCGCCAGTTCCTGTGGAGCCCGGTACGCGCAGCGGTGGTCACATCGGCGTCACTGACCAGCTGTGGCAGCTTTGACTATTTCTTGCACGAGGCCGGGCTGATCAGCAACCCGAATGTCGAGACACTCGAAGTAGCCAGCCCCTTTGACTACAACCGGCAAGGCACGCTCACTGTGGTGCATACCACGGCCGATCCGAAGCAGGCCGACGCCTACACCCGCGAAATGGTGACCGAGCTGATGCGGGACCTGACACAGGTAGAAACGGGCGCATTGGTATTGTTTACCTCGCGTGCACAGATGCGCGTGGCCACGGAGGCCCTGCCCGCCACGCTGACGGAAATGGTGCTGGTACAGGGCACACAATCGCGCGCGCGCCTGCTGGCCAGCCATATGGCACGGGTGGAGGCAGGTATTCCGTCGGTGATCTTCGGGATGCAGTCTTTTGGCGAGGGCTTGGACCTGCCCGGCAAGCTGTGCGACACCGTGTTCATCACCAAGCTGCCCTTTGCGCCACCCTCAGAGCCGGTGGACGAGGCCCGTGCCGAATGGCTGCGCAGCGTAGGGCGAGATCCGTTCAACGAGTTGGTCATCCCCGCCACCGGCATCAAGCTGCTGCAATGGACCGGCCGCGCCATCCGCACCGAGGACGACCATGCGGCGGTCATTTGCTACGACAAACGTTTGCAGTTGCAGACCTATGGCCGACGCATGTTGGCCGGATTGCCGCCCTACCGCCTGCTGCAGCGGAAAAATGGGCGTAATATTTGAAGCGCCACTTCCTTTTTCCGCCCCTATTCCGGGCATTGAACCATGAACCCTACCACCAGAAACATTGTGCTGATCGTGCTTGCGCTGCTACTCAGTGGCTGTGAATCCATGACTGTCTCCGAGTGCAAAGTGGCCGACTGGTCGCGTGTGGGAGCCGCCGATGGTGCCAAGGGCGAGAGTGATCGGCGGATCGCCGACTACACCGAAGACTGCGGCAAAGCCGGAATTGTTCCGAACGCCCGGGCCTATCGGCGGGGTTGGGACGCCGGAATTGTGCAATTCTGCACCGCAGCCAATGGCTGGCGTGAAGGGGTTCTGGGCCACTCTGGCAAAGCCTCCGTGTGCCTGGGTCAAACGGGCCACTCTGCCTTCTCGCAATACCTGGAGGCCGGCTTGGAGGTATACCGCCTCAATGAGAAGATTCAGCGCAATGCCAGAGAGATCGCGCGTCTGCAGGACAAACTCGAAGCCTCCAAGAAAGACGATGAGAAGAAAGACATTCGCGCTGACCTGCGGCACCTGGATCGCGAACAATTCCGCCTCAGAAACCTGTTGACGCAGCAGCAGTTTTTCAAACCCTGAAACACGCCAACGCAGGTCAGTTCAGACGGGTTTCTGAGCCAGCTGCAAATGAACTTCAGCCATGGCCTCGTTGGTCAAACGGTTACCGTACTGGCTTACCACGCGGCCTGCGGCCATATTTGCAAACCAGGCAGCGCGTATGTGGCTGTGTCCATGGGTTGCCGCGTACAAAAAGGCCCCCGCAAACATATCCCCCGCCCCATTGGTATCCAGCGCTTTGACTGGCACTACGGGTACGTCCGTCTGCTCGCCCCCTTCCAGAACCCGGCACCCTTTGGCGCTGCGTGTCAGGCAGACGGTGCGTGCGACTTGCCTGAGTTGGCGACAAACAACCTCCAGGTCATCCGAACCGCACCAGGTTTGTGCCTCTTCTTCGTTGCAAAAAAGATAGTCCAACCCGTCACCCACCATGGCATCCAAACCGGGACGGCAAAACTTGATCATGCTCATGTCGCTCAGGGTGGCTGCCAGCGCGACTCCGGCCTCCCGCGCCATCGCGCGTCCCTGCAAAGCTGCTTCAAGCCCGGTGGGTGAAGCTGCCAGGTAGCCCTCCATGTAGTAGACGCGGGATCGCGCAATGTCATGGGGATGCAAAGCAGTGTGGTCCAGATCGGCGGTCGCCCCCAGAAAGGTACTCATGCTGCGTTCGGCATCCGGCGTCACCATGACCAGGCAGCTGCCGGTCTGGCCGACTGGCGGTTTCATGTGGGTCAGGTTGGTGGCAACACCTTTGGCGACCAGGTCTTCCCGGTAAAACGCGCCTAACTCGTCATCCGCAACGCGGCAACTGTAAAACGCTTTGCCGCCCAATTGCGCAACGGCAACCACGGTATTGCCGGCGGAACCACCACCGGTACGCCGCGCATGCAACCCGTGCACATGGGACAGCAACTCGGCCCGCCTGGCTGCGTCAATCAGGGTCATGTGCCGCTTCTCGACACCCATGGCATGCAGTTGCTGGTCGCTGACTTCGTATTCGGAATCCACTAGCGCGTTGCCGATGGCGTAAAGGTCGTAATGTGTCATGCAAATGAAAAGTCAAAGGGTTGGGAAACGTTGAACCACTGGGGGAGTATCTCGCGGTCTATTGCTCGGCAAAAGCCCGTTCGATGACAAAATCCGCCTGTTTGGTGGTGTTGCCCTCCATGAAGCCGCGCTTTTCCAGCATGTGCTTCAGATCGCGCAACATGGCCGGGCTGCCACACAGCATCACGCGGTCGGTATCCGGGTTGAGCTTGGGCAGGCCAAATTCGGCTTCAATCGTGCCAGCTTCGAACAGATCGGGGATGCGCCCCCGGTTCTTGAACGTCTCGCGTGTCACGGTCGGGAAATAGTGCAATTGTTTGGTGACCATTTCGCCCAGGAATTCGTTGGCTGGCAGGTCGATAGTCAGATAGTCCATGTAGGCCAGCTCCGCGACTTCACGCACACCGTGGACCAGCACCACCTTTTCAAACTTTTCATAGGTCTCAGGGTCGCGCACGATGCTCAGAAAGGGTGCCAATCCGGTGCCGGTTCCCAACAGGTACAGCGTTTTGCCGGGCAACAAATAGTCGATGAGCAGCGTGCCCGTGGGCTTGCGTCCGACCACAATCTTGTCGCCGACTTTGATGTGCTGCAGGCGCGAGGTCAATGGGCCGTCCTGCACCTTGATACTCAAAAATTCCAGATGGTCTTCGTAGTTGGCGCTGACGATACTGTAGGCGCGCAACAAGGGTTTTCCGGTTTCCAGACGCAGTCCGATCATCGTAAAGTGGCCGTTGGAAAAGCGCAGCGCCGGGTCGCGTGTGGTAGTGAAGCTGAACAGACGGTCGGTCCAGTGGTGGACGCTCAAAACGGTTTCATCCTGGAATGCACTCATGGGTACCCTTGCAATGGTTCAATACGGACTTGGGGAAAACCCTTTAGTGTAAATCGTTCCGAAGGCCTTCCTGTCGCCGCCTTTACCGA
>CAZMXB010000162.1:7733-10440 GCA_964569855.1 uncultured Rhodoferax sp.
CTCTGCAAATCGCTTGGTGAAATATGCAGACTGAAATTTTGCTGTTGTCCGGAATCTTGGCCGTATTTGGCTCCTACATGCTTTGGGCCGCATATCAGATTCAATTTGCGGGACGTGTTGACCTCGTCCAGTTCGGCTCAGGTCCGCTTCCTGGGGCAACACTGGTCAAACGCCAGTTCGCCGCACTTCATGTATTCCTCGGCGTGACTTTTCTATCGGCTGGGCTGCTTATCGTCCTGACAAACAGCATGAGTCCAGGCGTCTGGATCTTTGTCAGTGGCTCTTGCGCGTCGGCCGTAAGGCGCCAGATACTCATCCGCGCTATAGAAATCAAAGCAGCGAAGTGCGCAGCCGAGTAATTCCGCTCGTTTGCGTCACGGTAACGCGACATAGGTTTGTAGATTGGCAGCTTGCATGTAGTGCCAGTGGTCGACAACGTTAAAGCTTCATTTTGAACGGCTGTTGTGGGGCGGCAAGGATGACCGCTGATGGCCTTTGCGAGTCACACGCTGTCAACTACCAGTGACTTTTCCCGCCCTCGAACTGACTTCCACTGCCCGTCCAGCCAACATCCTAGCCGCATGGTTTGGGCCGTAGCGGACCGCGCCGATTTGTGGGCGTTTAACACGATGCGGCGGGGGCCAATGGTCCAAACCATGCCGCCAAAACAGCCAAAAGCGCTGGGGCAAACGGTATCCAGACCGCTGTTTGCTACAAGTTTAGTAGCTGCTTACGCTTATTCCAAGAGGGCTGCAGGCCCATTTGGCACATTCGCACCCGGTGTGTGGGCCGGAATTGGAAAAGCGTCAGGTAGCGGCTTCGGCCCCAAAGCCGCTAGCCCTTTGCCCATATGTGGATCCTAAGAAAAAGCTGACGCGTTTGCCACCGCCAATGCCGTCATGTTGACAACACGGCGCACGGTGGCCGAGGGTGTCAACACATGTGCCGATGCCGCAGCGCCCAACAGAATCGGGCCCACAGTGACCCCATGTCCGGCGGTCATCTTCAGTACATTGAACAGAATGTTGGCGGAATCCAGATTCGGGCAGATCAACAAATTGGCTTCCCCATGCAAGCTGGTGTCCGCCAACGCGGCGCGGCGCACCGCTTCGGACAAGGCTGCATCGCCCTGCATCTCGCCATCACACTCGATATCGGGTGCCATCTTGGTAAACAACTCGCGCGCCAGGCGCATCTTGCGCGCCGATGGCCGCTCAGAGGAACCGTAGTTGGAGTGCGACAAAAACGCCACCTTCGGCGGCAACCCAAAACGGCTGACTTCTTGCGCGGCCATCAACGCAATGCTGGCCAACTGCTCGGCAGTAGGGTCCTCGTTCACATAGGTGTCCGCAATGAACAAGGCATGGCGTTCCAGCATCAGCGCATTCATCGCGGCAAGGCCCGGCGCATCAGCTTTCAGGCCAACGATGTCCCGCACATGCTGCAAGTGGGTGTCAAACCGCCCCACCATCCCGCACAACATGGCGTCGGCGTGGCCCAGCCGCACCGCCAGGGCCGCAATCGTGGTGCTGGAGCGGCGAACCCCGGCCTTGGCAGCCTCTTGCGTCACGCCGTGCCGGCCCATGAGCTTGTGGTACAGCTCCCAGTATTGGCGAAAACGCGGGTCATCTTCAGGGTCTACGCAATCCGCATCGCGCCCCAATTGCAAACGCAGCCCGGCCTTGGTCAGCCGCGCCTGGATAACAGCGGGTCGGCCAATCAGGATGGGGTGTGCCAAGCCTTCATCCACCACGACCTGGACAGCCCGCAGCACACGTTCGTCTTCACCCTCGGCATAAGCGACGCGTTTTGCAGCGGGCAACACTGCCTTGGCAGCGCTGAACACCGGGCGCATGAACATGCCGGTTTGGTACACAAAACGTGAGAGTTGCTGGCGATAAGCATCCATGTCCTTGATGGGCCTGGCAGCTACACCGGACTCAAAAGCGGCCTGCGCCACGGCTGGCGCAATGCGCAGAATCAGTCGTGAATCAAAGGGTGTAGGGATTAAATAGTCGGTGCCAAAGACCAGTTCTTTTCCAGCATAGGCATTGGCCACTTCTTCACTGATGTCGGCCTTGGCCAGATCGGCGATCTGTCGCACGCAGGCCAGCTTCATGGCCTCGGTGATCTTGGTGGCCCCACAGTCCAGAGCGCCGCGGAAGATGTACGGGAAGCACAGAACGTTGTTGACCTGATTCGGATAGTCCGAGCGGCCGGTGGCGATGATGCAGTCCGGGCGCACCGCTTTGGCCAATTCAGGACGAATTTCTGGCTCGGGATTGGCCAGCGCCAGAATGATCGGCTTGTCGGCCATGGTCTTGACCATGTCCTGCGTCAAGACGCCCGCCGTCGAGCAGCCCAGAAACACATCCGCATCCTGAACGATGTCCGCCAGGTTGCGCGCTGTTGTGTTTTGCGCAAAACGCGCCTTCGATTCATCGTAACCACCTGGGCGACCTTCATAAATCACGCCCTTGGAGTCGCAGGCAAACACGTTTTCAACACGCACGCCCAGGCCCACCATGACGTCGAGGCAGGCCAACGCTGCGGCGCCAGCGCCCGACACCGCAATCTTGACGTCTTCAATGCGTTTGCCAACAAGCTCGAGGCCATTGATCAAGGCCGCCGACGAGATGATCGCCGTGCCGTGTTGATCGTCATGGAACACTGGAATGCCCATGCGTTCGCTGAGCTTTTTCTCGAT
>CAZMXB010000162.1:10450-11488 GCA_964569855.1 uncultured Rhodoferax sp.
GCCCAGCGTGGGCTCCATGGCGGCGATGATCTCGACCCGTTTGTCGGGATCGTTCTCGGCCAGTTCGATGTCGAAGACATCGATGCCGGCGAATTTTTTGAATAGACAGCCTTTGCCCTCCATCACGGGTTTGCCAGCCAGCGGACCGATATTGCCCAGCCCCAGCACGGCCGTGCCGTTGGTGATCACACCTACCAGATTGCCGCGCGAGGTGTACTCCACTGCCAGCGACGGGTCGGCCTGAATGTCCAGGCAGGGGTAGGCCACTCCGGGGGAGTAGGCCAGTGACAGGTCGCGCTGATTCGACAGCGGCTTGGTAGGGGTCACGGAAATCTTGCCACGCGTGGGGGTGCGGTGGTATTCGCGGGCCGCTTCGCGCAAGGACTGTTCCGCTGGCGAAAGATCTTTCATTTTTGTCTCCAGTTGGTTTTTTATGTCACGATTTCTAACTTCAGTCACCCAGGCAAATACCCAGATCGCGCGCAGTCTGCAGGGTATCGCTGTCCATAGGGACCGCCTTCATGCGCCCGGCCACCTCTTCCAGTGCGATGTAGTTCACGTTGGGAAAGGCCAGTGCGACCATGACGCCGGACATACCTTCTTCCAGCGCCCGCACTGCTGCTGCACCAAAACGCATGGCGGCCAGGCGGTCAAAAGCGGTCGGGCTGCCGCCCCGCAGCAGGTGCCCCAGAACCACTACGCGGGTGTCCTTGCCGGTGCGTTCCTGCAACGCCTTGGCCACGCGCTCGCCCATGCCACCGAGTCGCTCGGCGTGGCCAATTTCGGCAAGTTCCAGCAGTTCGGTGTGCCCGTCCCGCGGCGCAGCCCCTTCCGCAACAACGACAACGGAATACAACTGCCCGGCTGAATCGCGCGCATGGATGCGATCAACCACCTTGTCCAAATCAAATGGAATTTCGGGCATCAGAATCGCGTGTGCGTTGCCTGCGATGCCGGAGTGCAGGGCAATCCATCCCGCATACCGGCCCATGACCTCGACCACCATGACCCGCTGGTGGCTCTCGGCCGTGCTGTGCA
>CAZMXB010000163.1:0-11460 GCA_964569855.1 uncultured Rhodoferax sp.
CAACGACGATCCGGATACCGACGCCGTCATCATGATTGGTGAAATCGGTGGACCCGATGAAGCCGAAGCCGCACGTTGGTGCAAGCTCAATATGAAGAAACCCATTGTTGGCTTCATCGCCGGTGTGACGGCACCTGCGGGCAAGCGCATGGGCCACGCCGGTGCGCTGATCTCCGGTGGTGCCGATACGGCCGAAGCCAAGCTGGCGGTGATGGAAGAATGTGGTTTTACTGTTACGCGCAATCCGTCTGAAATGGCGAAGCTGCTCAAGGCGCTGCTCTAGCGAGTGCCGATTCGGTCAGCGCGCAGGCGCTGGCTTTTTGGCCAGTCATAATAACTGCCGGGTTTCCGAAGGGAAATCCGGTTTTTCTTTTTGTTGTGCAATGTGTCAACTGCGTCGAAGTCCCAAGGAGCTCCATGGAAGAAATGATGACCGCCCACTTCTGGCTCGCCGTGGGCCAGATCATCATGATCGATATCCTGCTCGGTGGAGACAATGCGGTGGTCATTGCGCTGGCTTGCCGCCAGCTCCCGGTTCACTTGCGGCTCAAAGGGATATTGTGGGGCACCGCCGGCGCGATCGTGCTGCGCGTCATCCTGATCGCGTTTGCACTGACGCTGCTCCAGGTGCCCTACCTCAAACTGGCAGGCGCCGCGCTGCTGCTGTGGATCGGCGTGAAACTGCTGGCACCACAGGACGAAGACGGACACTCCCATATCCAGGGCAGCGACAAGCTGTGGTCAGCAGTCAAGACCGTGATCCTGGCCGATCTGGTTATGAGCATCGATAACGTGATTGCCATCGCCGGTGCCGCTACCGGCGCAGGTGGCCAGCATCAGATGCCGCTGGTGATTTTTGGCCTGCTGGTCAGCATCCCAGTTATCATTTGGGGAAGCCAACTCGTGCTCAAGTTGATGGATCGCTTTCCTTTGATCATTACCGTTGGCGCAATGTTGTTGGGCTGGATCGCCGGAACAATGGCGCACAGTGACCCTGCGCTGAAGGACTTCTTGCCGCAAGCCTCCGTGTGGAACTACGGCATGGGAGTAGCGGGCGCATTATTGGTTTTTCTGGCGGGGATCTTGTTCAAACGCCGGGTTCAAGCGGCGGCTTGATCATTGTTGACGGTCGCCGCATAGGCAGGCCCGCAACTTGGCTGTGGCCGGCTAATGCGAAATGACGTAAATCCAACTTACTTGAACAACTTTCTTGTCGGTTGCAACATCATGTGCTAAGGTCGACTTCTCCTTCGGCATTGCCGTCGGGGTTCCGTTGTGGGTGGGTGCTGTCAATCAAGCGCAGCTGCAAATAGGGGTAGGACCGGCACGTGGCGAAATCTTCTTTATCCAAATCGGGTAGCTTCTGGCGAACAGACTGGTTCGCCGGGTTGGCAATTGTGCTTGCTGTTGTGGTGCTAGATCGTTCCACTGATCTATTCGACGCCATGGAACGGCGCTTTTACGATTTTGCAAGTACGAGCACCTCACGCCAGCCGTCCGACCGAATCGCCGTAATTGCCATTGACGACCCAAGTATTGCCAACTTGGGCCGCTGGCCCTGGCCCCGGGACATTCATGCCAAGCTGATTGACAAGTTGGCGGCGGCAAAAGCAAAGACCATTGCGCACACTACCCTTTTTTTGGAGCCGCAGGTGGACCCGGGTCTGCCTTTCATCCGGAAAATGAAATCTGTACTGGCCAGTGCAACGGAAAACAGCGCGGCGAATGAACAACTCCAACTATTGATTGCCGAAGCAGAAGTGGCGCTGGATACGGATGCGGTCCTGGCCAACAGCCTCAAGTCTGCTGGCAATGTATTGTTGCCGTCGGTATACACCCTGGGCGAGCAGCAGGGCAAGCCTGATAGCGCGCTCCCCGGTTTTGTCCTCAAGAGCATGCTCGATGATCCCAATGGATTCTCGGTTTCTGCCAACCGGGGGCAACAGCCGATCGAAGTGCTTGGAATGTCCGCGGCAGGGATTGGGCATCTGAATCAGAGCACTGACAGTGACGGTTATCTCCGCCAAGAGGCGCTGTTGGTGAACTATTTTGGCAAAGCCGTGCCGTCGATGTCATTGTTGGCAGCCGCCGCCAGTCTGAACCTGACTCCTGCCGATATTCGCCTCAATGTGGGTGAATCGGTACAAATCGGCAAGCTGAAGATCAAGACCGATGCGTCAGCATTGATGTTGCCGCAGTTCTACAAAGCCAAAGACGGGAAACCCGCTTTTGCCGCTGATTCTTTTTACGACGTTTTGACGGACAAGATTCCCGCGTCCAAATATGCAGGAAAAATCGTCATTATTGGTGCCACGGCTGCCGGTGTAGGGGTTCAGTCTCCTGTTCCGGGCAATCCCGCTTTGTCGCCAGCGGAAACCATCGCCCATATTACGTCCAGTATTCTGAGTGAACACTTCATCGTTCAGCCGACCTGGGGCGTTTGGGCTTCTTTGGGCGCATTTTTGCTGGTTGCCGCGTACGTTATCGGCGCGTTGCCACGGCTCTCCGCTGGAATGGCCGCAATAGCAACCTCGGTCTTGTTTCTGGGTGCATTGGCGCTGGAGTTCGGTTTGTTGTCTGCCAGTGCCACATGGATCAAGCTGGTGTTTCCAGCGGCGGTGCTGGTTCTGGGGCACCTGGCCCTGACAACAAAACGCTTCCTGATGACTGAAGCGGACAAGGTCAAGGCCGACGAAGAATCGGCAGAGACCAACCGAATGATGGGTCTGGCATTGCAGGGGCAAGGCCAACTGGACATGGCGTTTGATCGTTTCCGCCGCGTGCCGATGGGTGAAGCCGTGATGGGCAACCTTTACAACCTGGCAATGGACTTCGAGCGCAAGCGCCAGTTCAACAAGGCTGAAGCGGTCTATCAGCATATGGCAGCCTTTGACAAGGACTACAAGGACATCAAGGCCAAACTCAGTCGGGCCAAGAATCTGTCTGAGACCGTGATGTTGGGTGGTGGGGGTGCACACCCTGGTGGCACCATGCTGCTGGACGGTGGAGCTGTCGAAAAACCCATGCTGGGTCGCTACCAGGTCGAAAAGGAACTTGGCAAGGGAGCGATGGGCGTTGTGTATCTCGGTAAAGATCCCAAAATCGGTCGGGTTGTTGCCATCAAGACGATGGCGTTAAGCCAGGAATTTTCTGGCGACGAATTGGTCGATGCCCGGGAGCGCTTCTTCAGGGAGGCTGAAACCGCCGGCCGCCTTCAACATCAAAATATCGTTACCATTTTCGATGCGGGTGAAGAGCATGACCTGGCCTATATCGCGATGGAATTTCTTAAGGGCAAAGACCTGGCGGACCATTGCAAAGGTGACCAGTTGCTGCCGGTTCCGGTCGTTATCAGCATCGTGGCCCGGGTAGCGGAAGCGCTGGCCTATGCGCACAAACAGAATGTGGTGCACCGTGATATCAAGCCGGCCAATATCATGTACGAAACGGAAAGCGATACGGTCAAGGTGACAGACTTTGGCATCGCACGCATTACGGATTCCAGCAAAACCAAGACCGGACTGGTTTTGGGTACCCCTAGCTTCATGTCGCCTGAGCAACTGGCGGGCAAGAAGGTTGATGGTCGTTCCGATCTGTATTCGCTGGGTGTCATGTTGTTCCAATTGTTAGCTGGTGTGTTGCCGTTTCGCGGCGACTCCATGTCCGAATTGATGTACAAGATTGCGAACGAAGAGGCTCCGGATATCCGGATCATTCGCCCCGATTTGCCCCAAGCGCTGGCCGATGTTGTTGCGTTATCCTTGAGCAAGCGCCCGGAAACCAGGTACCAGACGGGAGACCAGTTTGCCGTGGACCTACGCAAAACCTTGAGTCAGGTTTTGGACAGTGGGGCGTTGGGACCGCCAGGCCGGTCCGCCGGGGGCGCCGCCGCAAGTGAGAGAACCGTTACGTTTTCAACGACGCCAGCTGCCAGTGCTGGCGAGTTTGAAAGAACAAACGTGCTGAATGCAGCGGACCTGGGACCGTCCACCCCAGGCAATGGGCCAAATCCGGTGAAATAAGAGACAAATGAATTACCAATTTTGTGCAAAGACAGACCCTGGCCGGGCGCGCGACAACAATGAGGATGCAGTCGCCTACGACGAGCTGACATTGACAGCGGTGCTGGCTGACGGTATGGGCGGTTATAACGCGGGTGAAATCGCCAGCGGAATGGCGACAGCGTTTATCAAGTCGGAGCTGAGTCGTTGGATCACCGAAGCGGGAGCCAATATCAAGGCCAAAGAAGTTCGGCGTGCGATGGAGATATGTGTCGACAACGCCAACCGTTCCATATTCAATTCTGCCAACTCCAACTCCCATTACGCTGGCATGGGGACCACATTGGTCGTCGGTGTATTCAGGGACGATAAACTGGTGCTTGGTCATATCGGAGATTCGCGTTGTTATCGGTTGCGAGACAGTTCGTTTGAACAAATTACCAAAGACCATTCACTGTTGCAGGAACAGATGGATGCCGGGCTGATAACGGTGGAACAGGCAGCTACGTCTTCCATCAAGAACCTGGTGACCAGGGCTTTGGGAGTTGACGAATCGGTATTGCTTGAAGTCAACGAGCACACGATTCAGGGCGGCGATTTGTATTTGATGTGTTCGGATGGCTTGTCGGATATGGTCAACGACGATGTAATCGCTAAAATTGTTGCGTCCGAAACAACATTGGAGCAAAAAGCCAAGCAACTTATCGATGCCGCCAATGAGAATGGTGGCAGAGACAATATCTCCGTGTTGATGGTTGAATTGCATGAGGCGCCTGAAAAGCGCGGTTTAATCGCTCGGTGGTTGGGGAAATAATATGCAACAGCGCTTTCCAAATACAAATTACAGGAAAAGGAGTCGATCATGCCGAAAATGATCGTTTCGATCGATGAGGTCGTGATCAAAGAAGTGCAACTGACCAAAGACAAGACTACTTTGGGGCGCAGGCCATATAACGACATCGTTATAGATAACCTAGCGGTAAGCGGCGAGCATGCCGTCCTCCACATGACTGGAAATGAAGTCGTTTTGGAGGACCTCAACAGCACCAATGGAACCTATTTGAACGGCAAAGCCATCAAGAAGCAGCAACTTCAAAATGGTGACAGCATTGAAATCGGCAAATACAAAATCAAGTTCGTCGGCGAAGGTGTGGCGGACAACTTTGACAAGACAATGGTCGTCAAGGCCCGCCCGGGTACAGCACCGGCGCCCGCCCGCCCGGTAGCTGCCCCCGCGGTTAGCGGTGGGGACTCATTGGGTATGGGGTCTTTCCATGCAGCCATCAAGGTCCTCTCGGGCGCTGCCTCGGGACGGGAAGTGCCGTTGACAAAGGTGGTTACGACGATCGGCAAACCCGGCGTTGCGGTGGCGGCCATCACACGGAGACAGCAGGGCTTTGTAGTCCACCATGTTGAAGGCGCGGGGAACCCCATGCTTAACGGGTCTCCAATTCGGGCAGAACCAGTCGCATTGAAAAATGGCGATCTGATCGAATTGGCGGGCACGCAAATGCAATTTGTCCAGACCTGACGGTCTGCGCGATTTCGGCGGTGACCGTTGCGCGCCAATTTTCCGGGTGATGCGGCATGAAAATGATAGCAAAGCATTGGCAACGGATAGCGATCACCCTGATCCCGCTTGTCTTTGCCCTACTGCATTCGATGGACGTGGTGTCGATTGGTGTGCTGCAGCGTCTTGATGAAATAATTTACGATGCGCGATTGAGGGCAACCATGCCCAAGACGCTGGATGAACGTATCGTCATTGTCGACATTGACGAAAAAAGCCTCGCTGAAGTGGGTCGATTTCCTTGGGGTCGAAACAAACTCGCGCAACTGGTTGATGTACTTTTCGACAAGCAAAAAATAGCATTGCTCGGCTTTGACATTGTTTTTGCTGAACCAGACGACAGTTCGGGTCTCAGCAGATTAAACGACCTGGCTCGCAATGAACTCAAGGATCAGTCGGGGTTTGCAGAACGTATCCGCCAGCTTCAATCGGAGCTGGACTATGACGCGGTCTTCGCTCGAAAGTTGGAAAATCGGCCGGTCATCATGGGGTATTACTTCACCAGTGATCGTGACGGTCACACGGCCGGAACCTTGCCAACACCGGTCCTGACTAGTGCAGAGCTCAAAGGCCGTTCTGTTCCTGCGTTCTCATGGACCGGTTTTGGGGCAAATATTGCGAGTCTCGCCAAGGCCGCTCCCTTGGCCGGGCACTTCAATCCAATTCCTGACCAGGATGGTGTCGTTCGCTCGCTGCCATTGTTAGCGGAATACAAGGGCGCCTACTACGAGTCGCTCGCCTTGGCCATGTTTCGCCGATTATTTGGCTCGCCAACAGTGGCGCCGGGTTTTTCCGAAGAGCAAGGAATGTTGCGCAAGTTTCAGGCACTGGAAAAAATTCTGCTTGTTGAAGGTAAGTCTTCCCTAACGATACCGGTAGACAAAAATGTCGCCACGCTTGTTCCCTACCGAGGTCCCGGAGGGGTCAAAGGCGGATCGTACCGGTATGTTTCAGCTGCCGATGTGTTGTTTGAACGTTTGCCGCCCGGCAGTTTGCAGGACAAGATCATCTTGGTGGGTACAACGGCCCCTGGTCTGAATGATCTTCGAGTGACGCCTGTCGGTGAGGCGTATCCGGGTGTTGAATCTCACGCCAACGTGATTTCTGGTTGGCTTGACGGCAAAGTCACCCTTAAACCGGACTGGGCTCTGGGTTACGACGTATTCATTCTCGTCATCGCAGGATTGGCCCTGGCCATCGGTCTTCCGTTGTTGTCTGCGCCGCGTGCGGTGCTGCTCAGCATTGGGGTGTTGTTGACCGTAACTGCTACCAATACATGGCTCTACCTGTCGTTCGGACTGGTGATGCCATTGGCCGCTGCGATCGTAATGAACCTGACGGCGTTTGCGCTCAATATGAGTTACGGATACTTTGTCGAAACCCGATCCAAGCGGGAGTTGGCTCACCTTTTTGGCACCTATGTACCGCCAGAACTCGTCGATGAAATGGTCAAGGACCCCGCTGGTTACAGCATGAAGGCCACGAATCGGGAGTTGACGGTCATGTTTTGTGACATGCGCGGTTTCACGAAGATGTCGGAGCACATGGAGCCGACCCAACTTCAGGAGTTGTTGACAGGGGTGTTCAGCAAACTCACCAGCATCATCCGGGCGAATCGTGGAACGATCGACAAATACATGGGTGACTGTGTCATGGCATTTTGGGGTGCTCCGGTGGAAACCACAGAACACGCCCATCTCGCAGTCAAAGCTGCGATGGAAATGGCCAGTGCGGTGCGCGAAATCAATATCGACCACCGGGCACGGGGGTTGCCGGAAATTGGTATCGGCATTGGACTCAACACCGGCATCATGTGTGTTGGCGATATGGGATCCAACATCCGGCAAGCCTACACCGTCATCGGCGATTCAGTGAACTTGGGGTCCCGTTTGGAAGGTCTTTCAAAAGAATACGGCGTCGATATTGTTGTAAGTGAGACCACACGTAAGTTGGCGCCCGAATTCGCCTGGCAAGAATTAGACCGTGTTCGGGTCAAAGGCAAAGATGTGGCTGTGGCAATTTTTTGGCCGATGGCGCCTGTCGCGCAACTGAATGAAACCGCCGCCAGCGAACTCAAGACCTGGGGTGCTCTCATCAAGGCGTATAGGGCTCAAAACTGGGATCAAGCGGACGTTCTGTTGCTGAACCTAACCCGCATGAATTCCAAAAAATTCCTTTACCAACTGTACGCAGAACGGGTAGCCTCCAAGCGTTCGCTCCCATTTGATCCAGAATGGGATGGCGCAACCAACTTTGTAACCAAATGAGGCTCCTGCTGTGAAAGTACGTGTATTGGGTTGCTCTGGAGCCATTGCCAAGGACTGCAGGACCACGTCGTTCCTTATCGATGGCGAAATCCTTCTGGATGCTGGAACCGGCGTTGGTGATCTGACCCTGGACGAAATGCGCGTTGTTGACCACGTGTTGCTGACCCATTCGCATCTTGATCACGTAGCGGCACTCCCTTTGATGGTTGACGCCATCGCGGCACAGCGCAAAGTCCCACTCAAAATATATGCACTGGCGGGGACCATACAGGCCCTTCGGTCACACATATTCAACAACGTCATCTGGCCTGATTTTTCGCGTATCCCCACCCCAGAGGCTCCATTTATCAGTTTCCATGAAATTCGTGTCGGCCAAACCTTTAAGCTCTCCGACAAATACATTGAGGTCTTGCCGGCGGTCCATACTGTTCCTGCCGCCGGATTTGCCATTACGGCGGGCCGTGGCTGCTGGGTATTCACGGGTGACACCGAACGCAACCAGGCCTTTTGGGATCGCATCAATCAACTGAATGTAGCCATGCTGGTCATTGAGACTGCATTCAGCAATCGGGAAAAAGATCTCGCGCGGCGAAGCCTGCATTTATCGCCAACGGTGCTGGCGAACGAGTTGGACCTCATCGCAAAAGGGAAGAACTACCCAATCTACATCACTCACACCAAGCCTGCGGAAACTGAACTGATCATGGCGGAAGTTCAGCGTTTTGACCAGACCTTTGGGCCCAATGTCACCCATGACATCCGCAGAATGCGGGCAGGTCAGGAGTTTGAAATATGAACGCTGTTGTATCGCCCGGGGCATCGGACAAAGCGACCGAACAGGCCTTTTTCGAGTCTCAAAAGTTGCCATCACAAAAAAGAGGCATGACCTTTGAGGCCTTGTTCTATCGCCAGTTGCACCACGTCACCGCGCGTATCCACGACACCGAGAACCTTGAGCAAATCATGCTCGAAGCGAGCCAGGATATCTGCAAGTTACTCAACGCAGATCGCTTGACTCTGTACGCTGTGAACGACGACCAAACCGCGATCGTTTCCAAAATCAAAACCGGGCTCAACAGCAGCAGCGACCTCAAACTGCCGATCTCGCCGCAGAGTATCGCGGGTTATGTCGCATTCAGTCGCAAAGCGCTCAACATACCGGATGTGTACGACGAAGAGGCTCTCAAACGCGTACACCCATCGCTGACCTTTCTGAAAGTCGTCGACAAACGATCGGGATATCGCACCAAGCAAATGCTGGTAGCCCCAATTTTGGAGGGCAACATCCTGCACGGGGTATTGCAGGTTATCAACAACAAGAGTGACGAACCATTTGGCGAACTGGAGGTCGATGGAGTCTCCGAGTTGTGCAAGACCCTTTCTACCGCCATTCGCCAACGTGCCAACGGGGCAAGCGTGGCACAACGCCGCAAAGCCACGAAATACGACGCCCTGGTTGCAGACGGCTTGTTGACAGACGAGGAGTTAACCCAGTGCATTCAGGACGCACGGGCAGAAGGCAAGTCCGTCGAGCATTTGCTCATGGCCAAGTACAACGTCAAGCCTGCGCAAATCGGACCGTCTCTGGCGAAATTCTTTGGCGTCCCTTATGAGCCCTTCAATAAAGGCCGAATCCGCATCGAGGTGCTGCATGGCGCGCTCAAACGCGAATTTATCGAGGAGCAAGGATGGGTTCCCTTGGAGGAATCGCCCGAAGGCCTTGTGATCATGTGTGTAGACCCTGAGGCAGTTCGCGGGTCTCGGGTTGTGCCACAGGTCTATCCGCGCATTGGAAAGTTTTCTTATCGGGTTACCACTCAAACCGAGTTCGATGAAACCCTGGCGCAGCTCTTCGGAACCCCGGAAGACAAAACCACCATTGAGAACTTCCTGGCCGGCATGGATGATGCGCCGCTCGATGACACTGCCAGCGAAGACTCCCTTGAGTCCGCTGCGGCCGATAACGAGTTGGTGAAATTTGTCAACAAGGTCATCGTCGATGCCTACAACCAGAAGGCCTCCGACATTCACATCGAGCCCATGCCCGGCAAATTAAAGACCGGCATCCGTTTTCGTATTGACGGGGGCCTGGTGCCTTACGTGGAAGTGCCCTCGCACTTGCGACAGGCCATGGTCACTCGACTCAAGATCATGTGCGACCTTGACATCTCCGAACGCAGAAAGCCGCAAGACGGAAAGATCAAGTTCAAGAAATATGGTCCTTTGGACATCGAGTTGCGGGTGGCCACCATCCCCTCAGCTGGCGGTGTTGAAGATGTGGTGATGCGGATTCTGGCGGCAGGTGAACCCATTCCGCTGGAAAAGTTGGGTCTAACGCCGCACAACAAGGCGCGTCTCGAATCAACGGTGAGTAAACCCTATGGATTGTTTTATGTCTGCGGCCCGACCGGTTCAGGCAAAACCACCACGCTGCACTCGATTCTCAAATTCCTCAACACACCTGACACCAAGATCTGGACAGCGGAAGACCCGGTTGAAATCACCCAAAAAGGCCTGCGCCAGGTGCAGATCAACAAAAAAGCGGGAATTGACTTCGCACTGATCATGCGTGCATTCCTGCGCGCAGACCCCGACATCATCATGGTCGGCGAGTCCCGCGACAAGGAAACCGTGTCGATGGGCGTTGAGGCTTCACTCACCGGCCACCTGGTGTTTTCAACCTTGCACACGAATTCAGCACCGGAATCCATCACCCGCCTGATGGACATGGGCATGGACCCCTTCAATTTTGCCGATGCGCTCTTGGGTATTCTGGCGCAGCGTTTGGCAAAGAAACTGTGCGACTGCAAGACATCCTATGTGCCTGATGCGGAGGAGTTTCGACTTTTTGTGGTTGAGTACTCAGAGGAGCTTCGCCACTCTAAGGCGTGGAAAGCCGATTACGCCGGTGAAAGCAAAAAGCTCGTGGATGGCTGGCTCAAGACCTACGGTGAAGACGGACACATCAAGCTCTACAAAGCCGTCGGCTGCGACAAGTGCAACAAGACGGGCTACAAGGGCCGCGTCGGTTTGCATGAATTACTGGTTGCCGACGACGGTGTGAAGAAACTCATTCAGGAACGGGCCCGGGTTGCCGATCTATTTGCTTCGGCCGTGGAAGGCGGCATGCGTACCCTGAAGATGGACGGCATGGAGAAGATCATGATGGGCATGACGGATTTAAAGATGGTCCGACAAGTTTGTATTAAGTGACGCCGACCCTGACAAATTTGTCACAGCTTTTGCGCTGTAGACAGAAAAGTGTGGAGTGAATAGTCCTGAATAGCCGTTGTCGGACGACATTTGATTGAGTTTTAGAGCGAAAGACACATGGCACGATACCTGCTCTTCATCATCGGCTTTCTTTTTTTACCAAGGAGTTTTACATGAAACGTTCTATGCAAAAGGGTTTTACCCTGATCGAACTGATGATCGTGGTCGCGATTATCGGTATTTTGGCTGCTGTCGCATTGCCTGCTTACCAGGATTACACCGTGCGTGCCAAGATGTCTGAAGTGGTTCTGGCGGCCTCCACCTGCCGCACCAGCGTGACTGAAGCGCGTCAAACCACCACCAATATCGCGTCGTTGCCAGCCGCTGGAAAATGGGGCTGCGAAAGCTC
>CAZMXB010000164.1:0-11426 GCA_964569855.1 uncultured Rhodoferax sp.
AAAATCTGCGTAGGCGGTCATGGTGTGTCCCTCTTGGCGTTAAAACTGAATTCATAATTATGAATATTCAGCTTGCTAGCACCTGACGAACAACCACCAGCGACTACAAGGGCAACCGGTTCCTGACCAACCACGGGCCTTTATTTGATCAAGGCTTGAACTGCTTTGAAGTCGGCGTGCTCAGCACTGCGAATCCATTCAAACGCCACCATTTCGGTGGTCACCAGCTCGACGCCGGCACCGGCCAGGCGGTCAAAAGCGGCGTCGCGGTTGCGTTCGGTGCGCGAACTGCAGGCGTCGGTCACGACCCAAACGTCGAACTCGTCTTCCAGCAGGTCCAAGGCAGTTTGCATCAAGCACACATGGGCTTCACACCCCGCCAACACTATGGTGCTGCGTTCGGAACCGGCCGGCATCTTTTGCAAATGTTTTGGCAGGCTGCGGGCATTGCCCTGAACCGGCTTTGCGGGCGGTCGCAACCATTCGCCCAGCCCCTCTTCCACCGCGCTGAACTGCATCTTGGATAACACCCGGGCGTTGGCTTGCTTGAGGGCGGCCTCCAGTTCGGGCACACTGCCCCCCAGCTTTGAAGGATTCTGCTCGGTTGCAAACACCGGTACCCGCAACAGCGCCCCCAGCTGGACCAGCCGCACCGCATTGGCCACAGCAACAGCCCCATCAAGCATGGCCGGCATCAGGCGGATCTGGTAATCCACCAACACCAGCTGGGACTCGTCAAGGTCCAGCAACACGGTCAACGCTCACTAGCAGCAGCGGCCGTTGCTTCATCCAACGCCTTGCACGAAGGTGAACACACGGCCTGCGATTTGCCCAGCACCTTGCGCGTCGTCATCAATGAACGTGCCCGGTGCTTGCCACACAGGAAGCACGACATCGTGGCACCGCCAAATGATGCCGCCGCCATAAAAGGCGAACCAGATACTTTGGATTTGTACCGTAATCCGTCGGGTAGTACAGTTGTTTTAGATTCCGCTTTTGCCATATTTTTGCCCTTAAAAGCCTGGCTTGACGCCGTGAACACCACGGGTTAAGCTCGTTTGATGCGAATTATCCTCGTTCTAGCCGCGCTTTTGCTGATTAATGCGGCTCACGCCGATCCCGCCCCCTCACAAGATGAGGTGTTACAACACATCTCAGACCGTAGTTTCCTGGCACGGATGGGTGCAGTGGGTGAGAAAGTCGAGGAAAAGACCTCTGATCTGGTATCCAATGCCATGGGCTTCCTGGGAGTGCGGTACCGGCGAGGCGGTACCAATAGCGACACAGGTTTCGATTGCAGCGGTTTTGTTCGCGCCATTTTTGAGCAAACGGCAGGGTTGGTGCTGCCCCGGCGCGCCAATGAACAGGCTGCTGCATCTGAAAAAATTGACCGGGCCGACCTGCAACCCGGTGATCTGGTGTTTTTCAACACCATGCGCAAGGCATTCAGCCATGTCGGTATCTATGTTGGGGAAGGGAAATTCATTCATGCACCTAAACCGGGCGCGAAAGTCCGTGTCGAAAACATGTCAATGAGTTACTGGACCCGCCGCTTCGACGGTGCGCGTCGCATTTCGACCGCATCCGCTGACGCCAGTCATCCATAAGCGGTTGCTCGGGCATTCTTGTTTTGTTTCACGCATGACTTTTGACGCGTTCGCACGCCACAGTGTGGCGCTGGGTGCGTTTGTTTGTTGCCTGCCTGTCAGCGCACAATCGATGCTTCCGTCGGACCCGCAGCCTTCAAATTTAGCGTCTGATTCAGTAGCAGAAGAAATCAAGCCGGTCGATCAACCGACTCGCAAGCCACCTGCCCAGCCGATACCCTCCACTACCGCCCAAGGAGCAACAAAAGAGCTTGATGCACGTTCATTAGGGCGAGTGGAGATCACCGGTACGCTTAGTGACACAGACCAGCGCCGCACCTCCACCGCGGCCAAAATCATCATCGGCAAAGACGAAATTGAACGTTTTGGTGACAGTTCGGTCAGTGAAATTTTGAAACGTCTGCCAGGCGTTACCACCGGCGGTCGCCCGGGGCGGGGTGGCGATGTGCGAATGCGTGGGATGGGCGGTGGGTACACGCAGTTGCTGGTCAACGGTGAGCGCATGCCGCCCGGCTTCTCGCTGGACAACCTGCCACCAGATCAGGTTGAACGCATTGAAGTGCTGCGCGCACCCACGGCCGAATTTGGCGCGCGCGCAGTCGCCGGAACCATCAACATCGTCCTGAAAGAGGCGCTCAAAAGGACGCTGAATGAGTTCCGGGGTGGTTTGGCGATGGAAGAAAACCGTATTGCACCCGGCGGCTCCTGGACCCGCAATGACAAATTCGGTGAAGCAGTGTCCTACACACTCACGCTTTCGGCCAACCGGACAGACAACCGCGACGAGAACAACGCCCATACCCAGTGGTTTGACCGGAACACCGGCGCCACGTTGTTGGATCAGCGTGAAACCGGCTATGGCGCCAATCAGCGCGATGGCATTAACCTCAATGGACGTATACAGATTGCGCTGCGGCCAGGTGAATCCTTGCTGCTGACGCCCTTTGTAGTGGTCTCCCGGAACACCACGCAAGGACAAAACCAATTGGACCAGGCTGGCGGCGGCATCATTCCCGCTCCTTACGCCAGCTACATAAGCCAAGGAGACGGCCGGTTTTCGCAAATCCGGACCAATACCCAGTGGCAAAAAAACCTGGGTGATGGCACCCGGCTTGAAGTGCGTTATGGCGTCGGCAACGGTACATTTGACACCCGCACTGCGCGCGATGAATTCAACCTTGCAGGGCAGCCAACCCGCACGACTCACGATGACTCGAGCACCCGAGAGCGAAGCTGGAGCCTGACTGGCAAGGCTTCCCGGCAATTGGAAAACGAGCACAGTCTGGTGGGAGGGCTGGAGTTTGACAGTAATTCACGCCGCCAAAGCCGCACCACGCTTCAAAACGGCATTCCCATCCTGACGGAGTTTGGCGACGACCTGAAGGCCTCGTCCCTGCGTGTTGCCACCTATGTGCAGGACGAATGGAACCCGACAAAACAAATTGCCGCCTACGCCGGTTTGCGCTGGGAAGGAATCGAATCCCGCAGCGACAGCGAAATCTACCAGGTGCTCAACCGCAGCAGCGTGTTAACCCCCCTTTTGCATGCCACATGGAAAGCAGACGAAAAGAGTCGCAACCAGATTCGAACCAGTCTGACACGGAGCTACAAGTCTGCAACCTTGCAAGAACTGATTGCCCGCCCTTCTATTTCTCAACGGTTTCCCAATGGTATGAATGAAGTGGGAAGCCCTGACCGTGCGGGCAACCCAAACCTTCAGCCGGAACTGGCGCGTGGATTTGAAATCGCGTACGAGCATTACCTGGACAAAGGTGGCTTGCTCAGCGCGAACCTTTTTTACCGCCATATCAACGACCTGATTCGCAATGTGGTGGCGCTCGAAGACGTTTTGTGGTCCTCCGACCGCCGCTGGGTCTCGCGCCCCCAGAACGTAGGCAATGCAATCGCCCAGGGAATCGAACTGGAAGCCAAGTTCCGCATGGACGAGATCTGGCCGGATGCCCTGCCGATTGCCTTGCGTACCAATGCCAGTTTTTTTGACTCCAGTGTTGACAAGGTGCCGGGCCCCAACAACCGCCTGGAGGGCCAACCCAAGGGAACAGCCAATCTGGGCGCAGACTACAAGATGCGAGGTTGGCCGTTCAGCTTCGGTGGGAGCCTCAATGTCACCCCCGGCTTTGACCTGCAGCTCAGCGACATTCAGCGCAACTTTGTTGGAACCAAGGTCGTTGCCGACGCGTTCATGGTCTGGTTCATCAACCCCAATGCGCAATTGCGGGTCAGCGCGAACAACTTCTCCCCCCGCGACTATCTCAGCGGCAACAGTGTGTTGGACAACACGCAGCGCCAGGTAGTCGAAAACGCCAACGCATCGAAAACCCGCTGGGGATTTCGCCTGGAGTTGAAGCTGTAGGGCCTCAGGCCTTCTTGGCGCGTTTGTCGAAGACCCCCGTACAAGCGGCACGGGCAGCATCAGTCTCCGGCAATTTTTCACACACACCTTTGAGCTGGGCGCTGAGCTTTTGCACAACTGCGGTATGTTTCCCATCCGCATTCCAATTGTGGATCTGCACGCCCATTTTTTCCAGACTGCGCCGGTTACGTTCGTAGAAGGTTTCGGGCGCGGCTTCAAGTTCACCAATCACCTGGGAGGCGGCTTTCTCGATACGTGCGCTGTCCTGCGGGGACATATCGATCAGCTTGGCAACAAAACCGCTGCCCCATTGCAGTCGAGTGGCTGGACCAACCGAGCCAGCGTAGGCTTTCTCTGACCAGTCCAAAGCAGCTAGCTTGTCGCCACGGCGCTTGGCATTGGAAGACAGAACCAGCATGTGGTAGTAAGGTGAAACCGCCTTGGGCAGTTCCGCTTTCAACATCGCGTCCGAGGCGTCGACGAGTCCAACTTCACTCAAAAGATGCGCGGCAGACGGAATAACGGCTTGGCGTTCATACCGGTCCGTCGTCGCCTGGTCTGCCTTGAGAGCGGCCGCTTGCGCCTGCGCCACCAAATCAGCGGCCCAGGTCGGCTTGGCGTCTTTGGCTTTTTCGATCTGTGCCAGCCCCACTTTTGCCTGCACGGCACCCAGTTGGTCGGCCTTGGACAAAGAAAGGTCGCCCGATAACCGGTCCAGCGCCGTGTTCAGGGCCGTGACCAACTGCGCACGTTCAGGACTGCCTGCAGTGGTCAATACATTGGCCAGTTCATTGGTGTAATAGGCCAACATATCGGCGTTCTGCCGGGTGCGCGCCTCGTCACCCAAGACTTTCAGCAGCATGGCCTGGCCCGCAATTTTGTCCACTGTGACGGCCTTCTCTCCAGACGCCAACACCAATGCGCGCAAACCCAGGCGCGTGGCCGCTTCCTCATATTGAGGGGGACATTTTTTCGCCAACTGCGTCAGCGTTGGGACAAGTTCACTCTTGGGCAGAAGCTGCGCCTCATCGGTGTCCCAGGAATAGAATGCCAGCAGACGCCACGCGTCAGCGGACAAGAGTGACTGTCCACCCATGGGCGCGGCCATGGCGGCCGACAGGGTCTCTTTGATAGGTTGGGTTGAGGCCAGCCCGAGCTTGAGCACTTGCATGAACTGCACTGCATCCACTTCACCCGGCAAGCGTGTCAGTTCGGTGCCATCCGGCTTGAACAATATGGTCGTTGGATAACCGCGTACCTTGAATTGGGTACCCAATTTTTGGGCGCCCGGCGTATCACCGTCAAGATAGACGGGAATGAAGCCTTTGCTGCCCGCAACAAAATCCGGCCTGTTGAAGACCGTGGCTTTGATCTGGTTGCATGGTGGACACCATGCGGCGCCCCAATAAAGAAATACTGGTTTGTTGTCCGCCTTCGCTTTGGCGAAAACGGCATCAAGACTGGCACCGTCCGGCTTGACCCATTCAATGTTGCTGGTGTGTGGCACCGCTTTGGACGGGGTCTGCGTGGAGGTTGCCACTGTCTCTGGTGCTTTGGAACATGCCACGAACAATGCGGGCAAAGTTATGAACAAGGCAATACGTTTCATCGAAGCAAACCTTCAATTGGAAAAACAGAATTGTGCGCCATTTTGGGGCATTCGTGCCAGGCTACGCATTCAGTCGGGCCGGACCGCAGTTGAATTCAGGAGGTACGCAGGCGAAAAAAGTCCCCCAAGCCTTTGCAGGATTGGGGGACAAAGCAAAGTTCAGAGACAACCTCGCCATGAAAAGCGACCCTCAGTCGCAATGAGGTAAAGCAATAACAATGCCAACCAGATGCAAACAACAAAAACCAGACCGCCTGGCGTTTCTTCCGCAACGCCCTTTTGGCAATTGAAGTACAGGTCATTGTTGATTGGGTAAAATCAAGGGTTATCCTTTTGGAGTCTACTGTTCATGCGAATTGGCGCAGCGCGCAAGAAGCGCTGCGTAATCCATTCGTTTTGAACGACGTCTGCCGTGAAAGACCATTACGCATCATTGGGTATCAGTAGTGCCGCAAGCCTGGCTGAGATCAAAAAAGCATTCAGGCAGCAAGCATCGCTTCATCACCCGGACAGAAACGCCGACCCCGGCGCCCCAGCGCGTTTTAGAGCCGTGCAAGAGGCCTACGACGTGTTGTCAGACGATGCGAAGCGACAGGCCTATGACGACAACCGTCGGCGCAACCTGCTGGACAGTCCGATCGACACGGCCCGCGAAATTTGGAACAACTACTTCAACCGCATCCTGGAACACTGAAACCGAATGACCATTTCCCCCTACTTTCGCCACCTTCGTTCGGCCTATGCATCTGAGCTTGATGACCTGACCTTTGACTCTGAAGGTGCGCATGTGCTCGACAAACGCCTGGTACAACGGCGCAAGGAGATGGAGTTCCTGATTCACATGATGGAGATCAGCCCGGAAATGGTGGCAACGGTATTCCACAAGGGGTTTCGATTTAGCGCCCCCGCGACCATGGACCACCTGTTGTCACTGGAGGCCGATGAGTTCCCGGACTGGCACGACTTGACACATGCCGTGCACATGGAACCCTGGACTCGCCCCCTGGTTGCCATCGTGCAAAAACACGACATGGGTGACTGGTTCTTGACGGTGGCTGCGGCCCTGGAATACATGAACCAGAAGCCGGAAGCACCGCAATCTGCTGAAGCCGATGATTCGGACGACGCGGATGAACCGCTGGACGAAGAAGAACGCGAAGCCAAAGCCCGCGACGAGGCGGGTGCCGACTGGATGGTCGAGCAAGGTTTTGACCGCAAGGAGTCGAAAGAGTGAGCAACCTCGCCCTGATCGCCAAAACGCAAAGCCTGATCGCTGCGGGTGACATCGTTGGCGCTGAATCGGCCCTGGTGGAACTGGCCGATTCCGAAGGCGATGGCGCCCTGATGGTGGTATTGGAGCAGTTGCCGCCCAAGGACATCCTGGCCGTGATCCGCGAGTACGACAACTCCAAGGAATCGGTCATCAACCTTTTGGTGACACCCGAGATGTTTGCCCGCGCGGTAGTCATCGAGAAGCAATACAAGGACCTGACCCGCACCCATCTGCGCGGCATGGTGAATTCGGTCATCTTCCGCGATGACGCCAACCCCGTCGATTTCCTGGCCGCCATTGGCGAACTCGAAGGCGGCAGCGAAGCGCTGGCCGACTATTTTTCCGAGAAGTGGAGCCGTATCGAAGCCTTTGCCCGCACCGGCACCTTTGACTCGGTGGAAGACGATGGCGAGATGCTGTCCGAGACTGCCCTGCTGTCGAGCGCCTATGTGCCGGCCAAACTCGAAGAGGACGAAGTGGCCGATCAGGACTGGATGCAACTGGCCTGGCTGCTGCGCTACAAGTGTCCCGACCTGTTCATTGAAACCGTGATGGTGCTGCGCGCCAAGGCGCGTGCCCATGACTTGGGTGTGGAAGACGAGGAAGAAGCCGAAGAGGATGACGGCAAGGTGGAAACCGGCGACACCGACCGCGGCAAGGCCACACCGGCGGCGCGGGATGACGACGAGGAATCTGCCATCTAGCCGATGAAGACCGCATCGCCGCCCCACTCCGTTTCGCTGTTTGATGCCCGCCCCTTCTTCGAGAAGGCGCTGGTCTATGGCGTGCAGCATGGCATTCTGGACCAGGCCCGGCTCGAAACCATCCGCAAAGATGCGCCCAAGGGCATGGTGCAGATTGCACGTTATTTCGGCACAGAGTTTTTGCGCCCCGAGCTGGAGAGGTCGCGTGACCGCATGGTCAACCTGGTAAGTCTGTATCTGGAGCACAGCAGTGACGGTGACTTGCAACAAGCGGCAGAATCGCTGCGCGACCACTCCTCCCTGTCGCACTCCAAGGGCGGATCCGAGATGCTCAAAACCCTGATCGCCATGCCGCAGAACAGCCACTTTGGCATGCATGAATCAGGCGGATTCACCGACGAACATGTTCCGCTATTGGCCAAGTGGTCCCTGCGCACATTGCCTGAGTACCAGAGCGAACTGGCCTTGCGCAAACAGGTTGCCTCGCTGTTGGACGCCGCTGTCTGGTTCGCAAAAATGCTGGGGCGGGACGAGTCGGATCTGCAGGACGCTGGCAAAGATGCCGAAGCGGTCATCCGGACCGGCCTCCTGGTCCTGGCAAACCGTCGCAGGGAAATGCCCAACTGGGCGGAATTCGAAAAAATGGTTCTGGCAATGCGCAAGAAGCCCGCTGGTATCGCTGTTGGATTGCCCAAGGGTCTAACCAGTGCATTGGCAACGGTTGTCGAGCCGGTGCGGCAGGCCGTCATCGCTGATCTGCAGAAAATTCTGGATACCAGCATCTCGCCCCTTAAACTCTTTGAACAGACACCGGCGTTTGTGGGGCGTTACTTCTGGCTCGACGACCCAACCGGTGACGTCGATCACTTTGACCGATCTGCCTCCGCCGCGTGGGACAAAGTCACCCAGGGGCATGGCGATGACAGCTCGCTGTTGACACTGTTTTTGTGCGTAGCCGCCGGCAGTGCCCCCAAAACGCTGTTGACGGAAAAGTCCGCTGGCACGCTGGTTCGTAAAATCCGCAAGTCCGGGCTCAGGGCTGAACTGACCAACCAATACATCCAGAGCCATGCGCCCCACCATCGACAGGGCGACTACCTCAACCTGTGGGAATCCTTCCTGGGTGAATCCAGGTCCACGCTGGAAAGTGACTTCGACTATGCATTAAAAGACGCGGTGGCCCTGCTGCGGCGCGAATGCAATGTAGTCCCTTAAGCCGAGCCGTCTTTTTTGTTCTTTTTTACCACCCCTACCCTATGCAAATCCACCGCTTTCTGCTTGTTTCTGCGACCGCCCTATCACTGTTTTTGATCGGCTGTTCACGCGAGGAAGCGCCTGCGGCAGACAAGGCTGTCAAACGCGAGGTGTCCGTTCAAACGGTTGCCGCAGAAGCCAAGGGCTTTACGGTCGGTGCGCTGATGAGCGCCAATGCCGTCTATGTGTTCTTCGACCCCCAATGTCCCCATTGCGGCCACCTGTGGCAGGCTTCCTTGCCGCTTCACAAGAAAGTCAAATTTGTGTGGATTCCAGTGGCCTGGATCAATGCGTCGAGTTTGTCGCAGGGCGCCGCACTCTTGACCGCCGCCAACCCGTTGGCGCTGATGAGTGAGCATGAAACATCGCTGCTTGCCGGCCGGGGCGGGATTGCTGCGTCCTCCAGCATCTCTTCGGATGTGGAGCAAACCATCAAAGCCAACACGAAGCTGCTGGGCAGCTTTGGCGCAGAGTCGGTTCCATTTGTGGTCGTCAAGAACGCCACAACCGGCCAAACCATCAGCCGCGATGGTGCATTAACAACCGCAGCGCTGGCCCAATTGACAGGCGTTGACCCTGCGCCCTGACGCCCTGGCGTCGATTGAAAACTCCGTGAAGGGTGAAGGCGGCGATCAGAACTTGGCTTCAATCGCCTTTTCAATGGCAGCTACCAGCTGCGTATTGTTAGGCTCGACATTGCTGGCGTAACTATTCAGCACTGCGCCGTTGCGGCCTACCAGGTACTTGTGAAAATTCCATTTCGGCTCGGCCCGCGTGGATGCAAAAAGGGCCGCGTACAGCGCGTTGCGGCCGTTGCCTTTCACCTCGGATTTTGAAAACATGGGAAACTTGACGCCATAGGTGTTAAAGCAGAAATCCGCAATGTCTTTGGAGGAACCTGGCTCCTGCTGGCCAAACTGGTTCGAAGGAAAACCCAGCACCACCAGGCCTTTACTCTGGTACTTGGCATGCAGGGCTTCCAGCCCCTCGTACTGGTTGGTAAAACCGCAATAGCTGGCAGTGTTGACCACCAGCAATACTTTGCCGGCGTACTGGCACAGGTTCTGCGGGACGTCATCCTGCAAACGGGGGAACTGGTGCTGCAACAGGGCCGGACAGGTCGCCGGTGTTGCAACTTGAGCCGGGGCCGCCGGAGCTGTCTGCGCCATGGAAGCAGCCGCTGCAGCCAGTCCGACCGTGCCTGCCAAAAGAGCACGTGTCAATAAGCTTTTTTTAGTCATGTACCCATTATGAACGGGGGCCGGCATTTGGAGAAAACCCCTTGCCGCTGTAGGTTTCCAGCATCGACGTTACCCGTCAAGAACGCTCTTTATCGAATCAGGGGGCCAGACGTATCGTGTAGACAACGGAGGTAATCTTCCAGCCCTGTTCTGTGCGCACCAGCAACCATTTCTCTCTTCCACTGTTCATCAGCTTCGCGTTGGACAGGTAGGCGTAATCAAACGAGACGGACGCGACCTCGCCATCGGTATCGATCTGGATATCCGAGAACGTCTCCTCTTCGCGCTCGCTGCTTGCCAGGATGCTGTCAATGAAAGCGACAAAGTTATTGTCAGGTCGATGGCGCGCCTTGATGGCCTGGGGACGGGTGGTTCTGATTCGTTCCAGGCTGGCATCGTCAACGACCGCTTGCCAGGTGATCAACTCGGGCTTGTCCGAAAAAAACAGGTCCATAAAAGCGGCCTTGTCTTTCTGGATGATCGACGTTCTGAAGGTCTCTACAACCTGTCGCACAGCGGCCAGATCGGCCGCGCCACGGGTCACCTGAAGCGTACCGTGACAACCCGCGCAAAGTGCGATCAATGCGACGATGGCCCAACGAAAACGGAACGCGCGGCCCGTCATCTACCCAACCCAGCGCCTGGCGTTGTGCCACAGTTGCATCCACGGACTGTGGTCGTTGGGGTCCAGCCCATTCCAGCTCATCTGGATGTTGCGAAACACGCGTTCGGGGTGCGGCATCATCGCCGTGAAGCGTCCGTCGGCCGTGGTCACCGCCGTCAGGCCACCCGGGCTACCGTTCGGGTTGAACGGGTAGGCCTCGGTGGCAGCACCGAAGTTGTCGGTGAAGCGCATCGCGGCAATGGCCTTGGCCGCATTTCCGCGGTACTTGAAGTTGGCATAACCCTCGCCGTGCGCAACCGCTATGGGTAGGCGCGTGCCCGCCATGCCCGCGAAAAACAGGCTCGGTGACTCCAAGACTTCCACCATCGACAGGCGTGCTTCAAAACGCTCGCTCTGGTTGGTGGTGAAGCGCGGCCAGTCCTGTGCGCCGGGGATGATGTCAGCCAGTTCGGCAAACATCTGGCAGCCATTGCACACGCCAAGGCCAAAGGTATCGCTACGACCAAAGAATGCCTTGAACTGGTCGGCCAGCGCCGGGTTGAAAGTGATGGACCGTGCCCAGCCAATGCCTGCCCCCAGCGTGTCGCCATAACTGAAGCCGCCACAGGCCACCACACCCTTGAAGTCGGCCAGATTGGCGCGGCCCGTTTGCAGGTCGGTCATGTGCACGTCGAAGGCCTCGAAGCCGGCTTCGGTAAAGGCATAGGCCATTTCCACATGCGAGTTGACGCCCTGCTCG
>CAZMXB010000165.1:0-11421 GCA_964569855.1 uncultured Rhodoferax sp.
GCACCGTCAAGATGGATGGTTTTCGTCCCGGTAAGGTGCCCATGAATGTCGTCGCCCAGCGTTATGGCTACTCCGTGCACTACGAAGTGATGAATGACAAGGTCGGTCAGGCGTTTGCGTCCGCTGCCAACGAAGCGCAATTGCGTGTTGCTGGTCAGCCCCGTATTACCGAAAGCGCCGTGTCGCCCGAAGGCCAGATGGCGTTTGATGCGGTGTTTGAAGTGTTTCCTGAAGTCAAGATCGCGGATTTGGCCACCGCCGAAGTTGAAAAAATCAGTTCTGAGGTGACAGAAGTTGCCATTGACAAGACGGTGGAAATCCTGCGCAAACAGCGTCGTACCTTTGCACTGCGTGCAAAGGATGCCGCGGCTCAGGCAACGGACCGTGTCATTGTTGATTTTGAAGGCAAGATTGATGGTGAGCCCTTTGCCGGTGGCAAAGCCGAGGATTACCAGTTCATCGTCGGCGATGGACAGATGCTCAAGGAATTTGAAGAAGCCGTTCTTGGCATGAAATTGGGCGAGAGCAAGACTTTCCAATTGGCCTTTCCAGCGGATTACCACGGAAAAGATGTGGCTGGCAAAACGGCAGACTTTATGGTCACCGTAAAGAAGGTCGAGTCGGCAAACTTGCCAGAAATCGATGGCGCATTGGCAAAATCGCTTGGTATCGTTGACGCCACCGTGGAAGGACTGCGCATCGACATTCGCAAGAATCTGGAGCGCGAAGTAAAGCACCGTCTGTTGGGGCGCAACAAGCAGGGCGCCATGAATGCTTTGTTGTCCAAGGCCGAACTTGATTTGCCAAAGTCGAGTGTGCAGGCCGAGTTGGAACGCATGATCGCAAACGCCCGCGCAGACTTGAAGCAACGCGGGATGAAGGATGCCGATACTGCACCGATCCCCGACGACATGTTCCGTCCCCAGGCTGAGCAGCGTGTGCGGCTCGGCTTGGCAGTAAGTGAACTGGTTCGCGCCAACGCACTGCATGCGAAACCTGAGCAGATCAAGGCACACATTGATGAACTTGCGGCCAGCTACGAAAAGCCCGCGGATGTCGTGCGCTGGTATTACGGCGACAACCGCCGCATGGCCGAGGTCGAAGGTGTCGTGATTGAGAATAACGTGACTGACTTTGTGCTGTCAAAGGCCAAAGTGGTAGAGAAGACAATTTCTTTTGACGAGTTGATGGGTCAAAGCTAACTGTCAGTTCGCTGCTGATTGGAACTCTTTGGTGGCATGGGGCTTGTGTTGGACTTGCAGTCCTGCTGACAAGCCCCATTTGCATTTGGGGTTAGATTTATTCGTTACAGTCTGAGCAGACTTTTGGAGACCTTATGAATGTGAAAATGGATACGGTTGGCAACATGGAAATCCAGGCATTGGGTATGGTGCCCATGGTCATCGAGCAATCTGGCCGTGGTGAACGTTCGTACGATATTTATTCACGACTTTTGAAAGAGCGAGTCATTTTTCTGGTTGGCCCCGTCAATGACCAAACAGCCAATTTGGTTGTTGCTCAACTGTTGTTCCTGGAGAGCGAAAATCCTGACAAGGACGTTTCTTTCTACATCAACTCTCCGGGCGGATCGGTTAGCGCTGGTATGGCGATTTTTGACACGATGAACTTCATCAAACCCGATGTCTCCACGCTGTGCATCGGCATGGCGGCCAGTATGGGTGCATTTTTGTTGGCTGCAGGTGCCAAGGGAAAGCGGTTTTCGTTACCGAATTCGAAAGTGATGATTCACCAGCCATCCGGTGGAAGCCAGGGTCAGGCGACCGAAATCGAAATTGCCGCCCGGGAAATTCTCAAGACCCGTGAACAACTGAACAGGATACTTGCGGACTGTACCGGTCAGTCGCTGGAACGCATCGCGCGCGACACCGAGCGCGACTATTACATGTCGGCCGATGAGTCCAAGGAATACGGTCTGATCGACAAGGTCATTGCGAAACGCGCCTGACCGTTTCAAGACACTTTCAATGACGGTGTTTTGCGATGACGCATGCACCGTTTTTTATTTGAGTATCATTCGGACACCATCCGAAAAGGCAAGCGACCCATGGCCGAAAAAAAAGGCTCTTCCAGTGAAAAAACCCTGTACTGCTCTTTTTGTGGAAAGAGTCAGCACGAAGTCAAGAAGTTGATCGCTGGTCCCTCCGTTTTTGTGTGTGATGAATGTATTGAGTTATGCAATGAGATCATTCGCGACGAATTGCCGGCGACAACAGAGGGCAAAGACGCCAAAGGCGATCTGCCGACGCCTTCCGAGATTAAAACCAATCTTGACAATTACGTGATTGGGCAGGAAGCGGCCAAGCGAATTCTGGCCGTGGCAGTCTACAACCACTACAAGCGTCTGCGGCACAAGGAAAAAGCCGCTAAAGACGAAGTGGAATTGGCCAAGAGCAATATTCTGTTGATTGGGCCCACGGGCTCCGGCAAGACACTGTTGGCCCAGACTTTGGCACGTATGCTGGATGTACCGTTTGTGATGGCGGACGCGACGACCCTGACCGAAGCGGGTTACGTTGGAGAAGACGTCGAAAATATCGTGTTGAAGCTTCTGCAAAGCTGCAACTACGAGGTCGACCGCGCGCAGCGCGGCATCGTGTATATCGATGAAATCGACAAGATTTCCAGAAAGTCAGACAACCCATCCATCACGCGTGACGTGTCTGGAGAAGGTGTGCAGCAGGCTTTGCTGAAGCTGATTGAAGGCACGATGGCAAGCGTGCCGCCGCAGGGTGGCCGCAAGCACCCCAACCAGGATTTTGTTCAGATTGACACGACCAATATTTTGTTTATTTGTGGCGGTGCTTTCGCGGGTTTGGAAAAAGTGATCGAGAGTCGCACGCAGTCATCAGGCATGGGTTTCGGGGCGATGGTCAAGAGCAAGCAGCAACGCAGTTTGACGGACGTTTTCAAAGAGGTTGAACCGGAAGATCAAGTTTGGCTTGATTCCTGAGTTGGTAGGTCGAATGCCCGTCGTCGCTGCCCTTGCTGAGTTGACCGAAGATGCCCTGGTTCAAATTTTGACGGAGCCAAAAAATGCACTCGTCAAACAATACACGAAGTTGCTTGCCATGGAGGGTGCCGAACTGGAAATCCGTCCGTCGGCGCTGAAGGCGATTGCAAAGAAAGCCTTGGCGCGCAAGACGGGTGCGCGGGGATTGCGTTCCATTCTGGAGCAATCCCTGATTGATACGATGTACGAATTGCCCAACGTGTCAAATGTCGAGAAGGTTGTGGTCGACGAGTCGACTATCGACGAGAACAAGGCTCCCTTGCTGGTCTACCGCGAGATCGCAAAAAAAGCGTGACACGAGCCTATGGCAATGTCCTGAAATAGCGGGTTTTGTCACGGTTTTGAAGATTGTTCTGGCGATGCGTGTCTATCTGGAGACCACACCGCTTGAATTTCCGGATTCACGGTCCATATTTGTTGGGTAAATAAGAGGATTTTCTTCATGTCTGGTCATTCCCCCCTGCCTCCGACTCCCATCGCACTCCCGCTGCTCCCGTTGCGGGATGTGGTTGTGTTTCCACATATGGTCATACCACTGTTTGTTGGACGTCCCAAAAGCATTAAAGCGCTTGAGGCGGCAATGGAAACGGATAGACGCATCATGCTGGTGGCGCAGAAGACTGCCGCCAAAGACGACCCTTTAGTGTCCGACATGTTTGACGTCGGATGTGTGTCGACGATCCTGCAAATGCTCAAACTGCCGGATGGCACCGTGAAAGTACTGGTCGAAGGCCACCAGCGCGCAACCGTCAATCGCATTGAAGAAGGAGAGACATTTTTCACCGCGGACGTTACACCCGTCGAGGTTGTTAACGATGTAGCCGAAAAGGGTCGAGCGAAAGGCAGCGAGATCGAAGCACTGCGTCGCGCCGTGATGCAGCAATTCGATCAGTACGTCAAACTCAACAAAAAGATACCTCCCGAGATTCTGACGTCGATATCGAGCATAGACGATGCCGGGCGACTGGCGGACACCATTGCAGCACATCTCCCGCTCAAACTGGACAGCAAACAGGCGGTCTTGGCACTTTCCAGTGTCAAAGACCGACTTGAGAATCTATTCGAGCAGATTGAGCGGGAAGTTGATATCCTGAACGTTGACAAGAAAATCCGCGGCCGCGTGAAGCGCCAGATGGAAAAGAACCAGCGCGATTTTTATCTGAATGAACAGGTTAAAGCGATTCAAAAAGAACTTGGTGAAGGAGAAGAGGGCGCTGACATCGAAGAAATTGAGAAGCGCATCAAGGCAGCCAAGATGCCGAAGGACGCTTTGAAGAAGGTTGAGGGGGAACTGAAAAAACTCAAGCTCATGTCCCCGATGTCTGCGGAAGCCACGGTGGTACGCAATTACATTGATGTGTTGGTTGGATTGCCTTGGGCCGCCAAGACCAAGATCAAACACAACCTGGCCAACGCTGAGACCGTTTTAAACGAAGATCACTATGGGCTGGATAAGGTGAAGGACCGTATCCTGGAATACCTCGCGGTTCAGCAACGCGTGGACAAACTGAAAGCCCCGATCCTGTGTCTGGTGGGCCCTCCTGGGGTTGGCAAGACTTCGCTCGGGCAGTCCATTGCCAAGGCAACTGGGCGCAAGTACGTGCGTATGGCTCTGGGTGGCATGCGAGATGAAGCTGAGATTCGTGGACACAGGCGAACCTACATTGGTGCCATGCCCGGCAAGGTCCTGCAAAGCTTGTCAAAAGTCGGTACCCGCAATCCGTTGTTCCTGCTGGATGAGATTGACAAGCTGGGAACCGATTTTCGTGGCGACCCCAGCAGCGCGCTCTTGGAGGTGCTGGACCCCGAACAAAATCACAAATTCGGGGACCATTACGTTGAAGTTGATTACGACCTGAGCGATGTGATGTTTGTTGCGACTTCCAACTCCATGAACATTCCATCGGCACTACTGGACCGAATGGAAGTCATCCGCCTGTCTGGTTATACAGAGGACGAAAAGACCAACATTGCCATTACGTACCTATTGCCCAAGCAAATGAAGAACAATGGTGTCAAAGACACCGAGTTGGCCATTGCTGAAGATGCTGTGCGTGATATTGTGCGCTACTACACTAGGGAAGCAGGCGTGCGTTCACTAGAGCGCGAACTATCCAAAATTTGCCGCAAGGTTGTCAAGGGTCTGTTACTGAAAAAACTCAAAGCCAAGGTTGTGGTGTCGGCGGAAAATCTGAATGACTATCTGGGCGTACGCCGATATACCTATGGCCGTGCCGAACAGCAAAACCAGGTAGGGCAAGTGGTTGGCTTGGCGTGGACCGAAGTGGGCGGCGACTTGTTGACCATTGAGGCTGCATTGACTCCCGGAAAGGGTGTCATTACCCGCACTGGTTCGCTGGGTGACGTGATGAAGGAATCGGTCGAGGCAGCACGTACCGTGGTTCGTAGCCGTGCGCGCCGTTTGGGTATCAAGGATGAGATTTTTGAAAAGAAAGACATCCATATCCACGTACCGGATGGTGCAACGCCAAAGGACGGACCTAGCGCTGGCGCTGCAATGACAACCGCTTTTGTATCGGCGCTGACGGGTATCCCGGTGCGTGGCGATGTGGCGATGACAGGTGAGATCACCTTGCGCGGCGAGGTGACAGAAATCGGTGGATTGAAGGAAAAGTTGCTGGCCGCGTTGAGGGGGGGAATCAAGACCGTACTGATTCCAGAGGCAAATGCCAAAGATTTGCAAGAGATTCCCGCCAACGTCAAGGACGGACTTGAAATCATTCCGGTGCGCTGGATCGACAAGGTTCTGGAATTGGCACTGGAGTCCAAACCTGTGCCATTGCCCGACGATGACGTCGCCGCGCCCACGGTTGTTGCTGCAAACCTGCCGGTGGCAGACCTGCAGGGTTCGGTGAAGCACTGATTGCGCTGAGGAACCTGATAATTCTTTGAATTTTTGACCACAGAGAAGAACGACGGAAAATCACGCTATAATTTAGGGCTTGAAACGCGGGAATAGCTCAGTTGGTAGAGCGCAACCTTGCCAAGGTTGAGGTCGAGAGTTCGAGACTCTTTTCCCGCTCCAAATTCCAAAAAAGGGAAGCATCAGCTTCCCTTTTTTGCCAAGGCAGTGGTTTCTGGCGCGGTAGCAAAGCGGTTATGCCCCGGATTGCAAATCCGGTTAGTCCGGTTCGACTCCGGACCGCGCCTCCATCAAGACCTCTTACAGCGACACGCTGAACTTACGGCTCTTAGTCTTTGGGCTGGAACACGAGTGTCAGCAGTGGCGGAACCCGTCCGTCAACATCGCGTGGTAGCACCTCAGTCTTGTCGATGGCGTTCAGGACTGCGTCGTCCCACGACTTGACGCCGCTGGACTTGATCAGCTTGCGGCTGATGATGGTGCCGTCTGGTGAAGTACGCACTTCTACTTCGGCCGTCGGATTGCCGGCCGGCGACTCCGTGTACGTGATATTGGGCTTAACGCGGGCGCGTATGCGCCCGGCGTAGCTGGCCGATGGTCCGGACGACTGCTTGGCCGTGCCGCGCGACTCAGCGGTGCCCGTACCCTCGGCCTGGCCGGCCATGCGCAGGGCGCGCGCGATCTGCTGTTGGCGCAATTCCTCCAACTTCTTGGTCTCCGCCTCGGCCATTGCGGTTTGTTGCTTTTGCTTTTCCTGCTGCTGCTTTTTGTCGCGGACGTCCTTTTCACGCAGCGCACGATCACGCAATTCCTTGGCCTCTTTTTCGTCCTTGAGTTTCTTCTGCTTCAAGGCTTCTTTCTGGCTTATTTCCTGCTCCCGCTTCTCCTGCTCCAACAGCTTTTCCCGTTGCAGGCGGGCCTTTTCTTTGGCGACGGCAATCGCCGGGTCGGGTTGCGGCGGCGTGGGGGCTGGTGGCGCCACTGTGGGCTTCGGTGGCGGCTGTTCAACGATAGGCTCGCGCTCCACCGGTGGTGGCGCAGGGGGTGGTGAGGGCGCCGCTTCAACTGGCAGCGCTGACCAAAGTTCGGCCTCTACCGTGACCGGTGTGGCGTCACGCTTCCACTGCACGCCCAATCCCAGCACTGCCAGAAGCAAGGCGTGTACCACGATGGCCAGGCCCAGCGCCCGCACAAGGCCCGGAGTAGGCGGCGGGGCAAATTCCAGACGGGCAGTGCTGTGGGCGAACATGGCGGGTTGTGCGGTGCCAGCGGCTTTGCAGTCAGTTGGCCAGTTGAACGGACAGGCCCACGCGCTGGACACCGGCGCGCTGCAGCGTGTCCATGACCTTGACCACACTCTCGTATTTGGCGGCCCTGTCGGCGCTGATGACCACGGCCGAGTTGGCGGCTGACATTCTGTCACGCGTGGCCTGCGCGCCCTTGACGGCGCTGGCTAACTCCTTCAGGGTCAGGGGCGTGGTCTTGTCCTTGATTCTCATCTCCAGACTGTCGTTCTTGCCCAACACGATCTGGATGATGGTGTCCGGTTGGCGCGAGGCCTTGCCCACGCTGGGCAGGTCGATCATGCTAGGCGTGATCAATGGCGCAGTCACCATAAAGATGATCAGCAGCACCAGCATCACGTCAATGAAGGGCACCATGTTGATCTCGTTGATGGTGCGCCGACCCCGGCCGCGGTGGGATACAGCGGGCATTTCAGGTCTCGCGTCGGGCCGCCCCAAGGGAGGCTGCAGCCCCCATGGCGGGGAGCGAATACACGAAGTGAAGCGCGTGTTGGTCAGTCATTTCAGCGTCCTTGAGGCGGCTGGGCGCCGACGTTGCGCTGCAGTATGTTGGAAAACTCCTCGATGAAGGTCTCCTGTTGCGTGGCAATGCGGTCAATATCGCGTGCAAAGCGGTTGTAGGCCACCACCGCAGGAATGGCGGCAAACAGACCAATGGCGGTGGCTACCAGAGCCTCGGCAATGCCGGGCGCAACGGTGGCCAGCGTGACCTGCGTCAGCGCGGCCAAACCTACGAAGGCGTGCATGATGCCCCACACGGTGCCAAACAGGCCGACATACGGCGACACCGAGCCGACAGAAGCCAAAAAAGACAGGTTGGTCTCGACCTCGTCCATTTCACGTTGGAAGCTGGCACGCATGGCGCGGCGGGCTCCATCCATCAACGTGGCGACGTCGGTGATACGGCGTTCGCGCAGTTTCTGAAACTCGCGCATGCCGCTGCCAAAGATCCGCTCCATCGGGCCGGACATAGCGGCTTTTTTGGAGGCCGAGGCAAACAGATCGTTCAGGCTGGAGCCAGACCAGAATTCGCGCTCGAAGGCTTCGTTGAGTGACTTGACCCGTTTTAAAGCAAAGAACTTGCGAAAGATGGCCGCCCAACTGGTGATCGACACGCCCATCAGCAGCAGCATGACGCATTGCACGACGAAGCTGGCGTTGAGGACCAGATGGAGGATGGAGAGGTCTTGGTTCATGTCAGCGGCTCAGTTGGCAAGCAGGGCGCGCAGGCGGGCGACGGCCTCCCGCAGGTGCTCCATGGAGCTGGCGGTGGAAAACCGCACAAAATTGTGGGTCTGCGCGCTGCCAAAGTCACGCCCCGGTGTGGTGGCCACATGGGCCTGATTCATAACGGCGTAGGCAAAGTCCCAACTGTCCTTGACGCCCAGCTTGGCACAGGCGGCTGAGCAATCAGCCCAGGCGTAAAACGCACCGTCGGGCATGACCGGCACAGTCAGTCCCATGGCGTTGAGCTGCGGCAGGAAGTAGTCGCGCCGCGCCTTGAATTCGCTGCGGCGCTGCTCGTACAGCGCCAGGCTTTCCGCCTCAAAACACGCCATGGCTGCATGCTGGGCAATGGTGCTGGGGCAGATGAACAGGTTCTGCGCCAGCCGCTCGATGACCGGCACCAGTTTCTGGGGCACCACCATCCAGCCCAGGCGCCAGCCGGTCATGTTGAAGTATTTGCTGAAGCTGTTGATGCTGATGATGTTGTCATCCAGCGCCAGCGCGGTCTGGCCGTATTCGGCGTCGAAGCTCAGGCCCAGGTAGATTTCGTCCACCAGCGTGATGCCACCGCGCGACTGCACCACCTGGTGAATGTCACGCAGCATGTCGGGGTGGATCGACGTGCCGGTCGGGTTGGAGGGCGATGCCAGCAGCACGCCGCGGGTGCGCGGGCCCCAGGCGGCCTTGACCTTGTCGGCGCTGAGCTGGAAGCGCTCTTCGGCTGTGGTGGGAATCAGCACCGCACGTCCCTCGGCGGCACTCACGAAGTGGCGGTTGCAGGGGTAGCTGGGGTCGGGCATCAGGATCTCGTCGCCGGTCTCGATCAGCGCCAGGCAGGCCAGGTGCAGGGCGGCCGAAGCTCCGGCCGTGACGACAATGCGATCGGGCGATACCGGGGTGTGAAAGCGCTCGGCATACCACTGGCTGATGCGTTCCCGCAGGGCCTGCAGGCCGGTGGCCTGCGTGTATTGCGAGCGCCCGTCGCGGATGGCCTGTTCAGCCGCCTGTTGCACCAGGGGCGGGGCGGTGAAGTCCGGCTCGCCGATGTTCAGAAAGATCATGGGCGCATCGGTGTGCGCCACCTCGCGGGCGAGGGTGGAGGCGGCCTTGGCCACCTCCATGACGTAAAACGGTTCGATCTTCTGGGCGCGCGACGATATTTGCATGGATGCTCGGGTTGTGCCGCTTTAGGCGCGGGGCTTCTTGGCCTGACTGCGATCAAATTCGACTTCGGCAGAGCGCAAGGCGGGGGCGATGCCGTTGAGCACGGCGTTCACATACTTGTGGCCATCGGTGCCACCGAATTCCTTGGCCAGTTCAATGCACTCGTTGAGCACCACGCGCCACGGCACGTCCAGGCAATGGCTGAGTTCATAGGCGCCAATCCACATGACAGCGTGCTCGATGGGGGAGATCTCTGCCATCGGACGGTCCAGCAAGGGCGTGATCAACGCATCCAATTGGGCGCCTTGGTCCACGCAGCCTCGCAGCAGGGCATCGAAATGCACGGCATCGGCCTTGTTGAAGCCTGCCAAGTCGCGCGTAAAGGTATCGATGTCCTCAATGGGGTTGCCACCTACCAGGCTCTGGTACAGGCCCTGAAGGGCGAACTCGCGGGCCCGGCTGCGGTCGGACTTGCTGCCAGCCTTGCGGGCACCCGTGCTGGTCAGCCCGGTGCGGGGTTGACGGGGCGGGCGCTTGGCAGCGGCAGTACTCTTGAATTCACTCATTACAGGGACTCCAGCAGGTTGGCCATTTCAACGGCGACTCTGGCAGCGTCGCGGCCTTTTTCTTCCTGTCGGGCAATGGCCTGGGGCATATCTTCGGTGGTAAGAATAGCGTTGGCAATGGGCAATTGGTAATCCAGCGCAAGGCGTGTAACCGCCGCGCCCGACTCGTTGGCCACTAATTCGAAGTGATAGGTCTCGCCACGGATGATGCAGCCCAGCGCCACCAGTGCGTCGTAACTGGCTTTTTCGGCCAAAGCCTGCAGTGCCACCGGCACCTCCAGTGCGCCGGGCACGGAGATGTGGTCAATGTCCTTCTCTGCCACACCCAGCGCCAGCAATTCGGCCTTGCAGGCCTGCGCCAGGGCGTCGGTGACAGATGCGTTGAAACGCGCCTGCACGATGCCGATCTTGAGTTTTTTGCCATTCATGCGGGCGTCATTTGCGTCCACGGGGCCTTTGTCTGCGCCAAACATATTCGAATCCTTAAAGTGTTGGGAACAGAGCTGCGTTACTCCAGCTGTCCCGCAATGTCGTTCTTATTGATGTAGCCGGTGATTTCGAGGCCGTAGCCAGTCATGCTGGGCATGCGCCGCGGGCTTCCCATCAGCCGCATCTTGCTTATGCCGCAGTGGCGCAGGATTTGCGCACCCACGCCATAGGTACGCAGGTCCATGCGTCCGCGCACGGGGGCCTGGGCCGACTGCGCAGTGCCGTCAAACTGCGCCAACAACTGTTCGGCGCTTTCGCCGCAGTTGAGCAGCACGACGACCCCAGCGCCTTCTTGCTGCATGTGCTGTAGTGTGGCTTCGAGGCTCCAGGAGTGCATGGAACGCCCGGTTTCCAGCGCGTCCAGCACGGAGAGGGGTTCGTGCACCCGGACTGCTACAGAATCTATAGCGCTCCACGCACCTTTGACGAGGGCCAGGTGCACACCATGACCTGTGCTGTCGCGGAAGGCATGGGCCGTGAATTCACCAAAGGCGGTCTGTAATGGGCGTGAGCCCAGTTGCTGGATCAGGGATTCGGTCTTGCTGCGGTATTCGATCAGGTCGGCAATGGTGCCGATTTTCAGGCCATGTTCAGCGGCAAAGAACTGCAAGTCGGGCAGGCGGGCCATAGTGCCGTCGTCTTTCATGATCTCGCATATCACGGAGGCGGGCGAACAGCCCGCCATGGCAGCCAGATCACAACCGGCTTCGGTGTGGCCCGCGCGCATCAGCACGCCGCCGTCCACCGCCTGCAACG
>CAZMXB010000166.1:0-10064 GCA_964569855.1 uncultured Rhodoferax sp.
CCGCGGCTTGCTGACCCACGGTTTTGCCACCGACGGCCAGGGCCGCAAGATGAGCAAGAGCCTGGGCAACACGGTGGACCCGCAGACCGTGACCAGCAAGATGGGCGCAGAGATCGTGCGCCTGTGGGTGGCTTCGACCGACTATTCCGGCGACCTGAACATCGACGACAAGATCCTGGCCCGCGTGGTGGATACCTATCGCCGGGTGCGCAACACACTGAAGTTCCTGATGGCCAACGTCAGCGACTTTGATCCCGCAAGGGACGCGGTGCCTGCCGACCAGCTGCTGGAAATCGACCGCTACGCGCTGTCGCGCCTGGCGCAGCTACAAAACGATGTTCTGGCGCACTACAAGGTCTATGAGTTCCACCCTGTAGTCTCCAAGCTGCAGGTCTATTGCAGCGAGGACCTTGGCGCTTTCTACCTCGACGTGCTCAAGGACCGGCTTTACACCACCGGCGCCAACAGCCTGGCACGCCGCTCGGCCCAGACCGCGCTGTGGACCATTACCCAGGCCATGCTGCGCTGGATGGCACCGTTCCTGAGCTTCACTGCGGAGGAAGCCTGGACGGTGCTGGGCGCCGCCGGCAAAACGCCAGAAGCAACCAGGGAGTCGATCTTCATGGACCACTACCTGGTGCTGGCCGAGCCCGACACGGAATTGCTGGCCAAGTGGGGCCGCATCCGCGAGATTCGCGAAGCAGTGAACAAGGACATCGAAACCCTGCGCGCGGCGGGTCAGGTGGGGTCCAGCCTGCAGGCCAATGTGGAGCTCACGGTATCGGCCGAAGACCACGCCATCCTGTTCAGCCTGGGTGATGACCTGAAGTTTGTGTTCATTACATCCGCAATTGAATTGGTAGCTGGTGACGTTGTGTCCGCGAGGGTAAGCGCCTCAAATTCTGTGAAGTGCGAGCGCTGCTGGCACTACCGGGATGACGTGGGCAGCGACGCAACCCACCCTACGCTGTGTGGCCGCTGCACCAGCAACCTGTATGGCCCGGGTGAAACCCGTGTCAGCGCATGACGCGCCGGGAGGCATGAAGATGGCACGCTCTATTGGCAAATCGTCTGGCGGCGGCATGTTGCAGTGGCTGGGCCTGGCCTTCATCATCCTGTTGGTGGACCAGTTCACCAAGGTGCTGATCGTCGGCTACTACCACCTGGGTGACAGCACCTATGTGACCAGCTTCTTCAACGTGGTGCGGGTGCACAACACCGGGGCCGCTTTTTCGTTTCTGGCGGGCGCATCGGGCTGGCAGCGCTGGTTTTTTACCGTGCTGGGAATCGTTGCGGCCATCGTTATCGTCTGGATGCTGCGCGCGCACCCGGGGCAGAAATTGTTCAGTTTTGCCATGGCCTGCATTCTGGGTGGTGCCATCGGCAACGTCATTGACCGCATGCTCTATGGCTATGTGGTTGACTTTCTGGACTTCCATTGGCACGGCATGCACTTCCCGGCCTTCAACGTGGCCGACAGCGCCATCAGCGTCGGCGCCGCCTGCCTGATTCTGGATGAACTGTTGCGTGTAAGGAAGAGTTAGCGGCTAGAAAAGAAAGCCTGCGGAGAAGACCTGTTCGCTCATCCAGAGATTGTGGTCGGCGGTTCCCTGGTATACCGGCACACCTTTGAGTGCACCGTAGGCGAATTTTTGGGTCAGTTCGACGAATATGGTCTTGTACACCCGGTAACGAAGACCCACCTCGACACCGGCGGTCCAGCCATTGACCTGCCACCAGTCCTTGCTCGACGAGCAGCAGACGTTCTCGCTCTTGGGCCCCACCTGGTTCTGGTTGCCCAGGATCGTGTTTTCGGCGTGCGGCAACAGAAAACCAGCCCCGGCGCGGCTGATCCATTGCAAGTGGCCGGGTTGCTGTTCGGGTCCGGACAGATGCTGTAACCAGACGGCATTCACCATGATGTGGTTCAGCCCGTTGTGCAGGGTGTAGTTGAAGTTCTGCTCGTTGAGCACCAGGTTGCCGTTGAAGGGCTGGTTGTTGATGGTGCCGCTCACCGATGCGGTCTGGTTCAGGTCGGAGTTGTATTTGCTGTGGTCCAGCGAGAACTCGATGGCAAAGGTCTTTTCCGGGTTCATGAACTTGCCAACCCGCACATTCTCCTGGGGATTGGTCCAGTCCAATTTGAACAGTGAACTCACGGTGTCTTGGGGGCTGGAGGGAAAGTCACTCGCTGCCACCTGGTTCACTGTGAAGTCGTTGCCCAAGCTGGGCTGCGACACGTGAATATTTGACGGCGCGTACTGCTGGCGGCTGTAGCCCCATGAGAAATACCAGTTGCCGTCCTCACGCAGCGCACGTGCCACTTTCTCCGTGGTGGCGGTTGCGGGCGTTGGGGCACCGCTGGATTGGGCAAGAGCGACGGGCAACAGGAAGAGGCTGCCTGCGCTCAGGGCAACTGCGCGCAGGGAAGAAACGGAAAGAAGGGTCATAGGAAGGCGATTTTACCCGCACCGCCTCTCACAGCCTCAGAGTGTGAGGATCGTGCAGCCGGTTGTTTGACGTGCCTCAAGTGCCATGTGCGCCTTCTGCACATCCTCCAGCGCAAATCGCTGGTCAATGCGAATCTTCACCTGGCCACTGACCACCACCGCGAACAAATCGTCGGCCATGGCCTGTGTGCTTTCCCGCGTGGCAATGTGGGTAAACAGGGTTTGGCGCGTCAAATACAAAGAACCCTTGGGGCCCAGCATGCCGGGTGCCATGGGTGCCACCGGGCCGGAAGCGTTGCCAAAACTGGCCATCAGACCAAAAGGTGCCAGGCAGTCGAGTGACTTGTCCCAGGTGTCTTTGCCCACGGAGTCATAGACCACCTTGACACCCTTGCCGCCGGTGATCTCCTTGACCCGCACCGCGAAGTCATCTGCTGCGTAATTGATAGCAAACTCTGCACCATTGGCGAGGGCCAGAGCACATTTTTGTTCAGAGCCTGCGGTTCCGATCAGCCGCAGGCCCAATGCCTTGGCCCACTGACATGCGATCAGGCCTACGCCACCAGCCGCAGCATGGAACAACACAAAGTCACCCGGCTGCAGCCCCCCCTGGGGCAGGGTCTTTTTCAGCAGGTACTGGGCCGTCAAGCCCTTGAGCATCATCGCAGCGCCGGTATCGAAGTCAATCGCGTCGGGCAGTTTGCAGACACATTTGGCGGGCATGACGCGCACGTCGCAGTAGCTGCCCGGCGGCTGGCTGGCATAGGCCGCGCGGTCACCGGGCTGCAGATGGGTCACTCCGTCACCGACTGCCTCGACAATGCCTGCGGCTTCCATGCCCAGTTGCAGCGGCATGGCCATCGGGTAGAGACCGCTGCGCTGGTAGACGTCGATGAAATTCAACCCCACGGCTTTGTGGCGGATGCGAATTTCTCCGGGACCCGGATCACCCACCGAGACCTCCACCAGTTTGAGTTGCTCTGGGCCTCCATGTTGGTCGATACGAATGGCTCTGGACGGGGTGTGGCTCACAAGGTGATCTCCTATAACAGTACAGCGCGCACCGTACGCACCGCGTTCATCATCGTGCCATGAAATTCACCCGCGTGTCGTTGTTCCGGCATTGGCCTTGTTACAGTCACGTCGATGACCCCACGCCTGACCCCGACTGCCGCAGCACTGCTGATCCTCCCACCCATGCTGTGGGCGGGCAACGCCGTGGTGGGGCGCATGGTAAGTCCGCTGATTTCACCGATGACGCTGAACCTGTTGCGCTGGACTTTTGCTTTCTTGCTGCTTTTGCCGCTGGCGGGCAACGTGCTTCGCCGGGACAGCCCGCTGTGGCCTCAGTGGCGTCACTTCGGCTTCCTGGCTTTGCTCAGCACCAGCGGCTACAACGCGCTGCTGTACCTGGCGCTCAACACCTCCACGCCCATCAACGTCACTCTGGTAGGCGCCAGCACGCCGGTGTGGATGCTGCTGATCGGACGCTTCTTCTTTGGCACGCCGATCTCGGCCCGGCAAGTGGTCGGTGCCGCGCTGTCGATAGGCGGTGTGGTCCTGGTCTTGTGCCGCGGCCAGTGGGACATGCTTCTGGGGTTGCACCTGGTGGCAGGCGACCTGTATGTGCTGCTGGCGAGCGTGGGCTGGGCTTACTACAGCTGGATGCTGGCGCACCCGACCAAGCAATCCGCGCCCCTGCGCGCCAACTGGGCAGTGTTCCTGCAGGGCCAGATCGTCTTTGGCCTGGGCTGGTCTTTCTTGTTTGCAAGCCTGGAGTGGACACTGACCGACGCCCGGCTGCAGTGGGGGTGGCCGCTGTTTGGTGCGCTTTTGTTTATTGCGGTGGGGCCCGCCGTGTTGGCGTACCGGGCCTGGGGCGCCGGTGTCTCGCGTGCCGGGCCGGCAGTGGCAGGGTTTTTTATCAACTTGACACCCCTGTTCACCGCGATGCTGTCCCTGGCTTTCCTGGGTGAAGCACCCCACCTGTTCCACGTTTTGGCTTTCGTGTTGATCGTGTCGGGCATCGTTTTGTCATCCCGCCGCTAGCGGCTGCGCGCACCCAAACGGGATATACGGTTTCAACATGGTTCCATGTCACGATTGAATTTGACGCCCCTGCGCCTTTGGTCTGATACTCGCTTCACAGTGTGGCTATCGGGTGCTACACCCAACCACCGGAGCAATTCGCGCATGAAGTACACCCTACGTTGGAGCGCCTTACGGCTCAACCGTTCAATTGTTGTGGGTTTTGCATTGGCCGGCCTGGTGCTGGATGCGTCGGCGGGCGCCACGCTGGAGCGCATCCGCCAGAGCGGCAAGATCGTTTTGGGGCACCGGGAGTCGTCCGTGCCCTTCTCCTACCTGGACGGCAACAAAAAACCGGTTGGCTACGCGCTGGACCTGTGTCTGAAGCTGAGCGAAGCGGTGCGCAAGCGTCTGGAACTCAAGCACCTCACGACCGAATTTGTGATGGTGACGCCCAGCAACCGGATTCAGTTGGTGCAAGACGGCAAGGTGGACATGGAATGCGGCTCCACCACCAACAATGCCGAGCGTCGCGAAAAGGTGGCCTTTACCGTACCGCACTACATCACCGGTGCCCGTTACATGGTGCGGGCCGATAGCGCCATCGGCGACATCGTCGGCTTTGAAAGCAAGCGCATCGTTTCGACCAAGGGCACCACCCCTCTGAAGGCACTTGAACGTGTCAACAAGGAGCGTGTGCTGAACATGACCATTCAGGAAGCCCCGGACCATGGCCGCGCAGTGGAAATGGTTGAAAAAGGGGAGTCCGATGGTTTTGCGATGGATGACGTCCTGCTGTATGGCTTGATTTCAAGCCGGGCACAACCCGAGAAACTCAAGGTGGTCGGCAAATTCCTGACCATTGAACCGCTGGCCATGATGTTGTCGAAGAACGACCCTGAATTCAAGTCCATCCTGGACCAGGAGATGAAACGCCTGATCGTGTCCAAAGAGGCCCACGCCATCTATGACAACTGGTTCCTGAAGCCTATTCCACCGCGCAATACCTCGCTCAACCTGCCGATGAACTACCTTTTGCGTGACTTCTGGAAATACCCCACGGACCAGGTTCCGGGCGTCTGAAAAAAAACCTCCTCTGTCAGTGCTCTGGCAGCCAGCGCAACTGGTCGATGTAGGCCAGACTGCTGCCCTGGGTGTTGTCACTGTCCGCTCCCACCACCACGGCCGTGACTGGCGGTGTGCGGACACTTTCTGCGCCAAACAATTGTGCAAAGTCGTCGGCAATGCGCCGGCGTTGGCTTAGCCACTGGCCAGGGGCCGACCCGGTGCCGGTGAGTACCATGTAGCGGACCCGGGCCGTATAGGGGTTGACGCCCACGGTACCCGCCGGGTAGCGGTTGTCCCACAGGTAACACAGTGTGGCGTGGGGCATGGGCTCACCCGTAGCGGCGCCCGCCAGGGACAGCGCTGCCCGCTGCAAAAACGGAATGTCGGCCAGCGGTTGATCGAACATCACGCACACTTTCAAGGCGGCATCGTCGCCGGACTTGACCGCGATATCCGCCTTGGGCAGGCCTTGGACCACCTGCCAGCGCCAGGCCAGTTCGGCCGGTGCGGCCCCGATCCACGCGTGGCGTAGCAGCCCGTACGAGCGCTCGGTTTTGACCTGCAGCGCGGGCACACCCTCCAGGACCGTCCACTCAAACGCGGTGGGTGCAATCTTGTTACCTGGCAAACCCTTGAACTGCCAACGCGGATGGATGCCACTGCCCTGAACCGCTCCAAACGACGCCAGCTGTGCATCAATTTGGCCTGCAGCCCTCGTAGACATTGCGCAAGCAGCTATCAATACGATAGTAGACAAAGGGAAATGGTGGCGCATTGCGGTGGAACCATACTTTTTCAATAGGTGCCCGGGTAAGCCCCACCGTCGGCCAGCACGTTCTGGCCGTTGATATAGCCCGCCTGCACACTGCACAGGAAGGCGCAGATCGCACCGAATTCCTGTGGCGTGCCAAAACGCTTGGCCGGAATACCCTGGCGGCGGGTGTTGGCCAGAGCCTCCACGCTCTGGCCGGTTTTCTTGGCGTTGGCCTCCAGCATGGTCTTGATACGGTCCGTGTCAAACACACCGGGCAACAGGTTGTTGATGGTGACACCGCGTGCTGCCAGCCCGCTGCGTGCGACCCCCGCCACAAAACCGGTCAGACCGCTGCGCGCGCCATTGGACAGGCCCAGCACATCGATGGGTGCCTTGACCGAACTGGAGGTGATGTTGATGATGCGGCCGAAACCACGCTCAGCCATGGCGTCGACCGTTGCCTGGATCAGCGCGATCGGCGTCAGCATATTGGCGTCCACGGCCCGGATCCAGGCATCGCGGTCCCAGTCGCGAAAGTCCCCCGGGGGCGGCCCGCCGGCATTGGTTACCACAATATCAAAGTCCGCGCGCATGGCAAACACCGCCGCTCGCCCTGCCGCGGTCGTGATATCTTGTGCACAAAATAGCACCTCAGCCCTCGTGGAGTGAGCGTAGTCAGCTATCAATTTCGAAGCAGAAGCCTGCAATACATCTGCTCCGCGCGCCACCAGCAGCACGTTCACGCCTTCTTGTACCAGCGCCTGCGCACAGCCCAAACCCAGGCCTTTGCTGGCACCACATACCAGAGCCCATTTGCCCGCGATTCCCAAATCCATAATCCGCCTCCAAAGAGTCCATTTTGACGCTTGGTCACGCAGACGAAAAATTATGTCCCGTTGGGTGGCCAGCAGCCACATGCCATGCGCCACTGTGGAGGCAATAATGATCCCCAGACACCTTTTCAGTGGAACATACGGACTCCATGGCACGCAAACCACCGCCCCTTCACCCCCATCTGCAGGCCTTTGCAGACAAGATTGTTACGGCCGAACAGGCGGTGGGCGACGTCCGCAACGGGGACCACGTGTTTGTCGGGACCGGTTGCGCTGCCCCGCGCGCTCTGGTACAGGCACTGGAGGCCATGCCGAAACCACCCGCTGACATCGAACTGCTGCACTTTTTTACGATCAAGGCCTTTGACCACGATGACGCGGGCCGCAGCACCACGCGTTTTCGGCATCGCACGTTTTTTATCGGTAGCGACATGCGCGCCGCGATGAAGCAGGGTCTGGTGGACTATGTTCCGATGTCGGTGGCCCGCGTGCCGGAGATGATCGCATTGGGGCGTATTCCGGTGGATGTGGCGTTGATCCAGGTGTCACTGCCCGATGCCTTTGGTTACGTCAGCCTGGGAGTGTCGGTCGATATCATCCCGGCCGCCCTGGCACGTGCGCGCCTGATCATTGCCGAAATCAACCCGGCCATGCCGCGCTCCATGGGAGACTCCACGCTGCACATCAACCGCATCCATCACCTGGTTCCTGTCACCACACCGATTGCCGAGTTGTCGCGTGTTCCGGTGCAGGAAGACAATGTCCAACGCATTGCGCGCTACATCGCAGGCATCATCGACGATGGCTCCACGCTGCAGATCGGGCTGGGCCAGGTCGCCCACGAAGCCCTGCAGTACCTGACGGACCGCAAGGACCTGGGGGTGCACTCTGACGTGATTTCCGACGCCATCCTTCCTTTGCTGGAGAACGGCAACCTGACAGGCTCGCGCAAAACCAGCAAGCCGTTCAAGATTGTGGCCAGTCTGGCATTGGGCTCGCGTGCGCTGTACGATTTGATGGACTGCAACCCCCTGTTTTCCATGGAGCCGATGGAGGCCGTTTGCAACCCCGCCACCATCGCTGCGCAACACAAGATGGTGGCTATTGCACAGGCGTTCGCCATTGATCTCACGGGGCAGGTCTGTATTGACCAGTTTGGTGGCGAGTTCTACAGCGGGGTTGGCAGCCAGGGCGAGTTTTTGCGCGGCGCCTCCCGCTCGCCCGGTGGCAAACCCATTGTGTGCATGACTTCCACGACCGAAGACGGCAGCCTGTCGCGCATCCGCCCCGCGCTGCTGGCCGGCGAAGCGGCCACCATTGCCCGCACCGATGTGCACTATGTGGTAACCGAGTTTGGCATCGCTTACCTGTTTGGCAAGTCCATTCGTGAACGCGCCACCGCCCTGATTGAATTGGCGCATCCCCAGTTCAGACCCGAGCTGTTTGCCCAAGCCAAGGCGCTGGGGTACCTCAGCGCTGACCAGACGCTGCAAAACCTGCGTGCCTACCCGGTGGAAGAAGAACAGACTGTCACATTGAAAGACAACCGCACAGTGATGCTGCGCCCGGCCAGTTCGAGCGACGCCCAAGGCATCCGTGACCTGTTCCACCACCTGAGCGAGGCTGATGTTTACACCCGGTTCTTCCGGCACGTGCGCGGCCTGTCCAACGCCGAAGTGCAGCGCCTGTGCAACCTCAATTATGAAAACGAAGTGGCGTTTGTGGCGACCGCAGGGTCACGGGAAGAGTCCATCATCGTCGCCCAGTCCTGCTACTTCGTGAACCCGACAACCAACTTGGCCGACACCGCTTTTATGGTCCACCCGGACTGGCAGGGCTGCGGTTTGGGGACAGCCCTGCAGAACTGCATGATCACGCATGCAAAAAAACGGGGTCTGCGCGGTTTTGTGGCCGATGTGCTGCCCGGAAACACCCGCATGTTGCGCATGGCGCGCAATGGGCCACCCACCATACAGGTGGAAAAGACCAGCGACTCGGTTCACCTGACGCAGTTGTTTTGACGGGGTATGCCGTGATGATGTTGCTAGACTTCCCGCGATGAGCGACGCCGACAAGCAACACACCCCCATGATGCAGCAGTACCTTGGACTCAAGGCTGCCCACCCCAACACCCTGCTGTTCTACCGCATGGGTGATTTTTATGAGATGTTCTACGCCGATGCCGAAAAGGCGGCCCGGCTGCTGGACATCACGCTGACCCAGCGCGGCCAGTCGGCCGGGGAGCCTGTGGTCATGGCCGGCGTGCCCTTCCACGCCATGGAGGGCTACCTGGCCAAGCTGATACGCCACGGCGAATCGGTGGCCATTTGTGAACAGGTGGGCGAGGTCACCGGCAAGGGACCGGTGGAGCGCAAGGTGGTGCGCGTGGTGACGCCGGGCACGCTGGTAGATGCGGAATTGCTCAGCGAAAAGTCCGAGTCCGTGCTGATGGCCGTGCACCAGGGCCCGCGCAACCGCTGCGGCCTGGCCTGGCTCAGCGTGACCCAGGGCGTGGTGCACTTGGCCGAGTGCACACCCGACGCCTTGCCCGAGTGGGTGGCACGCGTCAGCCCCAGTGAACGGGCCTATAGCGCCGGTGCCACGCAGGCCTTTGAGGACCGTCTCAAGCGCATGCGCTCGGGGCAAAGCGGGGTCAACGCCCTGTACACCACGGCGCGGCCAGAATGGCAGTTTGACCCGGCGTTGGGGCAGCGCAAGCTGTTGGAGGCGCTGCAAGCCGCCAGTCTGGCGAGCTGGAATGCCCAAGACCTGCCGCTGGCGCACGCCGCCAGTGCCGCACTGCTGGGTTATGCCGAGCACACCCAGGGGCGTGCCCTGACCCACATCAGCGCGGTGCAGGTGCAGCGCGACGACGAATTGATCGATTTACCGCCCACGACCAGGCGCAACCTGGAGCTGACCCAGACCCTG
>CAZMXB010000166.1:10074-11394 GCA_964569855.1 uncultured Rhodoferax sp.
CCACGCTATTTTCTTTGCTCGACACCTGCATGACCGGCATGGGCAGCCGCATGCTCAAGAGCTGGTTGCTGACGCCACGACGCGACCGCGCGCAGGCGCAGGCGCGGCTGGATGCGATTGCCGTTCTTCGCATCAGCACTTTGCAGTCGTCTTCACTGGCGCTGTGGCAGGGCTTGCGCCTGCAGCTCAAGGGCAGCGCGGATGTGGAACGTATCACGGCCCGCACTGCATTGCGCCAGGTGCGACCGCGTGAACTGGTTGCGTTGGTTGTGACGCTACAAAAAACGGAGCATCTTGCGCAGCATTTGCGAGGGCTGGAAGGCCATTTGGCTGGGGACTCTGCTGCGTGTCCCCCGCCCGTTTTGCGGGCTCTTCCTTATACCGAGCAGAGCCCCCAGCCAAGCAACCTTCCCGTGGGTTTGCTGGCAAAAATTGCGCGCGATCTGATGCCTCCGTCCGAGTGCGCTGCCCTGCTCCTGCAGGCCATTGCGGCCGAGCCCGCTGCCCTGGTGCGCGATGGCGGAGTGATTGCTACCGGCTTTGATGCTGAACTGGATGAGCTGCGTGCTATTCAGACCAATTGCGATGGCTTCTTGCTGGAGCTGGAAGGGCGCGAACGGGCCCGCACCGGGATAACCAACCTGCGGGTGCAGTTCAACAAGGTACATGGCTTTTACATCGAGGTCACGACCGGTCAAGCCGACAAGGTGCCAGACGACTACCGCCGCCGCCAGACCCTCAAAAATGCCGAGCGCTTCATTACCCCTGAATTGAAAGCCTTTGAAGACAAGGCACTGAGCGCCCAGGAACGCGCGCTGTCCCGCGAGAAATGGCTGTTCGAACAGGTGCTGGACCGGCTGCAGGAGTACGTTCCCATGCTGACCCGCACTGCTCGTGCGCTGGCCGCGTTGGACGCACTGTGTACTCTGGCCGAGCGTTCATTGACACTAAACTGGTGCGCACCGCAGTTTGTCGTCGAGCCCTGTATTGACATCACCCAGGGCCGCCACCCGGTGGTGCAGGCGCGGCTGGCCGAGTTGAGCAACGGCAATTTCATCGCCAACGACACCCGCCTTGGCCTCAAGCAACGGCTGCAAATCATCACCGGCCCCAACATGGGCGGTAAGTCAACCTATATGCGCCAGGTGGCGCTGATTGTGTTGCTGGCGTCCATTGGCAGCTATGTACCGGCGCAGGCCTGCCGGCTGGGGCCGATTGACGCCATTCACACCCGCATTGGCGCGGCGGACGACCTGGCCAACGCCCAGTCCACCTTCATGCTGGAGATGACCGAGGCCGCGCAGATATTGCACGCCGCCA
>CAZMXB010000167.1:0-11330 GCA_964569855.1 uncultured Rhodoferax sp.
GCAAGTTCCGCGAATTCTTCTCGCCCGAGGAGTTGCCTGCGGTAAAGCGCTGAACGGGTGGCAGGCGCTGAGCGGAGTGTCTTCACACGGCGGCCACAGAAGACACACTCCAGTGCCCGGCCGTGAACGCCTCCTCAAACACCGAATACCCCGCCCAGTCGCTATGGGCAAAATGCAGGCGCTCCCAAACCAGCGTCGGTCGGGCCGGCAAGTGCTCTGTTTTTGATAGCTGTTTGCGCATATTCGACGAGGGCCAGAACCCGATTTGACCATTGGCGTTCGGCGTCGGAACGGCCATGGCGTGGCCATAACGGGTGATGTCGACGGCAGTGGTTTTGGCCACCAGATCGGGGTGGGCCACAGACAGCTCGGCCAGGATCTGGTCACGCCAGCTGGCCCAAGGGCGGTTCAGCAGCCAGGAGCGTCCCGCTGCACCCACTGGCAATCCTGCACCCGAAGCCGCAGCCGAAAAGTCACCCAGCGCCCGGTAATGCGTCAGCACCGTGGCGCCGCTCTGGGCTTGAAGGCGCTGGTGCGTGGCGTCGACATAACCCAGACCTTCCGCGCTCGGCAGACCGTCGACACCGTCAAACAACACGTTGTCCCAACTCGGTGCCGCACCGGGCCGGTCGTGCAGGGCGCTATGCAGATGGATGTTGGCCACCAGCCAGGGCGCATAGACCACCTGGCGCGCCGCTTCCCGCAGAACATCGGGCGGGTTCTGCACCACCCGGGCCGCCACGAAGATGGGCAGGGCAACCACGGCACGTTGTGCCTGCCAACGCTCCAGGGTCTGGGTCGCGGTATTCAAGGCGTCGACCTCCACACCCTTCTTGTTGTGTGTGATGCGCACCACCACACGGCCGGTGTGCAGGCGCTCACCCAACGGCGCAGTCAGGCGGCGGGTCAGCCAGGCATTGCCTTCGGGCCAGGTCAGCAGGCCTTCGCGCTCGGCCGCTTCGGCACCGGGGACATGGAAGCCGTGGCGACTGGCAAAGTAGTGGATGCCGGCCCAAGCCGACACGGTGGCAATGCCGGCGCCGTAGTCGTCACGGCAGCAGTAATCCAGGTACCAGCGCAGGTGTGGGTCGGTGAGGCCATGCTGGTCCAGATACGCTATGAATGTCATAGCTGCCAGCGTAGATTGGACGAGGGCTGGAGGCCTGTTTTGCACAGGCAATGTCCAGTGGGCGGCTGTTCGGGCCTGCTCCACCAGGGCCGCAAATCCCCGGTACTGCGCCAAGGTTTCTGCGCCCACGCCGTTCAGCGGCAGCAGGCCTTCCTGCCATTCGCCTTGAAAGTACAGACGCTCCTGCGGGCTGTGGCACAGGTGGCGATCATCGTATTGCCAACGCCCGGCCACCCGTTGGCGCAAACCGAGTTCTTCCAGCAAGTCTTGCACCTCGGGCGCGTTGTCACCGGGCAGCGGCAGGTAGTGCGCGCCCAGGGGGCAGTCCAGGCCGCCGAGCTGCCCGCCACGGCTGTTGCCACCGGCTGAGTCCTCCATTTCCAGCAGCGCAAAGTCTTCCACGCCGCGCAAACGCAAGGCTCGCGCCGCCGCCAGACCCGCCACACCGCCACCGGCGATCAATACCCGGGTGGTGAACACCTTGTCGGGCTGTGGCCAGGGCTTGCCGCTCTGCAAGCGGTCACGCAACCAGTGACCTCGCTCAGGCTGACCGCCGGCGAAACCACCCTGCGCAGAGGATGCCGACGGCGCCGTGCGCTCGCAACCGGAGGCGGCCCAGGCCGCACCCAGACTGGCACCCAAACACTGGCGTCGGTTCAGCATGCAATGGCGTGTTCGATCACACAATCGGCAATGGCCCTTGTGTCGGCCAGGTCAAACACCAGGGGTTGGTTAACGCCCATCGACTCCTGGTGGGGATAGCGCGGGCCATCGCAGGCAATGCCCACAATGCCCGGCCAGTGGGGCCACAGGGTGTCGCGCCCCAGCTCTGCGCGCCAGACTTCGATCTTGGGAAAATGGCCATCCTTGAAACCTTCAATCAGCACCAGCTCACAGTCCTGCAAGCGGTCGATCAGGTATTCCAGCGACGGCTCTGGCGCGCCCCGCAACTCATGCATCAGGGCCCAGCGTTCGTTGCCCAGCAACACCACCTCACTGCAACCGGCTTGCCGTAACCGGTACGAGTCTTTGCCTGGGCGGTCAATCTCAATGGCCTTGTGGCTGTGTTTGATCAGGGATACGCGCAGACCCCTTGCGGTCAGCTCGGGCACCAGACGCTCCAGCAGGGTGGTCTTGCCCATGCCGGAGTGCCCGGCGATTCCAAAAACTCTCATGGTGCATGATGGTCTGTTGTCGATACCGGGTGATTGTGCAATGCTCTGCGCGAAGCCCCCACAATCCAGAAAAATTTGAACGATGCAAAAAAAGACACTCGCAATTTCTTTCCTGACGCTGCTGGCGGTGCTGGCCATTGGCACCTGGTGGTACGCCTCCAGCCAGAATCCTGGTGGTCAAGAAGCGCCCGCTGTTGATCGCACAGCGCTGATTCGCACGCACTCGCCAAGCATCGGCAAAGCCGACGCGGCGGTCGTGATTGTTGAGTTTTTGGATCCGGCATGTGAAACCTGCCGCACCTTTTACCCCATGGTCAAGCAAATCATGGCACAACATCCCGACCGGATTCGCCTGGTCGTGCGGTATGCACCGTTTCACAAAGGTTCGGACAGGGTCGTAGCAGTATTGGAAGCCGCCAGGCGGCAGGGAAAGTTCTGGCCGTCGCTGGAGGCCCTGCTGGCAAGCCAGCAGGACTGGGCATCGAACCACACCGCCAAGGTGGACTTGGCCTGGAAATACCTCGAACCCGTCGGTCTGAATATGGAGCAACTGGCGATTGACCTGACGGCACCCGATCTCAAGCAGGCCGTGGCGCAGGACCTGGCTGACGCCAACACCCTGAGCGTGACGCAGACCCCGGAATATTTCGTCAACGGGCGGCCCCTGCCTTCGTTCGGGTTCGAGCAGTTGCGCCAGCTCGTCGGTGAGGAACTCGCCAAGGCGCGTTGATGGCCGGTGCGGACGGCTTGGTTGACCCCTGATTTGGCTTCTATAAGAGATTCTTAAGACGAGCGTCCTAACATTCGACCAGGTCATTCGCGGAACTGCCAACACTGTGTCGATGGCCCCACTTCAAACGATCGGTTCTTATGAAATGCCCTGTATGCCCGGAAACAAGTCTCCTGATGACTGAACGCCAGGGTGTTGAAATCGACTACTGCCCGCAATGCCGTGGCGTCTGGCTCGATCGCGGTGAACTTGACAAGTTGATTGAAAGGTCGACAACAGGCCCAAGTTCCACCGCTGGTCCACAGCCCGGAAATACTGCACACGGCTATGCGCGCAGAGATGACCACCATGCATCACACCGCAGCGGCTATGGGCAGGAGCAGCATCGCAAAAAAAACTGGCTGAGCGAAATCTTTGATTGACCGACGTCAAGACCAAAGAGGCTCTTGAGTGATACCAAGAGGCATGCCGCTGTTGCCCATTCGCTACTTGACCCCCAAGCGGTTGTTGTGGGCCTCGATTACCGTGGCGGTCACTACCATTGCGCTGAAGACCTTGGCCTGGTACGTCACCGATTCGGTCGGGTTGCTGTCAGACGCCATGGAGTCATTTGTCAATCTGGCAAGCGCCATTTTTGCCTTGATGATGGTGACGATTGCACAGCGGCCTGCGGACCTGGAGCATCCTTACGGTCACCACAAGGCGGAATATTTCTCGTCCGGCTTTGAAGGCATCCTGATCGTTGGCGTCGCTGCGGGCATTATCTGGGCCGCTGTTTCGCGGCTGTTTCAACCGCAGCCCTTGCAGGAACTGGGCTGGGGTTTGGGCCTCTCCGTATTGAGCTCTGCCCTCAACGGACTGCTGGCCTGGGTGATGTTCAGTTCTGCCAAGGTACACCGCTCCATTGCATTGGAAGCCGACGCCAGGCATCTGGTCACCGATGTATGGACTTCGGCGGGGGTCGTGGTGGGTCTGATCGGGGTGGTCTTGACCGGCTGGCTCTGGCTGGATGCCGTTGCCGCCATTGGCGTGGCCTTGAACATTCTCTGGGAGGGCGGTCACCTGATGTGGCGATCGTCGCAAGGGCTGATGGACGAGGCGGTCGAACCTGATGTTTTGAGAGCGATACAGAAAGCACTCGATGCCTTTGACCAGCAAACCATCCGCTTTGACCATGTCATCACCCGGCGTTCAGGTCAACGCCGGTTTGTGGACCTGCATATGCACATGCCATCCAACTGGACCCTGGGCCGCGCAGCCGAGATTCGCAGTCGCGTGGAGCAGGCTTTAATGGGTGCCGTGCCAGGTTTGCGTGCCACCATTCAAATGCTGCCCAGCGACGTCGAGTCGCACTTTGACGACCCACGGGAAACGGACATCCCGTTGGTGGGCCCATAGTTGTGCATTCCTGGGGAATTTGTTGCCAGGGTCTGTGCAATTGCACATACCAAACTGCCGATCGGTAAATAAACGGCACGCTGGCGCTCAGCGCACCGGAAATAGCCACTCTTGTCGCAACCCCTATGCGTGCCCCAGCACACGGACAACCGTCGATGAGAGGGGCAGTGTCGAGACATGCGTTTGGGGCGTTGCACCCGCACCGTTTTACGACACCCTTTTTAAGCAAGCTTTAAGACCCGGTGCCTAAGCTTGCTGCATCTATGACATCTCTCTATCTGGTTCTTTGGATCGCAGGCGGCGTGCTGCTTCAAGTCGCCGCCTACTTGAGCCTCGGGTTCTGGCGCCATTGGCAGTCGTACCAGGCACTGCGACACGCGGCACTGGACCTGAACATTGCCTTGGACCAACACGTTGTGCCCGAAGTGATCAAGCCGACAGTGCCCGCATGGACTGGCTTGCGCAGCTTTCGTGTTGAAAACAAGGTTATCGAAGATGCAGCCGGGCAAATTTGTTCGCTGTACCTTGCACCCGTTGATGCCAATCCACTGCCGCCGTTTTTCCCGGGGCAGTTCCTGACGTTTGCGCTGGATGTAGCCACCACAGTGGATGGATCCCAATCCGTCGTACGCTGCTACTCACTGTCGGACGCACCGCAACCCGACCGCTACCGCATTTCCGTCAAGCGTGTGCCCGCGCCAACCGGTGGCACATTTCCCGCTGGCGTCTCTTCGAACTATCTGCACGACCACGTCCAGGTGGGTAATCAGCTGCAAGTGCGTGCGCCCACCGGCCACTTCTTTCTGGACCGCAGCGAGGCACCGGTGGTGCTGATTGGCGGCGGCATTGGCATCACACCCATGCTGAGCATGGTGAGCTGGTGTCTTTCGGCGCAGCCAGGGCGCGAAGTATGGCTTTTTTACGGCCTGCGCAACAGCGCGGAGCTGGTCATGCAAACGCAGCTGACCGGTTTGGCCGCACAGCATCCAAACTTCCATTTGCATTTGTGCCTGAGTGACCCCCAACCCGGCGACTTGGGCAAACACCACACGGCTCCGGTGCATTACCACCACAGCCGGGTAGACATCGCGCTGCTGCGGCGACTATTGCCGCTCAAGCCCTACCACTACTACCTTTGCGGCCCGACGGCTATGCTGCAAAGCCTGGTGCCTGCGCTGGAGGACTGGGGTGTACCGGATGGAAACATTCACTTTGAGGCGTTTGGACCGGCATCCATACCGCGCAAAAACGCTGCTTCCGCACCACAGGTGGCGGCCTCGAGTGACAGCAGCGGTGAGGCTGTGCTGGTCACCTTTGCCAAGTCGGGCAAACAGGCGACCTGGGAACCCGGGAAGGGCTCGCTGCTGGATTTTGCCGAAGACCTGGGCATTGCGGTCAGTTCCGGCTGCCGGGCGGGTGGTTGCGGCAGTTGTCAGACCGGCATTCGGACAGGACAAGTGGCTTACATGCAGACACCGGATTTCGACCCCGAGCCGGGCAGTTGCCTGCTGTGTGTTTGCAAGCCAAAGACCGCGGTCACTCTGGAGGCCTGAATGAAAAGTTCACTATGGCGCGAACATGTGTTGCCCTTCACCCTGCTGCTCGGGATTCTGGCTGTGGCCACGCTGGCCGGCGACTATGCCTTGCACCGCATGAATCTGGTCTGGGTGGGGCGGTATCTGGGAATACCGGGCACGCTGCTCATCATTGCATCGCTTTACTATTCCGCGCGCAAACGCAAGTGGGTGACCAAAGGCAACCCCAAATCGCTGCTTGCCATGCATGAGGTTTGCGCCTGGCTGGGCTCCCTGATGGTGCTGCTCCATGCCGGTATCCACTTCAATGCCATCCTGCCCTGGCTGGCGACCGTGGCCATGGGGGTGAACGTGATCAGTGGCATGGTGGGCAAGATGCTGTTGAACCAGTCACGTCTGCATGTGCAGGGCGAGCGCGAACGCTTTCAGCTGCGCGGGCTGTCCAAGCCAGAGGTCGAGCAAGCGGTGTTCTGGGACGCTGTCGCACTGGGTGCCATGGCCCAATGGCGCAAGGTCCACATCCCCATCTTTATCGTGTTTGCAGTCTTGGCACTGGGCCACATCTTCAGCATCTTCCTGTTCTGGGGCTGGGTATGAACCGCACTCTCAAGATCCTTTTGGCCATCAACCTGGTGGTACTGGCCGTGTTGACCTTCGCGTACCCCCATCTCATGGTGGGCCCGGGCAAGTTGATTCCCGGCCACAAGCCGCTCGATACCGACTGTTTTGCCTGCCATGTGTCATTTACCGGGGTCTCATCCCCCAAGTGCGTGAGTTGCCATAAACCCGCTGATATCGGCCGCCTGACCACCAAGGGTTTCCCGGTTGCAAAGCCGCTCACGTCCACTCCCTTCCACCAGGAATTGATCAGCCAGGACTGCGTGGCCTGCCACAACGACCACGCCGGGGTGAAGCGCTACCAACTGAAAGGCAACTTCGACCACGCCTTGCTGAAGAAGGAAACCAGCAACCAGTGCCAGAGTTGCCACAAGTCACCGACGGATGGGCTGCACAAGCAGATCACCGGCAACTGCGGCCAATGCCACACCCAGCAGAAGTGGACGCCGGCCACGTTTGAGCACGACAAATACTTTGTGCTGGACCGCGACCACACGGCCGCTTGTGTGACCTGCCATGTACGCAATGAATACAGCCGTTACACCTGCTACGGATGCCATGAGCACACGCCGGCCAACATCCGCAGGGAGCATGTTGAAGAGGGCATACGGCAATTTGACAACTGCGTGGAGTGCCACCGCAGCGGCAACAAACACGACATCAAGGGTGGAAAAGGGGGAGATCGCGATGGGGGCGATCGAGACTGATTCACTGTGGATTGCCCGAACGCCTACGGCCCAACCCGGCCCCATTCCTGCTCATAGGTGGTGACCAAAACCTGGTTGGACAGGCGATTCACCTCGGCCGGAACACGTGCCATGTCTTTTGGAAAATCAAACAGCAATGGCAGGGTCGTGGAACTCAAAAACCGCAGGCCTTCTGGCAGGGATGCCGGCATGTGCCAGGGTCTATGACTGGCGATGATATAGCCCCACTCGCCAAAGCTGGGCACATTGGCGTGGTAAGCGGTGGCGTGCAGGCCCACCGATTCAACCGTTTGGGCCACGGTCCAGAAACTCTGGCGCGCCACCAGCGGTGAGGTGGTCTGGATCACCGCATAACCACTGGCCGAGAGGCGCTGGGCCAGCAGCGCGTAGAAAGTGTTGGTGTAAAGCTTGCCAATGGAAAAATTGGTGGGATCGGGGAAGTCCACAATAATGACGTCGAACATCTCGGGCTCAGGCAGTTGTGCCCCCACGCGACCCGCGGCGGTGCCCGGAGTTTCTTTGCCCTGCAACCACTGGAAGGCGTCGGTATTGACGATCTTCAGCTTGGGTGAAGACAGTGAACCGGCATTGAGCCGGGCCATGGCCGGGTCTTTGGCAAACAGGCTTGTCATGTTGGGGTCCAGCTCCACCAGAGTCACACTCTCCACACTGGAGTATTTCAGGATCTCCCGTACGGCCATGCCATCACCACCGCCCAGCACGGCCACCCGGCGCGGCGCACCAAAGGCTGACATGGCGGGGTGGACCAGGGCCTCGTGGTAGCGGTATTCATCGCGTTCGGCAAACTGCAGGTTGCCATTGAGGAACAGCTTGTGCCCGGTGCGCCCACTGGTCACGACGATGCGCTGGTAGGGCGACGTAGCTGCCAGCACAATGGGGTCGTGGTAGAACTTGTCTTCAGCCAGCGTGGTGATCTGGTCTGCCATTGCAAAACCTGCCAACAATACAGCCACGGTCAGCACACAGGCCCAGGCATGGGCAGCAAAAAGGCGCAGTTCATGGCGAAACACCCACAGCGTCCAGAACCCGACCGCTGCATTGAGCAGGCCAAACAGCAGGCCGGTGCGTATGAGTCCCAGCTGCGGCACCAGGATCAGCGGGAAGGCCACAGACACGGCCAACGCGCCCAGGTAATCAAAAGTCAGCACCTGCGACACCAGGTCTTTCAACGCCACCTCACGTTTGAGGATGCGCATCACCAGCGGAATCTCCAACCCCACCAGAACGCCCACAACACCCACCATGCCGTACAGCAAGAAACGGAAGGCGCCGGGTATATAGGCGTTGGCCAAGAACAGCAGGCCGGGCAGGGCGCCGCCCGCAAGGGCTACCAGGAGCTCGATGCGCAAAAAGTGCGCTGGCAACTGGCGTTCAAAAAAGCGAGACAACCACGAGCCAATACCCATGGCGAACAGGTAACAACCAATGACGGTGGAAAACTGCAGGACCGAGTCGCCCAACAAATACGAAGCCAGCGCCCCGGCGGCCAGTTCGTACACCAACCCGCAGGCGGCCACCACAAATACGCTGACGAGCAGAGTGACTTCCAGTGGGCGGGGGGCGCCCAACGACGGCGCCTCGGAAAAAGATCGCACAGTCACCCCTGCGCCGAACCCGAATTCGCCGCCGGGCCGCGCCAAGGCCGGCGTAGTACGCGAAGCGACAAGCGTGGGGGCCTTAATGAATTGCGGCTGCGATGATGACGCAAATGCCCAGGCTCATGGCCGCCACCACCAGCGCGAGGGCCACGTTTTGCTTTTCGACGATCTCGCCCCACAAGTCGTAGGGAGTGATCTTGTCGATGATCAGAAAACACAACCAGAAGATCGCCACACCCATCAGTGCGAACACCAGCGAGGTGATCGCTACACCCGGTTTTATCAATTCAAAGCCCATGGGACTCTCCTAAAAATAAGGGATGCATCACTTGTGACCTCCACCGCCTGAAAAACCACCAAACGAACCACCCGAGCTGCGCGAACTCGATGACGAAGAACAATTTTCGACCCTGGGGTCACAACTCGAACACCGGCTCAGCAGTGACAGCAGAATCAGGGTGATGATGAGCACCACGATGATGGTGCCAATGCCAATGCTTTTTGCGGCGCTGAACGGCGCCACGTCGCGCTTGAGCAGGTCTTGCTTGCCTTCAAGTTTGAAGGCCTTGGCCACCACCTCGCTGGCGATCTGGTCGCCGCTGGACCACACCACCTCGCTGTCGCTCTGCTCCAGCGACAACAGGCGTTTGCCATTGGCAAAGTCCTTGTTCTGCGTTTTCTGGCCACGTTGCACCAGCCAGTAAAACTCGCCACACACATAGTTGGTTTCAGCGGTGTAGCTGTACTTCAGGGAATACGTGGTGCCCTGGTAAGTGGCGCTGTTGGCGTTTGAGCTGGCCATGCTGGGTGCGCCGGTGGTAGGGCGCACCAGGCTCCAGCCTTCTTCGGAGTCCACCAGGAAACAGAATCCCCGCTTCTGGTTGTAGAGCAGGTATTCGCTCCAGCCAAAGTGCTCGTCATCGCCCGGCGCAACACCCATGCGGTGCTGGAAACCCACCACCTGCCACGAGGTGCCCTGCAATAGCCCCAACGTGCCCAATGGAATCAGCGGTTGAACCGGCTCGTCCTGGATGGCAGATTTGAGTTCACCGCCAATGCCTTGGCTCAGGTCGATGACGCTGTTGCAACTGCCGCAACTGATACTTTTGCTGGTAGCCAGGGCCACCGTCACCGGCGCGCCGCAATGCGGGCAATTGAACTGGCGGCCCTTTTCCTCCTTGGCCGATTCGTCCTTCAGGCCCTTGAGCGCCAGATCGTCCAGCAACACGGCGGTGCCCTGCGAGACCGCCGGCGGCGTGCCGGTCGCGCCGGTGGACGAGACCTTCGACGCCTCGCTGTCACCACCGACGCAGAACGCCGGCGGCGTGCCGGTGTAGTCAATACTGATGACCTCGCCGCTGGCGCTGCGCAGCTCCACCACGGCAAACGGCTGGCCCAGCGGTGGCAGCTTGGGCAACTCACCCTGGGCGCTGATGAGAACTGCCGAGACATTGCTGGCCACGCTGAACGGCTTGCCGTTGACCCCAACCTGTTTGCCAACGACATAGCGGTCCGCCGGCGGCATATTGCGCTGTACCGTATCGGGCTGGGTGAAGACGTAAGCGCCGTTGTCTTCGGCCAGCCAGCCGCACTGGCCATCGTCGAACATCGCGTTCCACTCGGCCCAGGTGCCCTCTGCCGTCTTGTATTGCAGGCGACCAATCAGCGTGAAATTGCGCTTTTTGTACTGCCCTGTGGCAAAGAGTTGCAGCGGGCTGTGGTCGTCAAACAACTCGCCCATTTTGCCGATGCGCGACAGCACATCGCCGTTTCGCACCACCGTGCTCTGGCAAAAGCCACACACCGCATGGGTGGACTGCGCCGAGCGAAATTCCACTGGCGCACCGCAACCCGGGCACGGCGCGGTGTAGGAACGTTGGTTAGCGGTGGCCAAGGAGGAAGGGGCGGTAGAGGGTTGTGCGCGGGTAAAACCGTGATGAGAGGTCTGGTCGGCAGAGCGTTATGCGGAGGTCAAGGAGGAGCCCGACGGGCGGGGGACACGCAGCAGAACGCTTTGCCGCCCAGACCGGCCCCTTACAGGGGCTACACCAGCTTCTTCAACAACTCGGCCTTCTTGGCGGCAAACTCATCCTCACTCAAGATGCCCTTGGCTTTCAAATCCCCCAGTTTTTCCAGCGTGGCGAGGATGTCATCGGGTTTGAGCGTGGCCGCCGCCTGGGCAGCCGCTGCCTGCGCCGCAGCCTGTGGGTTACCCTGCAAGCCGGCTTGCAGGTTTTGCGCCAACACCTGACCCAACGCCACACCAGCACCCAGACCCATCGCATCACCGGCAATACCACTGCCGCCGCCACCGCCGCCTTCGGCAAATTTCGGGATAGCCTGCGCGGTCTGGTACTGCATGAATTTGCCCATGTCGTTGCCGACCATGCCCATGCCAATTTTCTGGTCCAGGATTTTT
>CAZMXB010000168.1:0-11287 GCA_964569855.1 uncultured Rhodoferax sp.
TCCCCTTGCCCAGGTTGCGTGGCGTTGCTCCAGAACACCGCATCGGCATATTGTGTTGGCGCCGCCACGTTTTTGACCCAGGTACCGACATTGGATTGCCCCAAGCCAATGCTGCGAAATTCCGCATGCAGCAACGCCTAGGGGCGTGTCTGCATGGGTCAGCGAAATCCCGGCACCCGTGTCAAAAACGTGGCGGCGCTAACAACTACACGCTCAAGGTGGAGTCGCTGGGCATTCCAAGAGCGGCAAGGAGCCGGGCAAGGCGCTCGTTCAGGCCTATTGCTACAAAACCCTGCATCCGGCAATCCAGCACCTTTGCGCTGCAGTCCATCCCAAGTGGCTACCCTTGGCCGGGAGCCGCAGATACAGTCGGCGCTCTTCTTCAATCAACCAACCAACACAATGACATCTGCACAACGCAAAGCCTTCACGTGGCTTGCAGCCTTCGCTTTGACACTCGGCGCCGGGACTGCCGCCTATTTTGCCTACGGTGCGTGGCAAAAAACCATGCCCAAGACAGCCGGGCCCATACGCGTCACAGCCCAGCCCGAAACCATTTGGATCGAAGTTGGAGATGTGAGCCAGTCCCTGAACTTTGACTTTCTGGTCGAAAACTTGGGCCCCACACCGCTGGGCATCGACAGTATCGTACTGACGGTTCTCGATACGGCTGGTAAACCGGTGTTGCGCCGATTTATCGACAGCAACGGTTTTGCCCCGGCAATCGAAACCATGCCGGGTCGGGTCGTTGCCCCGGGCGCAAAAATTCTGGTCTTCAATCCCTTCCACAGTTTTCGCACCGACGTCGACTTGCACCGCCTGAGTTATACATTCAGCCTCAGCATCCCACAGGAGGCACCCGACGCAAGCGCCACGGTCACCATTGAGCCGCGTGTCTACCAGGGGAAGACAGAACTGTCTCTGCCTGTCAAAGGCAAGTTCATGGTCCATGACGGCCATGACTACTACGCCCACCACAGGCGCCTGAACACCGAACACTCCGCCGCCAGAGACCTGGGCTTGACGCAAAACTTCATGCGCTACAGCCTGGACCTCAATTCCACCGACGAGAATTTCGATCTCTACCGCGGCACTGGAGCCAAGAACGAAGATTGGTTCGCCTGGGGTCAACCCTTGTATGCGAGCGGCGACGGCACGGTAGTGGATGCGGTGGACGCTGTGCCAGACAATATTCGGGGTGGCGAGAATTTTTTCAAACCTGAAAGAATTAAAACCACACCCATGTACTTCTATGGAAACTACCTGGTCGTTGACCATGGCAATGGCGAATTCAGCATGCTCGGCCATATTCAAAAAGGCAGCCTGGCGGTCAAGATTGGCGACCGTGTACAACGCGGCCAGGTGGTCGCAAAAATGGGCAATTCCGGCAGCTCCAATAATCCGCATGTGCATTACGAGTTGCGCAGCGGCAAAGACTTGAAGGTGGAGGGCTTGCCAGCGATCTTCCGTGGCTACCGTAGGCACTTGGGCTCCAAGGTGTTGGCGGTGGACGCCGGACCGGTGGACACCGGCGACATGCTTGAATCGCTCTGAACGTTCTCACGCGGCACCACACGCAACGTATCTATCAACCCCCAACACGGAGCCCTTTCAAATGCCCCACCCCAAGACAAGCGGCCGATGGCTGACCCACGCGGTCTACCTCGTTGCCGCGTTTACGATTGCCACTGCGGCCCACGCACAAACCCAACCCGCCAAAGCGAATGCGGACACCGCGAAGTCACAACGCATCAAGACCTTGGTATCGCAGTACCACTCGATAGGACAGCTCAACGGCGCGGTGCTCGTTGCCGACCACGGAAAGGTGGTCTACCAAGGCGCCTTTGGTCTAGCCAACCGCGAGTGGAAGATTCCCGCGTCCACCGACACGGCCTTTCGAATTGCTTCGTTGACCAAGCAATTCACCGCCGCGCAGGTGATGCAACTGGTAGAACAAGGCCAGATCAATCTGGATGACAAAATCGGAGCGTATGTACCTGATCTGCGGGTCGACATTGGCGGCCAAGTGACGATTCATCAATTGCTGAACCACACATCTGGCATTGTGGATTACGCGAACTTCCCCGGATTTTGGGAGAACCGCTTGGGCGCCAAGGTATCGCGTGCGGAATTTATGGAGATCATGAACCGAGATCTGGAATTCGCACCCGGCACAAAGGGCAAGTACAACAGTTCTGGCTACTACCTGCTGGGCTATGTGATTGAAAAAGTCACCGGAAAATCCTATGAGCGCGCGTTGGATGACATGATCCTGCACCCGCTGCGAATGGCCCGCTCCGGTTACGAGGCGCCTGAGCGCGTGGTGGACCGCAAGGCTACCGGTTACGTGAAGGCGCCCGGCGGAGCCTTTGAGAGCGCTGCGCCGATGTACATGCCCAACGGCTATGCCGCCGGTGGCATGTACAGCACCGTGGGTGATCTCTTGCTGTGGGACCGCGCCCTGTACGGCACCAGCGTGCTGTCGGAGTCCGCCAAACAGCGTATGTTCACGCCCTACGTCAAAAGCGAGATTCGCGGCAATTTGGGCTATGGCTACGGTTGGATGACAGGCACCCGAAAAATAGGCGGGCGTGACCTCACGGTGCATGAACACGGGGGCAACACCAATGGCTTTCGCAGCCTGATCACACGTCTACCCGATGATCAGCGGCTGGTTGTCATCTTGCTCAACGACGGCGCCGGCAATATCACCCCCGCCATCTACAAACTGTCTGAAGACATCACCAATGTGTTGTACGACTTGCCCACACCCGCGCCGCAACGCCCGCTGGCGGACGCCTTGGCGCAAGCAATGGCCCAACAAGGGTTTGGCGGCGCGATTACCAAGTTCAAGCATCAGCGCACGGCATTCCCAGCCGCAGATGGGCCCAATGACCTCAATCAGTTGGGCTACTACTATCTCACACGCGGCCAAATGCCAGAAGCCGTCGCCGTACTAAAGCTCAACGCCGAACTTTTTCCGTTGGATGGCAATAGTTACGACAGCCTGGGTGAGGCTTACATGGTGCAAGGCAACAAGGAGCGCGCGATAGCCAACTACCGTCGTGCACTGGAGTTGGACGCCGCGAATTCCAACGCAGTGGAGATGCTACGCAAGTTGGAAGAGAAGTAGACGTTTGTCACGGGCAGTCGCTGGACATTGGCCAACGCCAAGCCGGTGCTGCGAGGCTCGCCAGGCCTCCCTGTGAGATTCGTCCAAAAGCCGGCCACATCGACAAGTTCCTATAGCGGGCGCGGCTGACGGGTCGGTACCTCTCTGGTTTCATGTCGGCTTTGAATCGGCCGAATCGCTTGGAATTGAGGGGTTGGAGGCTTGGCCCAGAATGCGCTGCGTTTCGCGCGAGGGATTGAAGACCCGCTCCTCCATGGGCAACACCACCGTGCCGGGCCTCTCAGCGCGCTCATGGGCGCGCAGCAGGACTTGCGTGCGCAGATCACGGATTTCCAGGCGACGCGCAAACAGGCGTACCAGGACCCGACTGCCAATGGGTGCCGGACGGGCGGCGTAGCTGTTATGGGAGACGCGCACGCATGAGTCGTCGTTGACGGTGTACTGACCCTCGGTAAAGTAATGCATTCCCAGTAAGGGCAAGGGCAACAGGTGGGGTTTCTCTTTCTGGAACATGGCCTCCACCTGGCGGCCTTCGCTGCCATGGATGCGCTGCGCGGCCCACTTGGTTTCCCAGTGTTCGAGGTGCTGGTTCTGCTCCTCAATCGACTCGAATCGACGCCCCTTCAGGGCGGTGGATTGGCATGCTCCACAACCCCTTTTCGATTGGGGTCACGGACTCGCGCTGGGTCCGCCACGACACCGTGGTGCTTAAGTGTGGCTGCGTAAACGGCATTGAGCGGGGGTTCGTACAGGTCGGGCTTGATGACGCCTTCCTTGAGGTTGTCCAGGACTACGTAGCGGCAACAACCACCGAAATAGCGCCATGCCTCTTCATGCAATCGTGCCCAGGTTTCTTGGCTGGACTTCCACACGACTCTGCGAAAGCGATCAGTACCAACAACACGGGTGAGCGCACCTTCACCGTAGTCGACCTGGCACTCCTCACCTGGGGCAAATTCGAGTCCATCAAATTGTTCAGGCTCATGCTTGCACAGGCCACCGGCGAAACGTTTGACGCTGTTGTAGGCACTGGTAAATCCATGGCTGTCGACCAGATCTTGGTAGATCGTCATGTAGTTTCGCTTGAAGCGCAGTTGAGCTTCGATGAAAGCGCGTTGGGGCTCGCAATTGGAGACTGTTGTTGTGGTGCGCAATTGGCGGGAGTGTTCAAAAGTTGCCTGATTCATTTCGCGTTCGGATTGGCAAAAGCGTTCAAACCGTCTCATTGTTTGGCAGTCAACTACCTGAAGTAGCATCCTCCAAATGGGACACTTATTTCGATCCGCTACTTTTGTCTTCGCAATGCTGATTGGGTGGCACGGGGTTGCCTTGGCACAGCCGGCGGTTCTGGCGCGCATTGAAGCACTGCAAAAACTGTCAGAAACAAACAATGCGCAAGCCCTCAGGCAACTGCTGGACGTGGGCGCTGCGTTGGGCGCTGACACGCCCTACACCATTCGCCGCGAGTATCTAAGCACGCTCATCACCGTCCAGGTCGATGCCGCCAAATTGGATGAGGCGCAGGCCTCGATTGCGAATCTGTTGCAGTTGGCGCAAGCCAACAAGGACAATGTGGGTGTGGTGATTGCCACATCCAGTTCCGCATCCATGTTTAATATTTCGGGTAAGGCCCATGCCGCCATAGCCCGGCTGGTTGCTATCGAAGCCATGGCTTTGCAAACCGCCGATCCGCTGGCCTTGTGGCGCTTTTACTCGACTTTGGGCAATGCACAGTTGACTGTGGGCGGGTTCGAAGTTGCGCTGGAGAGCACACTGAAAAGCCTGCAATATGCCCAGGTGCTCCCCAAAAAAACAACTCTCTCATACCTGCGTTCGCTCAACCTGTTGAGCAACATCTATATGGCGATGACCAATTGGGACAAAGCCCTGCAAGTCCTTGAGGAGGGCCTGGTTCTTGCTCATGAGGTAGGGTCCACCAAGCTCAAGGGAACACTCTACTTGAATCAGGGCGCCACTTTTGCCAGCTTGGGGCGAAGCAAAGATTCGCTATCAGCTTATGAGAAGGCACTCGCCATCGGACGCGAGGCCGGTTTGGTGGGACTACAGGCTACTGCGCTCAATAACATTGGTGACAGCTATCTGATCAGCAAAAACCACACCAAGGCTGAAGTGTTTGCCCGGCAGGCCATGGCCAAGTTCAAGGAGTCTGCCGAGTTGGTTGGGCTGGCCACCGCGCAAAGTAATGTCGGTTTTGCTTTGATGGGGCAGGGAAAGATCCGGGAGGGCGATGCCGAGGTCCGTGCTGCTCTCAAAGCGATGCAGGAATCGGGTGCTGTAGCTGAAGAGGAAGCCAGTCTGGGTGAACTTAGCCGCATGTATGAGCAGGCCGGTCTTTATCGCGAGGCGATTGCAACCCTTTACGAGCAGCAGAAGTTGAGAGACCAAATCTTTAGGTCTGACCGCGAAAAGGCGGTTGCAGGCTTGCAAGAACAGTTCGACTCTGTGCAGCGTCAGAAGAAGATTGAGCTTTTGGCGCGTGAGAACGGCCTTAAAGACGCCGAAATCAACAACAAGCGACTACAACTTCTTGTCACGTTCATGGGCGCCTTGCTGGCGATCATGGCAAGTATCTATATGGTCCTGAAGCGGTCTGCGCGCGAACTTGAAGGCAAGGTTCAACAGCGCACCCAGGAACTGCAAACAGAACGAGGGCGTACCCAGGAATTGCTCAACAACATGTTGCCCACAGAAATCGCACAAGAGTTGGCCGCCTCGGGTGTAGCCAAACCAGTTCGACATGAATCTGTCTCGGTTCTGTTTACGGACTTGAGCGGCTTCACCCAGGCCGCAACTACGATGCCACCGGACCGCATGGTGGCAGAGCTGAACAGCATCTTTGCGGCCTTTGACCAAATTACTGATGAGTGTGGGGTTGAGAAGATCAAGACAATCGGCGACTCCTACATGGCTGCGGCCGGTGTACCTAGCTGGTGTGCCGACCATGCCAAACGCTGCGTGAAAGCCGGTCTATTGATGATCAATTGGCTGGAAGAGCGCAACAAACAGTCGGCTTTCAAGTGGCGCCTGCGGGTTGGTCTGCACACTGGCCCGGTGGTGGCCGGTGTGGTCGGCACTAAGCGTTACGCATTTGATATCTGGGGTGACACGGTCAACATTGCATCACGCATGGAGAGCTCCGGCGAGATTGGGCGGGTCAACATTTCTGCGTATACCTACGACTTAATTCGGGAAATCTACGATTGCGAGTATCGAGGGAAAGTCTTTGCCAAGGGAAAAGGGGAGATGGATATGTACTTTGTTAAAGGCGAGAAGTCCAGATTGCATGACCAATCCTGATATTGGCGTTGCACGTAGTCTGGCGGCCTCGCTGAACCCGGTCATGTATCCATGCTTTGCGACAGTGCCCAACATCACTCAACAAGAACTGGCGTATCTCGTCGGTCTCTCACGCCAGCGGGTAAATGAAGCGTTGACGGTGTTGGATGCATATGGCGCCATTGCCTTTGACTACGGCGGTTTGCGCGTGTTGGACTTGCTGGCCTTGCGTATGCAAATGAACTTCCGCCATCCAACTCTTGCAGCCGCGAGTTGATATCTGATCCCCTACTCGCTTGCTTTGCGCGTGTTCTTTTGAAACGCGCTCATTCAGCGACTGCAAATTAGTGTGACAGCCGACAAACGTCAGCTTCCTATTGGGTTTTCCTACTTCGGCTTCTGGCCCAGAGGCTCGCGCACAGTCCGCATGGCGAATTCGGTAGACCCATTCACCTCACAAGTGCTTCGTGGCTTGGTTGCGCCACTATTTGACGCTGAATTAAGGCGTATGGGTGGGTTTAGATTTGGCTTGTAGGCTATCAGATTGAATCCACGCTGGGGATGGTGGGGGGCAGTCTCGGCAAGGCAGGTGGGGACGCATCATGGCTGCGTAGCCAGTACCAAAAGAACCGGCACTTCGGCCAGTTAAATTTGTTGTAGGCGGGCGCGTAGAGAGACTATGAGTGGTCCCAGTTTTGGCGCTCTAGGTAGCTCCCAGCATACGGCCCCACATGCTCGGGCTGGTGCAAAGCGTGGTGCTTCGTCATTGCTCTAAACCAACGGGAAATAAGAGAATAGAACATCGTGGCCCCCTTGTTAATAAACCGTTTATATAGTTTATAACGATTCCACTCTGTGCGGTGGCAAACAATGCAGTGCATGGCTTTTGAATGGGTGCCAGCCGCACCCGTCGTGTATCGGCGCAATGGACACGAGCCCGGAACGATGGGTCACCACTGCCTCAAATAGCGTTCCGGCGAACCGCCTTGGAACTGCCCAACTTCCAGCCTTGAAGCGGTCACTGACCAATGACTGGAAATGGCCCGAACTGCGGTCGCGTCCAAACACACTCCAGACATTGCCATAGCCCCAACTGGTTGTGCTGGGGTGGCGTCTGGTGTCCGCCGGAATAACCCCGTGGCGTCAGTTGGACAAAGACATCTCCGCTCACCGCCGGTTCGGATTGCCCGGGAAACGGTCATAGCGGTTGGGGATGCCGTCATTGTCGTAGTCACGCATGGGGCCTCGGTTGTTGATGTCGCGGCCATAGTGGTGGCGTTGGCGTTGGTGGCCCCAACCACCGTACACAGGGGCCGGTTGCGTGTAGTAGACAGGGCGGGGATACACATAGCTCGATATCGGCTGCGCATATATGGGCCGGGGCTGCACATAGACCGGTGCTGGCTGCACGTACACCGGGCGGGGGTGCGCATAGACGCCAGGCGTTCCTAGCGTGATGGAGAATTGCACGTCGTCGCGCGCATGGGCCGTGGTGGCGGCAGCCAAAGTGCCCAGCGCCAAAGCTGCTGTGGCAAGAGACTTGAGGATAACGATGCGGTTCATGGATTGCTCCTTGGGTTGACAGGGTTCCATGGTGCGCCCCGGTGCATGAACGCAAACTGAACCAAAGCAAAAAATCTGGCCGCAAGCCCCTGTTTCCCTCCAACTAGGGCTCTGAGAAAGTATCACCGTGTTTCAGGCTACAGGCAGCGCAATGTCGATCTGCGCCCCGCCCCAAGCCGAAGCCCCCAGCGTCAGCGTGCCTTCGTGGCTGGCCACCAAGTCGTTCACCACGGCCAGGCCAACTCCATGGCCGGGCACTTTTTCGTCCATGCGGACATGCAGTTGCAGCACGGCCTGCGTGTCGGTAAAGCCGGGGCCGTCATCCTGCACACTGATGCGCAGGGCACTACCTTCGCGCCACAGCTGCACGTTAACGCGCCCCGCGGCCCACTTGGCTGCGTTGTCCATCACATTGCCCAGCATCTCGAAGGCGTCACCCTCGTCAATGCGCCACGTCAGGTTGGGCGGGCAATCCACAGTGAAGACCAACTGTTTGTCGGCATATACCTTGGCCAGCGAATCGCGAATGCGCCCCACCACCGGTGCCAGTGCCAGCCAGGGCGCAAAACGCGCGGCACCGCTAGCACCGGCGCGGCCCAGTTGGTGCTGCACGATATGGTCCATGCGGCTTACCTGTTGCGCCACGGTGTCAGCCAGTTGGTCGGGTTGGCCCAGGGCGGAGCGCAGCACGGCCAGCGGTGTTTTCAGGCTGTGGGCTAGATAGCTCAGCGCTTCTTTGTAGCGCGTCTGGCGCACTCGCTCTTGTTGGATGAGGGTGTTGAGGTTGCCGGTGAGAGCGGCAATCTCGGTGGGGTAGCGACCCTGCACCTCGGCCTGTTGACCACTTTCAATGCGGGCAATTTCTTGCGACACCCGCTCAAGCGGAGCCAGGCCCCAGCGCAACAGCAAGGTCTGCGACAGCAACAACAACAGACCCGCCCCGCCCAGCCAAGCCCACAGCGTGCGCTGAAAGGCCCTCGTTTCGCGATCGAACGCGACGCTGCTCTCCGCCACTGATAACACAAGTCGCACACTGGCCTTGTCCTGCCCTGCCCAGCGCACGCCGTAGCTGGCGGACAAGAATGCGCCCGCAGGCGCCTGCACTGTGTCGTAACGCCACTCACCCACCGGGACGTCGCCATCAAAGGGCGGAGCCTGCCCAAGGGTGGATGCCGATTGCCATGCCTCACCCCGCGCCACATTGACGATGCGGGCGTAGAGGCCCGAGCTAGGCAGAGACAGGCGTGGTTCGGCAAACTCGGTCGGCATGACCAGCGCGCCCGCAGCGTCCAGCTCGGCCCCGGCTAACAGCAGGTACACCGTGCTTTGCAAACGGGCGTAATGCGCGGCGCGCACGCCATCGGCATGGGCCCGTTGCAGGGCCATGCCGGCCACGGCCATGAAGGCCAGCAGCACCACAGCACCGCCCACCATCAGCCGGACGCGGATAGACAACGCGTCAAACCTCATGGGGGGGGCGACCCGCGTCATTCAAGGGTGAAGCGGTAGCCGCGGCCACGCAGGGTTTCTATCGGGGCCAGCGTGCCTTCGGGGTCCAGTTTGCGACGCAGGCGGCCCACCAGCACCTCCAGCACATTGCTGTCGCGGTCCTGGTCGTGGGGGTAGAGGTAGTCGGCCAGCTCTTGCTTGCTGACCACGCGTGCACGCTCGCGTACCAAGAATTCGAGCACACGGTATTCAAACGCCGTCAGCTCCATGGGCGCACCGTTCAGGTGGGCGGCCTGCGCAGCAATGTCCAGGCTGAGCGGCCCCACGGTTAACACATCAGTGGCGGCCTTCATGGCGCGGCGCAGCAGCGCCTTGACGCGCGCGGCCAGCTCGGGGTATTCAAACGGTTTGACCAGGTAGTCGTCGGCGCCCGACTCCAGCCCAACCACCTTGTCTTGCCAACTGCCGCGCGCAGTGAGGATGAGGATGGGCAAGGCCTTGCCATCGGCGCGCAGCCGTTGCACGACCGTGAGTCCATTAAGCTTGGGTAAACCTAGATCGACGATGACCAGATCCACTGGGTACTCGCGTGCTTGGAATAGGCCGTCTTCCCCATCAGCGGCCTGATCCACCCGGTAGCCATCGGCCTCCAGACGCAGTGCGAGCGAGAGCCGCAGCGGCGCATCGTCTTCAATCAGCAGCAGGCGCATTTAAATCAAAGCGGCTTGCCCGTGGCGGCGTCGATCATCACCACCTGCACCTCGCCACCCGCAGTGACCAGCTTGACGCGCCACGCTGCCCTATTGCCGACCTGGGCTTTGTCCACCGCCAGCACCCGCCCACCCGCCGCCTGACGGGCGGCAGCAGCAGCTTCATCTCGGCTTAGGTCGGCCCACGCGGGCGCGCAGGCCAGCATAAGGGCGACGAGCAGCGAGTTTGCAATGCGGGAAGTCATAGGCATCATCGTACTACCGGAAGAGCGGGTTACCGCAGGACAGGGCCAACGGGGTCTACCGACACACGCACCTGTAGGTACGGACCGGGGTTTTCACGCATCAGGGTGGTGTAGGTCTGGCCACGGTAGTCGTAAGCCACGCTGTAACCGGTCAGGCGTGCCTGGACATCGTTGACCACTTGGCAGCGGTTGACTTGGCGTGGGGCTTCCTGGACTTGCGCGTAGCGGTTACTGTTATTACTGGTAATGCGGTCCCCGGCAATGGCTCCCACCAGCGCGCCCAATGCTGTGGCAGCCTCGCGGCCCTCGCTGCCGCGGCCAACCTGATTACCCACCACGCCACCGGCCAGCGCACCCAGTGCTACGCCACCATAGTTAGGGCCTTCGTTGTAAACGCGCGGGGGCGGAGTCACCCAACCGGTGCGGCACTCTTCGCGCGGCACGGTAACGTTTTCATACTGCGGCTCGGCGCTGCGCACGCGGGCGTTGTCAAAGAAGGTGTCTGCCTGAGCAACAAAAGCGCCAACAGTACATGCAATAGCGATAGCAAGACGTTTCATAGGATGCCCTTTGGGTTGGTATGGGGGCATCTTGCGCGGGACTGGGTGAACGGTGGCTGAATGGATGTGAGAAAACGGCACGATCCATTTGCACGGCCAAAGCTGGCTGCGGCCTGCGTCAGCAGAATAGGACAGGATGGTCCGAGCGCACATAAACAACGTCGTCTTGAAACAAAAATAACCGACCTTCTTGTTCTGCGATCTCGTTGCCTCCAATAGGATGGGTGTTGGCGCCGACGTCAGAATGACCCACGTGCCGCCTTATGACTGACCCACCTTGGCAAGCCGTCATCCCGCGCCCAGCAACAATTCCAAAGATATCGCCCTGGG